>NZ_JADALJ010000001.1:3524166-3827500 GCF_014876185.1 Rufibacter sp. LB8 | reverse complement strand
GCGGGGAGGCGAAACTTTTTATAGCGAGATGCGTTTCAGGCTGCGCCGTTATGCACGTTACAACTTAGCCATCATCAGGATCTCTATCGCCCTCAACATCTTACATTAAAGCTTTTAACTCGTTATGTCTGCTAAGATTTTTTGAGTCTTTCCTTACTTGCCTATTTACATGCCCCTATTAAGCACTTTTCCCTAACTAAAATCCTTGAACTGAAGTTCCAGGGCATTAAAAAAACTATTCGGCAACCGTCTTTTCCTTTGGCTTCTTATAGATAGGCACCGTAGAACAGGGTTCTCCATACATAATGCTGCTGGCTACCGGTAAGAGTTTATGCATGATTTCCACGTACGCATAGGTTGGAACCGGAATCTGGCCACAGCCTTTAATCACTAATTTGGCTTCGCGGTACTGTTCTGGGTCTATTGAGGCAATAGCGTCTTGCAACAAGGCCTGCTCCAAAGCTTCTAAATCACCAAACACATATCTGTTCACGTAGGGCTGGAGCTTGCTGGCTAATAACATATAGGCCCAGGTGGGCACAATGGCATCTGTGGAGCAGATGATGGCGACGTTCTTGCCTTGGTACTGTGACCAGTCATGCTCTTTCACAAAAGCCCTGAAGTCTTTTTCGCGGAGCATCAATTCCATGAACAGGTTGTCTTTTATATCATAGACCACGCGCTCGCCGGGGTGCAGGTATTCTTCTAAATTGAGAGTGACCAAACCGCTGTTGGCGACTCTGTTTACAAATTCTTCCATATCTCCGTTAGTTACCGGTTGGTTTGGTGATATATACTTCCTTTAAATAAAAGGGCTCAAAGTAGGCCACATCTTCCAATTGCTGCGTTTGGAATTTCTCCCAGGCCAACGCCCCAATGGCCTTAGCCGAAGGATGAACATGCGAGACGTAAAAAGCGTTCGGGTGTGGGCCCATCAGTTGCTGGGCTTTGTCGCTTCCGTTCCCGAACACGATTATCTGCTCTGTTTCCAAAATGGAGGCAAAACTAGCTTCATCTAAAATAACCGGAGCCACTTCCTGGCGCACCTGTAAATCATGGGTCAGTAAACTGGCGTAGACCTCTGCCCGACGCGCATCTAACATGGGACAGAACAGAAACCGCTCCGGCGAAGGCGTCATGGAAATCACCTGTTGGGCCATGGCCGAAAGCGTGTCCACCGAAATCAGAGGAATATCCAGGGAATAGCATAAGCCTTTGGCCGTGCCGGAACCAATTCGCAAGCCGGTATAAGAACCTGGCCCACCCGAAACTGCCACTGCCGCCACACCAGACAAAGAAACGCCCGCGTATTCCAGCACCTGCTGCACCATGACCGTAATATGTGACGAATGTGATTTCTCCATCTGCAGTTCGGCATATGACAGCAGCTGCTGTTCATGGTGCAAAGCCACGGAGCAAACCTTGGTAGACGTCTCTAATGATAAAATATAGGCCATGGCTTATTTACCGGGCACGCCCGATGATGAAGTACAAAGCTACGCGTTTCTAAAACAAAAGGGCAACCATGCGCTGGTTGCCCTTGCTATACTATATATAATAGACTACAAATCTTCTAACTTAAGAGTGACCGTCACAGAAATTCCTGTTTTCGGGCTCATTTCTGGAAACGAGACCAAAAACAGGAATCTGCACTCTTATTGTACTTATGTAACCTGTGACAAGGTCGTCTGATGAAGTTGGCATTTACATGTTGGTGTGCGGAGTTATTTTAAATATGGGTTTGGGCTAAATCTCTATAGCGCTCCGATTTGACAAAATCAATACAATCTTCTATAATCCTTTTAAAGCTATTTTTATCCTCTTCTTTAATTCCTTTACCCCATTCAGCTCCTTGAACGGCAATCAGTATTTCCTTTTCAAGTTCTGACCTTACCTCAACTTCTTTCCTGTTTATCAGAAGGCTACCCGGTCTGGGAAGGTGGTCATATCTTTTTAAAGAAACCTTCTGAACAAACTCAATTTCGCACGTCTGAGAACTTTGGTCTTGCATAACCAGAGTTACCGTTCCTCCGTCCATCCAAAGATAAACATCCTCAACTGTTAGCTTATCTTTGATATTGAACACTTATATAATTATTAAATCCGCACAACTATATTAAATATGTAGAGTGTGTTATTTCTTAGCCGAAAGCAGGCCCTGGTATTTGGTGGGGTTATTCAACACTTCCACGGCGGCCAGAATATTTTGGTCATCATTGAACGTGGCCTCTACCAACCCTTTCTGCAAGTAATACCTAGAAACAATCTCCTGCTCCAGCAACTCCGTGATTTCAGCTTTGAAGCGCATCAAGTCATTGCCCTTGTTAGCAGCCACTTTCTTTCTGATTTGCTCAATGTCAGTTTTCACTTCTTCATAGTGCTTGTCTTCCTTGGCCTTCTTAATCATGTTGTCCAGGGCTTTCTCTACATCTGTGGAATACGAAATATCTTTCCCGTTCAGGAACGAAACAAATTTCTGATACTCGGCCTCTGACACTTTAAACGATTTGGCGTCGCCAATGCTGGCATTGCTGGCCCTGAAACGAGTGGCGTAGTCAAAGATGTAGTTTTTGGTCATCAGTTTCCGAATAATGTCTGGCACCGGTTTCTCTTTCACTTCCAGGTCTGGGCTAATGCCACCGCCGTCATACACCACTCTGCCATTGGCCGTTTTAAACGCCACGCGCAAAGAATCCGGAATTTTATTCAGAGACCCATCGGCGTTGCGGTGGGCGTAGTCAATGGCTTGAATGCAGCGCCCGCTGGGAATGTAGTATTTGGCGGTGGTCACTTTCAACTGCGAATTATAGGACAAAGGACGTGTCATCTGCACCAAACCTTTCCCGAATGTTCTTTCTCCAATCAGCACGGCGCGGTCATAGTCTTGCAGCGCACCCGCCACAATCTCAGACGCCGAGGCGCTGTTGGTGCTGGTCAGAACGGCCATGGGCATTTGCATGTCTAGTGGTTCGTCTAAGGCTTTGTACATCTTGTTCCAGTCAGCGACTTTGCTTTTGGTGCTCACAATGTCTTTGCCGCGGGGCAAGAACAGGTTGGAGATGTTCACGGCTTCGTTCAGCAAACCACCCGGGTTGTCGCGCAGGTCCAGAATCACTTTCTTCGCGCCCAGCTCTTTCAGTTTCACCACGGCCTTACGCACCTCAGCGCCCGCATCTACGGTAAAACCCGACAGCTGCAAGTAACCGATTTCCGGCGTGACCATACCATAATACGGCACGTTGTTGATGTGAATGTTGCCGCGCGTCACGTCCAGCACCAGCGGTTTATCTGCCCCAAAGCGTTTTATCTCCAGCTTCACCAGCGTGCCGGCCTGGCCTTTGAGCAGCTTGCTGACTTCGTTGTCAGTTTTCCTGGCTAGCTCCACGCCGTCAATCTTCACAATCTCGTCGCCAATCAACAGACCCGCTTTCTGGGCAGGGGAGCCTTCATGTGGCAGAGACACAATATGTCTTCCGTCGCGCTTGCCCACCAGGGCGCCAATGCCGCCGTAGTTGCCGGTGGTCATGGTCCTAAAATCCTCAATATCGTCTTCGGGAATGTAGTTAGTGTAGGGGTCCAGGCTCTTGAGCATGGCGTCAATGCCGGTGCGCACCAGTTTGGTGGGCGCCACATCGTCTACGTAATAGGTATTCACCTCTTTGAAGAGCGTGGCGAAAATGTCCAGGTTTTTGGCGATATCAAAGTAGCGCTCAGAGCCAGAAGAGAAGGAGAAAAGGCCCCAGGTAGTACCTACCAAGACAAGGCCAGCAATAGATTTCTTCAGCATAGCAACAGGTAAAAAAGAAAAAACGGGAAGTGAAGGCGTAACTATTTAGTAAACAAACGCTCCAGTCCTGAATTTAGTTTTTTACTGATGATATTGAAAGGATTTTTTTCTTTGCCCACGTAGAGAATGCCAATCACCCAGCCGTTTTGGCCAGTATTTAATTGAGCAATAGTGGGTTTGGCCAGCCGGAAGGCCTCGCGCATCTGGCGCTTGAGGCGGTTGCGGTCCACGGCTTTTTTGTAGTACCGCTTAGACACGGAAACCAGCACCTGCACGGGCGGCGTGGTGGGCTGTGGCAATTGGAGCGCCACAAACCGCAACGGATAGGAATTGAAAGAAGAACCTTCACGGAACAGCTGTTCAATCAGCTTCTTGCTCCGTAAACGTTCTTCCTTCTTGAATCTATAAGAATTCTGTGGCTCTTCTGCAGAATGTTCAGTGAAGGTGTCCATAGGGACGAGGCCTTGCAGCGAGCTACTCAGAAAAATTAGGCTTTGTGTCTTCTTTCGTCAGAAACGGTCAGTTTATGACGGCCTTTAGCTCTTCTGCTAGCCAATACTCTTCTACCATTGGCAGTTTCCATGCGTGAGCGGAAACCATGCTTATTTCTTCTTTTGCGTTGCGAAGGTTGGAATGTTCTTTTCATCTTACACTAAACATTATATTAAGGGATGCAAAATTAGGAAATCAAATCTGATAAATCAAATCAAGTTCCATATTTTAATTGACTATTTGCATGTTACCCCTTCCGCCTGCAAGTACAGCTTTGAGGCACAGGCCACTACTCTTCCGTTTTTGGCCTCGTTTTTGGAAATGAAGCCGAAAACGGTACTTACATAGCAGCCCTTATAAGTCTAGATAATACAAGCAGATTCACGCATTTCGTCCCGCGTTGAAGGGGGTAGGGGGATGATCAAGGCCGATGAAGAAGTATCGGCAAAAGAAATGCAACAAGTGAAAATTTGATTCTCGGGATGTATTTTTCTGCACGAGGAATCATCCCCCTACCCCTTCACAGGGGGACGGAATGCGTGGTTCTTTAAAGCGACACTTTCCCGTTTTTGGCTCCATTTCCAGAAATGAGCCCTAAAACGGAAATCCATACCCAGATAGAAAGATGCTTAACGGTGCCACCAAATCACAATGAAAAAGGCAACAACGGTCAACAGAAACCCAATCATCATGACATTGTAGCTCATGCGTAAGTAATGGTATTTGCGGGCCACCGACACGCCCAGGCCGTGTAAATCACGCATGAGCGCGTGCCGCGAACGGGTGCCACTCTCCAGCAGCCGGTCCATGGCATGTTCGTATTCTTTGATGGACATGCGGTGGAAATTCTCAAAATGAAGCAGGTTTACTTCCTTGTCGGTAACCTCGTCCAGGGTGTAGTAGCCGCGGGTGCGGTCTGGGCGCGTAGAGAAAATGGCGAGCACCAGGGTGCTGGTACAGGTGAGAATCAGGAGTACCGCCGGAATCAGGAAGCTGTTGATGTTCTCAAATTTGCGCAGAAAAATGGCGAACATCACGGAGATGGACAAGGTGCAGATACCAATCAAGATGTTGGCGCGGCGGTCACCGATGGCAATGTAAGACACGTGGTTACGGGCGGCGGTGCGGTACATGTTGGTCAGGCCACTGATGCGCTCCTTGCCCAAAATCTCGTCTTGCTTGCCTTTGGCCTTGGCTTTCTCCTTCTCTTTTTTCTTGGCTTTCTTTTTCTGCTTGGCAAGGGCGGCGGCGTCTTGTAGTTCAGTCTCGTTCATGGCTTTCTCTTCAAAAAAACAGACCAAAAAACATTTAGAGCCTATCTCTTTGGTCTAACGGGCTGTGAGTGGCTTAGTTCAAAACAATTAGGTAAAGACACTCAAACAGAACAACTTACGGATTAGAGGTTGCCTGCTGCGGGAAAATCTTGCAACTTCCGGCCGCTTTCCGTTTGCAGAATTCCGTTAGATGCTTTTATGACACAGTACCGCCTTTCTTTCCAGAACCCGCTTTCAGGCTATTTGCAGGTTGCCACTTCGTTTGAAAACGTGACCGCGCCTGACCTTTACCTGCAACTGCCCGCCTGGCGACCGGGCCGCTATGAACTGCAGAACTTCGCGCAAAAACTGCAGGGGTTTGCCGTATTAGACGAAGACGGTTCTCCCCTGCCCTTCCAGAAAGAAACCAAAGACCGCTGGCGCGTGCAAACCCAGGGCAACGAAAAGCTGGAAGTGCGCTACAACTTCTACGCCCGCCAAATGGATGCCGGCGGCTCCTGGCTGGCCGACGACTTCCTCTACGTGAACCCTATCAACTGCCTGCTCACCGCCGACGGTTTTGAACACGAACCTTGCACTTTAGAAATAGAAATCCCGGAAGACTGGCAGATTGCCTGCGGCCTTCCGCAACCAGAGCCAAAAACCTTGCAGGCTGAGAACTTTGACCATCTGGTAGATTCGCCGTTCATCGCCAGCGCCACGCTGCAGCACCAGATGTATGAAGAGCAGGGAATTCCGTTCCACGTGTGGTTTCAGAGCGAGTGCGCTCCCGATTGGGGCCAGATTCTGCCAGATTTCAAGGCCTTTACCCAAGAGCAACTGGCGCTGTTTGAGACTTTTCCGGTAGCAGATTATCATTTCCTGAACATCATTTTGCCGTACCAGCATTACCACGGCGTGGAACACCTGAACTCCACAGTCATCACGTTGGGGCCTTCTGAGTTGTTGATGTCGCCGGGGTTGTACAAAGAACTGCTGGGCGTGAGTTGCCACGAACTCTTCCACACGTGGAACATCAAACAAATCAGGCCCGCAGAGATGTTGCCCTATGATTTCACGAAGGAGAATTACTTCAGAACCGGCTACGTGGCCGAGGGCGTGACCACGTATTACGGCGATTATCTCCTAGCCCGTAGCGGCGTGTTCACGGCAGAGCAATACTTCCAGGAACTGAGCACCACCATCAAGCGCCACGCCGTGGACCAGGGCGAAAGCAATCTTTCCGTGGCAGATTCATCGTTTGATACGTGGCTGGACGGCTACAAATCCGGCGTGCCCGACCGCAAAGTGAGCATTTATCACAAAGGCTGCATTGCCGCACTGGTGCTGGACCTAGAGATCAGAAAAGCCACCCAAAACCAGAAATCCTTAGACCATGTCATGCGCCGGATGTGGCAGGATTTCGGGCAGAAAAGTGTGGGCTACAGGGAGGCAGATTACCAACGGCTTTGTGAAGATGTGGCCGGAATTTCGCTGGAGGATTATTTCCAGGAAATGATTTTCGGGACGGTTTCTTTTGAAAAATGGCTGGTGCCCGCGCTGGACTACGTGGGCTGCACACTGGAGAAAACGCCGGCTGTGCTGATCTATGAAAGTATGTACGGCTTCCGGTTGGCCCCGGGCAGCCACGGGGTGAGTTACGTGTCGCCAAACTCGCCGGCCGCCGCGGTGCTGTCAGTGGAAGATGAACTGGTGGCGCTCAACGGCCGGAAACTGGAGAACAACAACCTCCTTTCCTTGCTGAAAAATCAAACCGAAGTAGAATTCACGCTTTTCCGGCAGAAGAAATTACTGACCGTAATCTTGCAGCCCGACGGGCAGATCCATCTTCCGCAGTACAAAGTGAGCAAAAACCCAGGAGCCAACCCCGACGCCCAAGTTAATTTCAAAGCCTGGCTGAAACAGGATTTCTAGCCGTTTTCGGGCTCATTTCTGGAAATGAGCCCGAAAACGCAACCACGTGCCTTCGCCAAAAATTTGAAAAATTTACGCGAATGTTCTACTATTCAAGCAGATTGGTAAATCTCCGCCCAACCTTATGTCTATGCGCCTTCGTTTCTTTTTCCCGCTGCTGGCCTTGTTGCTCTCTGGCTGCGCTGTCACCAAACCCAAGATGAACATGTCTCAGCTTCGCGAAGAAATCCTTACTGAACTTGGCTCCCAGAAAGGCACTTTTGGAGTGGCGTTCAAAGATTTGCAGACCGGCCAGGAGCTGCTGATTAACGAGCGCGAGAGCTTTCATGCGGCCAGCACTATGAAAACGCCGGTGCTGATTGAAGCCTATTTGCAGGCCAGCCAAGGCAAATTCAACCTCGCAGATTCAGTCTTGGTCAAAAACGAATTCAAAAGTATAGTGGACGACGGCCTCTTCTCCATTGCCCCAGATGCCGACAGCGAACAGGAATTACACAAAATGCTGGGCCAGAAACGTCCGCTGTCAGAGCTGCTCTACAAAATGATCATCCACAGCAGTAATCTGGCCACCAACATTGTCATTGAGTTACTGGATGCCCAGAACGTAACCCAAACCATGCGCCAACTGGGTGCCCAAGACATCCAAGTTCGCCGTGGCGTGGAAGACACCAAAGCCTACCGCCAAGGCCTGAATAACACCACCACGGCCTATGATTTACTGGTGCTTTTCACGCAAATGGGCCAAGGCAAGATTGTAAGTCCGGCGGCCAGTCAAGAAATGATTGCTATTCTGCTGGATCAGAAATACAAAGAAATTATACCTGCCAAGCTGCCTACTGATGTGAAAGTGGCCCACAAAACCGGCTGGATTACCGGTGTACAGCATGACTCTGGCATTGTCTTCTTGCCAGACGGAAGGAAATACGTGCTGGTCCTCCTCTCCAAAGGCCTCACCGATGAAAAAGCAGGCGTAGCCGCCATGGCCCGCGTATCTGAGAAGATTTATCAGGCGATGATTGGTGCGCAGTAAACTTTCAATTGGGCGAGCGCTACACCAGTGACAAGCCATTACCATGGCCCAGGCCTTCGTAGAGACAAGGCACTGCCTTGTCTCTACGGTGGAGGTCCCGACGGACGCCTGCTCAAAAGACCTCGTAGCGTGCGAAGCTCCTACGAGTGGCTCTGCCAATGCCCATTCCTAACCATCAAGTAAATGTCCCTCACCCTAGCCCTCTCCCAGGGGGAGAGGGGATTTCTGGCTTGCGTTTTTGGCTTCGTTTCTGGAAATGAGCCCGAAAACGCACACTACATCTTGACCGCTGCTATTTCCTCTACGCGTGAGGGATAGCAGCGGAAAGCCCGCAGCGCCAGCGAGGACTTGCAGCGCATAGCCCGACCCGCAGGGGCACGCCCACACCCATGTCCACAAAAAAAACCGGCGACCGCTCTTTTTTCTAAGAACAGTCGCCGGTTGGCTGAAATAGGTTTTTGTCTTGCTCCTTTCCAAAAGTCTTTGAGGACTAGTAGTAGGAAGTCTTACCAGAGACCTATCTCTCATACATAGTAAAAATTCACTTTAAATTCAGTTTAGAACCTCGCGGGCAAGTCTTAGTTGCCGCGGTCTACCTGGTTGTCACTTGGGTTGCTGCGGGGGCGGTTGCCGCCGTCGCCGTAGCCTTGTTGGGCGGCATCGCGGTCATTGTTGCCACCTTTGGCTAGGTTGCGGTTGGGGTTCTGCACCTTGCTGTCGTCTTCCTGCAGGCCTTTGTCTACGGGGTCGTTCTGGGTTTGGCCGGTGGGGTCAAACTTCTTGCTGTCGTGCTGCTGGGTTTGGTCTTCCAGGCCTTTGCCTACGGCATCATGTTCGCCTTTGGTGTGGGTATTGTCTTTTTTATCGCTGCTCATATAGCCTCCTTTTTGGTTAAGTGATACCTCCTATACGAAGGCTTTTAGCAAAAGTATACCACCTGTTTAACTGAACGCCACCAGCAGCATGACCAGCAGTGTGGGCAAACTCAGGTAAAACCAGAACAGCACGTGGCGGCGGTAATGGCGCGGCACCTGCGAACTGGCCAGCAGCATGGCGCTTACCACTACGGCTATGTAAATAAGAATGAAGTACATGACCTTGCCCCAGTTGCGCACAATCATGCCGCCCTCCTCCTCCACGGCCGGGTCTGTGGGCACCAGCCAGTTCACCAACCCGTAGAACACTACCGCCTCCAGGGCCAGGAACACCACGGCCCCCACAAAAATGGCCAGAGCAATATCGGTTTTCTTCTGTTTCATGGGGCGGCTGGGGCTGAGGTTTGAATTCTGAGGTTAAGGTAACACTTCTTGCCGTTTTAGGCCCCATTTCTGAAACAGAGGCCGAAAACGAAAAATTGTTGATGGCTGGTTGCTGGTTGTGATGGGTTTGCTTTTAAAACAGGAATGCCGCAACGTGGGCACGCTGCGGCATTCCTGTTTTTGGCCTCATTTCTGAAACTGAGCCCGAAAACGCTTAGGCTTTGTTAGGCTGGAAGTTCACCAGTTTCACAAATTCCAACACGCGCTGGGCTACTTCTTCTGGCTGCAGATCTATCAAACGCTCCGTACCGAACTGCTCTACGCAGAAAGACGCCATGGCCGAGCCGTGGATCACCGCGCGTTTCATGTTCTCAAAGCTGATGTCATCTGTGCTGGCCAAATACCCAATAAAGCCTCCGGCAAACGTATCGCCGGCACCGGTGGGGTCAAACACTTCCTCCAGCGGCAAGGCTGGCGCGAAGAACACTTCTTCTTTGTGGAACAACAGCGCCCCGTGCTCGCCTTTCTTGATGATCAGGTACTTCGGCCCCATGGCCATGATTTTCTTGGCGGCTTTGACCAGGCTGTATTCTTTGCTCAGCTGGCGGGCCTCTTCGTCATTGATGCTCAGCACGTCTACCATGCCGATGGTCTGGATCAGGTCATCATAGGCAATGTCCATCCAGAAGTTCATGGTGTCCATCACCACCAGCTTCGGGCGGTTATTCAAACGCTCAATCACCTGCCGCTGCACTTGCGGGGCTAAATTGCCCAACATTAAATACTGGCAGTCTTGGTAGCTTTCCGGTATGATTGGGTCGAAGTCGCCGAGCACATTCAGCTCTGTCACCAGCGTCTCACGGCTGTTCATGTCATTGAAATACCGGCCCGACCAGAAGAACGACTTTTCGTTTTCTTTGACCTGCAGGCCGTCTGTGTTGATTCCCTTGCCTTCCATCATTTTAATGTCAGAGGTCAGGAAATCGCCGCCCACCACGCTCACCAGGTTCACTGGTTTCACGAAGTTGCTGGCCGAGATAGAAATGAAGGTGCCGGCACCGCCAATGATTTTCTCACGTTTCCCGAACGGCGTTTCCAGCGCATCAAACGCCACAGACCCAATGACTAATAGACTCATATTTTTTCTTTTAAAGTTCTCTAGAGGAAGGCTTTGCCATTGGCTGGCCTTGGTTCTACAAAAGTAACAGTTTCTGTTTTAGCCTTCTATTTTGGAAACAGAGCCTAAAACAAAAAATGCCCCTGATTTCTCAGGGGCATTTTGGGTGATCGATGGGGTTCGAACCCACGACTTCCAGAATCACAATCTGGTGCTCTAACCAGCTGAACTACGACCACCGTGTAATTTGAATACAAAAGTAGGGCCTTTGGGCATTCAACGCAAGTTTTGAGGGAGAATTTTTAAAAAACTTCTCTGGCTGATATACACCGTGAACCTACAAGCAGTTGCCAAACATCTGTTTACAAAACATGTTAGGCGCCTTAGGTTATTTGTTCCGCCATTTTATTTGGGTCTTGCCTGGTATCCCAGATAGCTAGTATATGGATGGCATCTTTTACTTCCTCATAAAAAACAAGGTATTCCAGCACCACCTTACTCCTCACCTTCCCTAAATTAGTGGGTGTGCCAATACCAGGATATTGCGAAATTAGGGTAGCAGCATTTTGAAAAAGCCGAAAAAGCTTTTTGCTATAAGTTTTGGATTGATTGCGCTGAGCCCAATAGTACAAGATTTGTCTTCGGTCATTTTGCGCTTTCAGTGACCATATTATTCGTTTAGCCACTTTTCAATCTCGTTGTCGGCCTGCTCATTGGCAAGGAAATGGCCAGCTTTTATATCATCCTGCCCTTTTACAATGGCTTTCTGCTGGAATTCTGAAAGCCGCAATGGCTCCATTTCTTCGTTGCCCATCTCCAAAAGCCTGAACACCTCCCCCAGAAGTTCAGGGTTTTCTGTATGCAAGATTTTATCTATCAATCTATCTTTAAGCTCTACTGTAGACATGGCATCCTATAATTGGTAAGTCTTAACTAAAGATACGAAATTCTCAAATCACTGTTCCTCACTTCTCTGAACTGAAGCACTTAAGAGTACTAGGGTTTCACGAAATAGACAATTACATAATCTAGTAATATTATCCCAATAACTGCGCCAGCGGTCAAAAAGAAGTATTTTAGAGTCTTTGTCTGCCAACCGGGCGTTCCTTTTATAAGGCCTTTGCCTAGATTCCAAAAAACAAATCCAAACCCAATAAGAAATACTAAAACCTTTACAAAGGTTGAAAGCATTAATAATTCAGTCCTCACTTTATTACCTGCTAAACAAGACTCGCTCACCCTTCTTGCTCTCATCAAATACACCATTCTGGTACGCCAAATGCCCAGAGACAATGGTATGGGTAACCACACCCGGAAGCGTTTCGCCTTCCAGCGGTGACCAGCCACACTTATAGTAGATATTGTCTTTGGCTACCGTCTTGCTTTGCTCCAAGTCAACCAATACCAAATCTGCCCAGTAGCCCTCACGCAGGAAACCGCGTTTCTCTACCTGGAAGCAGATGGCTGGGGCATGGCTCATTTTCTCCACTATTCGCTCCAAACTGATTTCCCCTCGCTGATAAAACGCCAGCATGACCTGCAAAGAATGCTGCACCAGCGGCAAGCCCGAGGGCGCTCCTTTATACGTTCCGGCCTGTTTCTCTTCCCAGGTATGGGGGGCGTGGTCTGTAGCGATGATGTCAAGCTTATTATCCAGCAATCCTTGGAACAGCGCCTGCTTGTGGCGGGCTTCCTTAATGGCGGGGTTGCATTTAATCTGTGCGCCCAGTGTCTCGTACTGTGCGGCGTCAAACCAGAGGTGGTGCACGCAGACTTCGGCGGTGATGCGCTTCTGCTCTAGCGGAAGGTCATTGGCAAACAGCTCCAACTCCTCTTCGGTGCTGATGTGCAGGATGTGCAGGCGTGTATTGTGTTTTTTAGCCAGTTCCACGGCCATGCTGCTGGATTTGTAGCAGGCTTCCACGCTCCTGATTTCTGGGTGCGCACCCATGGGAATATTTTCTTCGCCGTATTGTTCAATGGCGCGTTGCATGTTGGCCCTGATGGTGGCTTCGTCCTCGCAGTGCGTGGCAATCAGGAGTTGGCTTTGCTTGAAGATTTCCTCCAGCGTCTGCACGTTGTCTACCAACATGTTGCCCGTACTGGACCCCATGAACAGTTTGATGCCGCAGACGGTGCGCGGGTCGGTTTTCAGGATTTCAGCGAGGTTATCATTGGTGCCGCCCATAAAGAACGAGTAGTTGGCCAAGGACTTCTGCGCGGCTATGTCATATTTCTCCTGTAGCAGTTCTTGGGTGGTGGCGTTGGGAACGGTATTGGGCATTTCCATGAACGTGGTCACGCCGCCCGCCACCGCCGCCCGTGGCTCAGAGTATAGATCTGCTTTATAGGTCAGGCCCGGGTCTCTGAAATGCACCTGGTCATCAATAATACCGGGCAACAGGTACTGGCCTTTCGCGTCAATGACGGTGTCTGCCGGAGCGTTAATGGAAGCCGAAATGGTGTGGATGAAGCCGTCTTTCACCAGCACATCAGCGGTTTGAATTTGGCCTTCGTTGACCAGTTGGGCGTTCTTAATCAGGATGCTGTTCATGGAGCTAAGATAACCCTGAACTCTGATTTGTCTTGCGTTTTTAGGCTCTATTTCTGAAATGGACGCCAAACTGGGGTTTACCTAACTTTATGTTTATCGTACTGGTGATACTATATACCGTTCTTTCTATACATCTCCATCACAGTCCTTATATTATCGTTGCCAAGCTTTTCTAGTTTTTCTAAAGCTTGATTAGATTTTTCGGAGTTAATTGCTTTCAAAGCGTGAACACATTTTCTTAAAGTAGATTCTAATTCATCATCATACCTTCTATAAACTTCTTTATTTAAAGCTATAGCTACTATGGGTTCTACAAAACGATCATCCATTAAGTTTTCTAGGTAAATCATGTTTACCAAGTCTTCATGTTGACTATGCCAAGTACCGAATAGAGCTTCTTTAATCAAATCATATTCATCTGGGCCAAAATCCTCTTTGTGTCTAAAATCAAGAACTTTTTTTAATTCTTGTTCACTTTCACTTCGCACTGCTTTTTCTATTTTCTTTCGTTTGTAATCCAATGACCTACAACTAATAACGCTATAAACTCGCTGAAGTCTGGGGTGAACATCTTTCCTGAATTGCATGTACTGTTGCCTTAGCACTTCTAAGGCCGCAAGTCGCTCCTGGGGTGTTTTCTTCTTCCAATATTGAAAATCAGATTCCTGCTCCTTAAGCTTCCCTATTTTTACTACTTTTTCCATGAAGCGGTAGTTTATACAATGAAAGATACGGCTTAATTCCAGAAAAAGGTAAGTTTCCAGCTTTCCGTTTTTGCCTCCGTTTCCCAAAACGAGCCCGAAAACGTATAGTTAGAACACCAAAATGCAATTGCGTACCTTTGCCGTGATGATAGCAGAAGAAAACAAAAACCTTGCCCCGGAGCAAGAGCCGCAAATACCGTCAGAAGCGCCGCAGGAAACGCCTGCCCCTGACGTTGATACCGAAGAAACCATAGCAGAACCCGTTCCCAGCTTTGAGGAATTCAAGCTGAACAAGCAATTATTGAACGCCATTCAGGAACTGGGCTACCAGAAACCAACGCCGGTGCAGACGCAGACCATCCCGTTGGCGCTGGCGGGGCATGACGTGATGGGCATCGCGCAGACGGGCACGGGCAAAACCGCCGCCTACGTGCTGCCGCTGCTTATGAAAGTGAAATTCGCGCAGGGAAAACATCCGCGTGCGCTTATCCTGGCGCCCACACGCGAGCTGGTGATGCAGATTGAGGAGAACATCCACAAATTTAGTGCTTATTTAGACGTGCGTACCGTGGGTATTTACGGTGGCGTGGGCCCTAAAACCCAGGTGGAGCGCATTCAGGCCGGCATTGACATTCTGGTGGCCACGCCCGGCCGCCTCATGGACCTTTACCGCAAAGGCGAACTGCACCTGAAAGAACTCAAAACGCTGGTCTTAGACGAAGCCGATAAAATGATGGACATGGGCTTCATGCCCCAGATCAGGCAGGTGCTGGAGATTATTCCGCGCAAGCGGCAGAACCTGTTGTTTTCGGCCACCATGCATGAACGCGTACATATCTTGTCTGAGGAGTTCCTGGAATTCCCGATGGTGGTGGAAGTAACACCCCAGGCCACGCCGGTAGAAACGGTGACCCAATTGCTCTACCAGGTTCCTAACCTGCGCACCAAGATTGAACTGCTGGACTACCTTTTCAAAGACAAAGAGACGTTCAACCGGGTTATGATTTTCACCCGAAGCAAGACCAACGCCGACAACGTGAGCCATTTCCTGGACCGCAAAGGCAGCGGCGGCGTGCGCGTGGTGCACGGCAACAAGGGCCAGAACACCCGCATCAACGCCGTAGAAGCGTTCAGAGACGGTGAAGTACGCTACCTGGTGGCGACAGATGTGGCCTCGCGCGGGATTGACATTCAGGATGTAAGCCACGTGATTAATTTTGACGTGCCCATCATTTATGAAGATTACGTGCACCGCATTGGCCGCACGGGCCGGGCAGAGCAGAAAGGCGCGTCCATCACCTTCGCCAATGAAGCTGAGATGCACCACATTGACCGCATTGAGAAGCTCATCAAAATGAAGATTCCGCTGTTGCCGTTACCGCCAGAGGTGCGCGTGCACGACACCCCGTTTGAGGAACAGCAACTCATGGACCGGGAACTGGACGCCCGCCGCCGCAAAGAAGACCCAGATTTCCAGGGTGCGTTCCACGAGAAAAAAGCCCGCCCCAACTATGACAACAAAGGCAAAGGCGAAAAAACCCGTGACCTAAAAAAAGCCGGCTGGAAGAAAACCAAAGCCGGCGGCGGCAGCAAACGCAAAAGCCGGTAATTGATTTAATTGTTGATTGCTAATTGTTGATTGTTTGGTTTTGATAAATAAGAAGTGCCACAGTGTTTAACGCTGTGGCACTTCTGTTAATAGGAAGCCTTCTTAAATTGTCATCCTGAAAGGAACTTGTGGGCCAGTAAGAAAAGCCTTAATTACATGCGGATTCTCCCCTTGAGGGGAGCGTAAAGGGGTGTTTACACAAGAGAGCACGCATTGCTGATTAACATGGATTTTCCCGAGCTTTCTAAAAACAAGACTTGGACTTTAATACGCGACATATAGATAAAATTTTACCAGCAAATGTGTAAACACCCCTCTGCGCTCCCCTCAAGGGGAGAATCCGCGCTTTATAAACACCATTACTAAGGAGAACCCGTTATCGGGCTCAATTCTGAAAACGAGGCCAAAAACAGAAATGCCACAACGTTCTTCGCTGTGGCATTTCTGTTTTTCTTAAAACAATCAGCAATTACCTGAGAAACTGCAGAAACGGCAAATGGCTCAATTCGAAAAGTATAAATGTAAACGCGGAACCCCAGAATACAGCGCTCCAGAGCATGTGAAACATAATTCTACTCTTTGACACACCTAAAACCGTGGCCATAATGGTGCCCCCAATAGGGGTTAAAAAAAGTGGGGTGAGGAACGCAATTCCAGACATGCCAAAGCGCTTCCAGACCTTGACAATAACACGGTTTTTCTTGCTGAACATGGGTTTGTTCTTGGCGCGTTGCCTGGCTACGTACCAGTTATGCACGGCGGTGCCAATCAGAGAGAAAAGGAAGACGCTGCTCATCATGCCGGCCACGGTTAAACCAATAGTTGCCCAGAAAGAGACACCCATGGTCACGCCTGCCATTGGCCCCCCAATGAACTTCACGGAACTCAGCAGATACACAGAAACGTATTTGAGAACAGCAGATATCATAGGTCCCCTGACTTTAAAATACCTGAAAAGAATGCTTGCCCTACACCAGTACGTAAGCAAACCTGAAATAGCGTCTGGCTAGTAAAACTTTAGGCAATGGCCAAAATTACAAACCGCTAGCAAACAACCTTTTACAGTTCATAAGAAGCTACTTTTTTACTCTACTTATTTCTTAGCACCATAAGCCAAATCACCAGCATCTCCTAAGCCGGGCACAATGTAGGCGTGCTCGTTTAGACGTTCATCCAGAGCGCCTACCCAGAGTTCCACTTCTGGTATTTCTGCCTGCAGATGGGCCACGCCTTCTGGGCTGGCAATAACGGCGGCCACAATTAAGCGGGCGGGCGTTCCAAACTTGAGCAGGTCACGGTAGGTTTGCACCAGAGACTTGCCGGTGGCCAGCATGGGGTCAACCAGCACCAGCACTTTCCCTTCCAGTTCCGGCGAAGCCATGTAATCTAAATGCACTTTGAGTTGGCGTTCGCCTTCTACCCGGTAGGCACCAATGAACGCGCTGTAAGAATAGTCAAAGTAATTCAGGAAGCCCTGGTGAAACGGCAGACCGGCACGCAAGACCGTGGCCAGTACCGGAAACTCCACCAGCAGCGTTTGTTGGGTTTCGGCCAGCGGGGTTTGGATGGTTTTCTGGGCGTACGGCAGGGTCTCAGAGATTTTACAGGCCATCATTTCGCCCAGGCGCTCTAAATTCCTTCTGAACCGGAGGCTGTCTTTCTGCACGGTCACATCGCGCAGCTCAGAAATGAAATGATTGGCTAACGAAGGCGTTTGCGTAAGGATGTGAAGGCGTTTAGAATCCATTGGGTGGCCGAAGGTATAGGTTGCAGGCTTAAAGATACATACGGCACGGGCGTCGCGCCAAAATAAGAATAGAATTTCGCCACGCTCGGGATTTCGCTGCCCTCAAAGTCGAACGTTTTGCCCGTGCTTGCTTCTTCGCGTATGGCTAAATCCAGCAGAAAGGCCATGGCGGCTACTTTTCGGCCGCGTTTGTTGCTGGCTCCAAACAGGTAAGTGGTGCGCTGCGGCGTGCGCAGGAAAAAGGCGGCGGCCACTACCTGGTCTTCGTGCCACGCTTCCCAGACCTGGCCCACCCCCGCCTGTTGCGCCCGCTGGAAAAGTTTCTCCAAACGGCGGTAGTGGCGCTCTTTCAAATCGGTCAACTCCAGCCCTTTGTTCAACCTGAACAGTTGAATCAGGCATTTCATAGACGTGGCCGGTTTTTTCTCCAGCTGCGCGGCGGCGGCTTTTTTGAGGTTCCGCTTTAAGTCATTGGAGGAATACCGCTGACGCAACACGTCATACGGTTCACTTAAAGTCAATTCGTAGTTCGGGCGGTGTCGCCATTGCCAGCGTGAGTCTACATTAGTTGGCTCGAAGTTTTGGGCCGGCATCTGGTAAACCGCCTCGTCATACGTCTGAGCCAGAAGATTCAGATACGCGGCTGGGTTTCTCTGTTGGCTTTCCCTGGTCAGAAACAAACCCAACTGCTGCGCAAACAACGGCAAGGGCACAATTTTTCGGCCTAAAAAAGACGTCACCGGCACAGGGAAAAGCGACGCGTATTGGCCGTTCTGCACTTCAATGATGGCGTGCCACTTTTTCTGGCAGACTACATCTAAATACCAGGCGTGCGCATATACCAAAGAGTTTTCGGCCCTGGCCAGGCAGGCTTCCCATTGGGTACTATCAATCTGGTTTCTGGTGAGCAATTGCAGCATTTGACCCGCAAGTTACGGTTTTCAGAAAAGTGTTTGGGTATGCAAACGTAGGCAGCAGGCAAATACATCCGTTTTCGGGCTCTAAACTGGAAATGAAGCCGAAAACAGCCCTGCAATTTCATGCGAGACAGGCCCAATTCTGAAGCAAGGCAACCCACGGGGCCCGCTCTAAGTACACGCTCAAAATTCCTTTCTATCTTTACCCGCATAAAACCGCCCATGAAACCTATCTATACCCTGCTTTTTCTGTCGTTGGCTTTCAGTTTTTCGGTACTGGGGCAAGACGCCACCGTGCCGCTGAGCGCAGATGTGTACCGCGTCATTGACCGCTACCACATTAAATACAACACAGAGAACCTGCACACCTCGTTTAAACCTTACGGACGGGCGCGCGTGGCGACTTTGGCCGAAACCGCCGAACAGGATTTAAGCTCACAGTCTGGCGTGGACCAATACAACAAGGAGTTTCTGCTCAATGACAACTGGAACTACACGCGCTATGACCGCAACAACACCAGCCGTCGCACTTTCCTGAAATATTTTCAGGAGCGGAAGTCAGATTTCTACAGCTATGAAAGCCCCGAGTTCACGCTCAGGGTGAATCCGGTGGTGGGCCTGCAAGCAGGCAAAGACAACGAGACCGACGGCCTGCGCTACATCAACTCGCGCGGCGTGCAGGTAGAAGGTAGCTTAGACGAAAAACTGGGCTTCTACACGTTTCTGGCTGAGAACCAGATGAAGTTCCCGGGTTGGGTCAACAACCGCATTGTGCGCGACACCGTGGTGCCGCATGAAGGCTACTGGAAAGATTTCAAAGGCGATGGCTATGATTTTTTCACCGCCCGCGGTTACATCAACTACGCCGCCACCAAGCACATCAGCGTAATGCTGGGCCATGACCGCCATTTCATTGGCAACGGTTTCCGGAGTTTGATTCTCTCTGATTACAGCGCGCCGTATTTCTTTTTGAAACTGCAGACCCAGGTCTGGAAACTGCAATACACCAACCTCTACGCAGAACTCACCGCCGACCATGAGCGCCGCGACCAACTGTATCCTAAGAAATACATGGCCCTGCACCACCTCAGCGTGAACCTGCTGCCTAACCTAAACGTGGGTATTTTTGAGTCTACCATCTTTGGGCGGGGCTACGGTCGGTTTGAGCTGCAGTACCTGAACCCCATCATTTTCTACCGCGCTGTGGAACAAGGCCTGGGCTCGCAGGACAACGCTTTATTAGGTGCCGACTTCAAATGGAACATCTACAACCGCGTGCAATTGTATGGTCAGTTTGTACTAGATGAATTCTTGCTCAGTGAAATCAAAGCCGGTAACGGTTGGTGGGGCAATAAATACGCTATCCAGGCTGGGGCCAAATACATAGACGCGTTTGGGGTATCTAACTTAGACCTGCACGGCGAGATTAATGTGGTGAGACCCTTTACCTACCAGCATGAAAGCCCCGCCAACAACTACCAGCACTACCAACAGCCGCTGGCCCACCCGCTGGGCGCCAACCTAGCCGAGGCCATTGCCATTGTCCGCTACCAGCCCTTGCCCAAGCTCACCTTCACCGGTAAAGCCATTCTCACGCGCTACGGCCAGGACCCGGAGCCGCGCAACCCGGCCAGCAACTTCGGGGGAAACGTCTTGAAACCTTATGACACCCGCGCCGGGGACTATGGTTATTCTATAGGCGATGGCGTTACCACCAACCAACTGTACGGTGAGGCCAGCCTGTCTTACCAACTGCTCTACAACATGCACCTAGACGTGACCCAGATTCTGCGCCGCGTAGACGCCAATGACAACGCCTTTGACCAGAACAGCGCGTTTACTGCTTTTACGTTGCGTTGGAACATGCCGCAGCGGTCACATGATTTTTAAAATTGCGTGTGTATGCCTAACTTATATATCATTTCTGGGTGTAACGGGGCAGGCAAGACAACTGCTTCTTTCACCGTTCTGCCTGAAATGTTAGACTGCCAGGAGTTTGTCAACGCTGATGAGATTGCCCGCGGACTTTCGCCTTTTCAGCCAGAGAAAGTAGCCATTGAGGCGGGCAGGATCATGCTCCATAGGATTGAAGAACTTCTGAACAAGAAAACTGACTTTGCTTTAGAAACAACCTTGGCTACCAGAAGCTACGCGCAGACTATCAAAAAAGCGAAACAGGTTGGCTATCATATCAATTTGGTTTACTTTTGGTTAAACTCACCAGAGCTTGCCATTGCCAGAGTTAAGAAAAGAGTAGCTGAAGGTGGGCACCATATTCCGGAAGACGTTATCAAGCGTAGGTATACCAGGGGAATTGACAACCTTTTCAAACTATTCCTCCCAATCTGTGATTTCTGGATGGTGATTGATAATTCTCAGACCCCGTATAGCATAGTAGCGGAAAGGCAGGAAGAACAAGAGGTAAACATTCAAGACAAAGAAGTCTGGGAGAAGCTTAAAACACTAAGCCATGGCTAGAGAAAAAGTTGATACAGCAGTTTTGCGGGAGAAAATCCTAAAAGGACTTGACTTGGCCGTGGAACGCCTTATTAGAAAAAAACAGAAAGAAGACGGGGAGTTGGTTTTCTCCAAAGACGGGCAGGTAGTGACCGTAAAAGCGCGGGATTTGCCAGCGGTTTAACCAATGCAATCACCTATATCCATCAAATCTGTTTACTACTATTATTCACAGTTGGTGAATCAACCTCCGCCCGTTTTTGCCCTCATTTCCAGAAATGAGCCTCAAAACGGCGCTGCTCCCAAACGCGCTGTTTTCCAAACCAAAGCCGTACCTTTGCGGCAATGAAAACGTATTTCCGCATTCTTAGCTTTGCCAGGCCGTTCAGCCAGTATGTGCCGTGGTATGCCCTTGTCACGCTGCTGGCCACCATTTTTGGGGTCATGAACTTCACCTTGCTGGCACCTTTGATGTCGGTGCTCTTTGACCAGGTACAAGAGCCACAGGCAATCCTTACCGCCCCGCCGGCCTTTGAGCTTTCCTTTGACTGGCCGAAGCAGTTCTTCAACTATTATTTTGGGCAGGTAGTGCGCGCTCAGGGCACCATGGGGGCGCTTAAATTCATCTGTTTTCTGTTGATCGGGTCTGTGCTGCTCTCCAATATATTCAAGTACATAGGGCTTAGAATTGAAGGCGAAGTGCGGGCCAAAGTAGTCAAAAACCTTCGGCAACAGGTATATGAACGCATCACGCAGCTGCAGTTGGGCTTTTTCTCAAACCAACGCAAAGGCAACATCATGTCTACGCTCACCAATGACGTGCAAGAGGTGGAGAACTCCGTGGTGAGCACGCTCAACGTATTGTTCAGGGAGCCTTTCTATCTGTTCGGGTATTTTGGGGTATTGTTTTACCTGTCACCCCAATTGACTTTCTTCAGTTTGCTGGTGTTGCCGGCCTCTGGCCTGGTGATTTCCAGCATCGCCAAAAAACTCAAAAGGCAATCTACGGAAGGCCAGGAATCTCTGGGCACCATTCTGGGCATTATTGATGAAACCTTGAGCGGTCTGCGGGTGATCAAGGGGTTCAATGCCCAGCCCTACGTGATTCAAAAGTTCAAGCAGAGCAATGACCGTTATGCCCACATCATCACGTCTATGAACAACAAACGCAGCCTGGCCTCGCCGTTCTCAGAGTTTATGGGCGTGGGCGTGGTGGCGGGCATCCTCTATTTTGGCGGCTCCCTGGTGCTCGCAGGCGAGTCTGAGCTGACAGGACCCAAATTAGTGGCTTACTTGGCGCTGTTCTCGCAGGTGTTGGTGCCCGTGAAAGCCATCTCCAACGCGTTCAGCAATATTCAGCGGGGTTTGGTGGCCGGTGACCGCGTGCTGACCTTGATGGACACCCAACCACTCATCAGAGACAAGCCAGACGCCAAAGTGCTGCCCACGTTCACCCAGGAGATTGAGTTCAAAAACGTTGGTTTTAAGTACGCCGATGACCCAATCCTGCAGCACATAAACCTGCGCATTCCCAAAGGGAAAACAGTGGCACTGGTAGGACCATCTGGTGGCGGAAAGTCTACGCTGGCCGATCTGTTGCCCCGTTTTTATGACCCCACCGAAGGCGCTATTTTGATTGACGGCACAGACCTGCGGGATTGTTCTTTGCATTCTGTACGGGCCCAGATGGGCATTGTGACCCAGGAATCCATCTTGTTCAATGACACCATCTTCAACAACATTGCTTTCAACAAGACAGACGCCACCGAAGAAGAAGTCATAGCCGCCGCCAAAATTGCTAACGCGCACGAGTTCATCGTGAATTCGCCCAACGGCTACCAGACCGTGATTGGCGACCGCGGCGGGAAACTATCTGGTGGCCAGCGCCAGCGCCTGAGCATTGCCCGCGCCATTCTCAAGAACCCGCCCATCTTGATCATGGATGAAGCCACCTCGGCGCTGGACACGGAATCTGAGAAACTGGTGCAGGAAGCCTTGACTAACCTCATGAAAAACCGCACGTCCCTGGTCATTGCGCACCGCCTGAGCACCATTCAGCACGCAGATGAGATCATTGTGATACAGGGCGGCAGCATTGTAGAACGCGGCAACCACGCGCAACTGGTGCAGCAAGGCGGCCTGTACTACAAACTCACCCAAATGCAAAACATGTAAATTGTTCATTGCTGATCGTTTTGAAATCCCCTGTTGGCTGCATCATGCGCCGGCAGGGGATTTTTCATGGAGACAACTTTCCGTTTTCGGGCTCATTTCTGGAAATGAAGCCGAAAACGGAAGTCATTACCACTGGACACAGCGAAATTGCGGCGTTTGCGTACACCCTAGAATATTCAGCATATCTAATGTTTGATTCTAGCTTACCTCTATGGAAAACGTAAAGAAAATAATCAATGTGACGGTGATGGTGTACCTGGTCATTGCCCTGCTGTTTTTACTGCGCATTCTGAGCGTGGACAAGTTTGTGACCTTGTTTGACTTGCCAGACGCGGGGAGTTTCCTGCGTGGTTTGTTGTGGGTGGGCGCCTTGCTCCTGCTGACTGAACTCTTGGTGGAAAACGCGTATATTGCCTCTTTGAAAAAAGGACTGGAGCAGGAACACCGTGAAATCACCAAACTCAAGGCGCAGCTGTATGATGAACGCATGAAATCATCTAACGCGTCTTTGCTGGCCACGCCGGGTCCGGCCAAACCAACGGCCAGCCCGCTTGAACAGCCGCCTAGCACGTACCCTACACCGCCTAATTTTCGCCCAGACCAAAACACCAATCTGCCGCCAAGGCCAGACCAACGCCCTTTACCGTAAATGACCTCATATTCCGCCCTCATCACTACAGAATTGCAGCAGGCCCAACAGGTGCTCACAGATTTTCTGGCGCAGCCTGCCACGCTCTCTGCCATTGAACAAGCCGCCCTGCTCATGGGCCAAAGCCTTAAAAACGGTGGTAAAATCTTGTCCTGCGGCAACGGCGGTTCCATGTGTGATGCCATGCACTTCGCCGAGGAACTCACCGGCCGCTACCGCGAAAACCGGGCACCCATGGCGGCCATCTCCATCTCAGACCCCAGCCATTTGAGCTGCGTGTCCAATGACTACGGGTACCAAGATGTGTTCTCGCGTTACGTAGAGGCCCTGGCCAAGCCCGAGGATGTGTTGCTGGCCATCAGTACGTCTGGCAACTCGGGCAATGCCTTGAAAGCCGCCGAGGCCGCCAAGAAAATTGGGGCCAAAGTAGTGAGTTTGACCGGCAAAGACGGCGGACAGCTGGCTGCGCTCAGCGATGTGGAGATTCGCGTCCCCCATTTCGGCTACGCCGATAGAATTCAGGAAATCCACATTAAGGTGATTCATATTTTGATTTTGCTGCTGGAGAAGCAGATGTCCCATTAAGAAAAAAGTACCACACCGTTACGCCAGCACTCGTGAAACATTTTGGTATTTATCATCCGCCTACCTCCTTTCACTGGACCAAAACAGCCCTTATCTATCTGGGCATTGCGGTTCAATTGGTCCTACTGGTGCTTCTGAGTACCTTAGTTGAGTCTCCCTCAGAAATGGTGATAGAGGCCTTGCTAGCGGGCTGTGTGGGACTCTACGCGTTGGGCTTGCTGTTGAAATTCAAGGGCTTGGGCGAGTATGAAATTCTGCATGGCGAGGTAGATGGCTATATCTTGTTCCTGCCAGACGGTATTCAGGTGGCAGGTCATGTATACCCAATTGAAACAATAGAGAAAGTAGCGTTCAGCGGCATAGATTTCATGGGCGCCACCAAGCACACCGATTTTTTAGATGTGACCGGCTTTTTTGAAAACGACCAGTCAATGGGAGTAAACAACACGCTGCACCTGCATTTCAATGACGGCTCGGTGCTCTCCACGCGTTTCCAGAAAACCAAAGCCTGTGAGCTGGCCGAGGCCAAAGACGCCATTATCTCCTATTATCTGAAAGAAAAAATCACGTATCTGGAAGTGGTGGATATTCTTTGCCTGACGGCGCCGGCGGAGTGGGATGCCTTAAAGAAACTGAAGCAGGTCCACCCTCAAACCTAGCATTGGGGGTTCAATGCGAGGAAGCCGTTTTCGGGCTCATTTCTGGAAACGGAGCCAAAAACGCCTTCGCTCTTCTGCTTTCTGCCCGGTCCCGGAATTTATTGACCCAGATTGCTGTTGCCTCCCACAAGAAAAATAGCCACAACGTATCTCAAATTTCATGCTTGTAAAGACCTACGGAAGCGCTGTGCAGGGCGTCAATGCCTTCACCATCACCATTGAAGTAAACGTAACGCCCGGCACCAAGTATTTTCTGGTAGGTTTGCCAGACAACGCCATCAAAGAAAGCGAGCAACGCATAGAATCGGCGTTAAAGCACCACGGTTACAAAGTGCCAAGGCAGAAAATTGTCATCAACATGGCGCCCGCCGACGTCCGCAAAGAAGGCTCTGCCTATGATTTGCCTATTGCGCTGGGCATTCTTTCCGCCTCAGAACAACTGCCCGCAGACCATTTAGACCAATACATTGTCATGGGCGAACTGGCGCTGGACGGTGAACTACGGCCTATCAAAGGTGTGCTGCCCATTGCCATACAGGCGCGCAAAGAAGGTTTCAAAGGCTTTATCCTGCCCAAACAAAACGCCCAGGAAGCAGCCATTGTCAATAACTTAGATGTGATTGGCGTTTCCACGCTCAAAGAAGCCATTGACTTCCTGAAAGGCGATTTGACCATTACCCCGCTCAAGATTGACACGCGTGATATTTTCCAGACCAGTGTCACGCAATACACCGCAGACTTCGCTGATGTGCAGGGCCAGGAAAACATTAAACGCGCCCTGGAGATTGCCGCCGCCGGTGGCCATAACGTAATCATGATTGGTCCGCCGGGCGCGGGCAAGACCATGTTGGCCAAACGGCTTCCGTCTATTCTGCCGCCGCTGTCTTTACATGAAGCGCTGGAAACCACAAAAATCCATTCGGTAGCCGGGAAGTTGGGCGCGCAGGGCACGCTGTTGGCACAAAGGCCTTTCCGGGCACCGCACCATACTATTTCAGACGTGGCCTTGGTAGGCGGCGGCGGAAACCCACAGCCCGGCGAGATTTCCCTGTCGCACAACGGCGTGTTGTTCCTAGACGAATTACCCGAGTTCAAACGCACCGTGCTGGAAGTCATGCGCCAACCACTGGAAGAACGCAGAGTGACTATTTCACGCGCGCGTCTCACTGTCGACTTCCCGGCTAGCTTTATGTTGGTGGCCAGCATGAACCCGTGCCCCTGCGGATTTTACAACGACCCCAACAAAGACTGCGTATGCGGCCCCGGCGTGGTGCAACGCTACCTGAACAAAGTGAGCGGTCCGCTCCTGGACCGCATTGACCTGCACGTAGAAGTCACCCCCGTCTCCTTTGACCAGATGACCGAAACCCGCAAAGCCGAAACCAGCGCCAACATCAGAGAACGCGTGGAAAAAGCCCGCCAGATTCAGGCAGACCGCTTTGTTGAGTTTCCAGACATTTACTCCAATGCCATGATGCCGCCGCAGATGGTGAAAGACCTCTGCCGCATCAATGAAGCCGGCCGTTTGCTCCTGAAAGCCGCCATGGAAAAACTGGGCCTTTCGGCACGCGCCTATGACCGCATTCTCAAAGTGAGCCGCACCATTGCCGACCTGGCAGACTCAGAGGAAATAAAGATTGAGCACCTGGCCGAGGCCATCCAGTACCGCAGCTTAGACAGAGAAGGCTGGGCAGGGTAACACATTTTAGTAGGAATAGAAAAGGGGCATTGTCTGGTCAAACAGGCGGTGCCCCTTTTACTTTTTAAAATAAACCAGTAATTCTAGTAGGGGTTAATACTGGCAACCCTGTCTGTGATATGTAGGCTTGGAACGCCACTGCAGGGCGCTCCAAGCCTAATCACAAACCACACATAAATTTACCCTTTTACCTTCATGAAAAAGTTAGCCTTGCTGGCCATTGCCTTATTTATGACTTACGTTTCTTTTGCGCAAAGCTCCCTTACTTACGGGTTCAAAATAGGCATGAACTATAGCACCTTCACTGGCAAAGACGCAAAACCCTCTATGGCAGAACAAGAGGAAATGGAAGCCATGGGCATGTCAGATTTTAAAGTAACCTACAAACCAGACCTGCACGTGGGCGCCTTTTTAAACGTCGCGCTCACTGACCAGTTTTCCCTTCGGCCAGAAGTCATGTATTCCATAAAAGGCGCCAAGTTCAGCTTCAATGGGCCAGACTTTGAGAACATTGATTGGGAAGAATACATGAATGACCCCGAAAACTACCAACTGGGTACCAGAAAATACGAAGGCAGTGAAACGCTGTATTACCTTGACGTTCCGGTGCTGCTGCAGTATAGGATCAACAGAATTGCCCTGCAGGCGGGCCCCACGGCTTCATTGTTCCTGAAATACAAATCTGAATTTGAGGGAGAAGAACCGGAAGAGGAAGAAAACGCCGGCGACAATGATTACCGAAAATTGGATCTTGGCTATGCCGCGGGCGTAAGTTATGAACTGGAGAATGGCATAGGTTTTTCACTGCGCTACAACGGCGGCCTCTCCAACCTTGACAAACACAACAACTACAAGGCAAAGAACAGCACTTTCCAATTCTCTCTGTCTTACACCATTGGCAATAAGTAATCTCAGAGAAGGGAGAAAGAAATAAAATTTAGCGCTTACATTTGGCCCGGCAACCAAGGCAGACCGTAAGGCCATAAGTTCCAGAAAGAAAAATTTGGGCAAGCGTTTGCTGTTTTCGGGCTCATTTCTGAAAACGAGCCCGAAAACGAAAAGACAGCCATGCTTGCCCTGAGCCTAAACCAAGAATACATTAGCAGTAAATAACATTACCAAATTCTTATTAACCACTTACTTATTACCACTATGAAAAAACTAGTATTCTTTATGGCCGCCTTGTTCATGACACTGGCGGCACAAGCACAGGACGGCCTTAAATTAGGGTTGAAAGCTGGCGGTAACTACGCCTCCGTTACCGGCGATGTAACAGACGCCAAGTATAAATTTGGGTTCCACGCGGGTGGTTTCCTGGACTATGGAATCTCTGACTTTGTCTCCATTAGGCCAGAATTGTTGTTCTCCATGAAAGGCTATGAGGCTGCCACACCTCTAGGCGATGCAGAAGTGTCTTTAAATTACCTTGACTTGCCTATCTTGGCACGCATAAACGCAGACGGTCTGTTCTTTGAAGGTGGCCCCACGCTGGGTTATTTGCTAAGCTCCTCTATGGAAATTGGCGGCAAGTCTTTAGACGGTGATGATGATGGCATGGCCAAGTTTGAATTAGGGTACGCCGCTGGTTTGGGCTACCAACTGCCAACTGGCTTAGGCATTGGTCTTAGATACCAAGGCGGTATCACTTCTATTTTTGATGACAGTGACGGAAAAGCAAGAAACTCCGTGTTCCAGTTATCCCTCAGCTACACCTTGGGAGGCAGATAAGACTTCTGAGTTTTAAAATGAAAAAAGGCCTGCTTCCACAGGCCTTTTTTTTGTGCCCAAGAAGTTCTGGGTTATCAGTTCAGGCGCTTTCATTTAAAGTAGCAGAACGCCTTACAGGCCAAGCGCTTGCCTACAGCAAATTATCTTTTTCTGAGAACGCGCCTCACTTCCCTTTCAGCCGAATAAAGCTTTAAACAGTTCACACCTGCCAACCTTTTGTGGCGTCTCCGTATAAGGGAAGCAATTTACCCTCTGTAGCCTTGGCTGCAAGGCATAAACACTTAACATCAGAAAACATGAAAAAGATTGCATTATTGGCAGTAGCTATTTTTACTTTCGGGGCGGCGCAGGCCCAGACCGGACCACGTTTGGGTTTAAAGGCAGGCGTTACCTACTCCAACGTTTCGGGGGATCTGCAGAACGAGGATATTTACAAAAACAAGTTCGGATTCATGGGCGGGATTACCACCAACTTTGACTTGTCCGGCGACGGATTCCTTTCCTTACAGCCCGAGTTGCTCTACACCCAGAAAGGCTACCAGTACAGTGATGAAAAATTCTCAGTTGGAGGAGTTGACTTCAAAGTAAAGGGTGACAGAAATTTTCACTACTTAGACTTACCAGTGCTACTTAGAATCAATGCAGGCGGACTTTTCTTTGAAGGTGGTCCACAAGCCTCATATCTTTTGAGTGTTACTGATAATAGTGAATTTAAGAGAGGAAATGAAAGCTATGAAGAGACAGAACGCATCAGCAAAGATGATTTAGCCGAGTTTGAGATTGGCTACGCCGCCGGCCTAGGCTATCAATTGCCCAACGGCCTGAGCCTGGGCTTGCGCTACAACGGCAGCATCAACAAACTGGCCAAGAATGATGGAGATGAACTGGCCAATGCCCGTCATTCGGCGTTCATTCTGTCTGTGGGTTTCCTGTTCCCAAGCAGATAAACTCTTGAGTTAGCTTTTAAAAAAAGGAGACGCCACCAAGGTGCCTCCTTTTTTTATGCTTCATTTTCAACAGCTTAGCATATTCACGCTCATTTACCACCAATCAAACCTCCGGTTTTTCTAAAAACAGGCACAGTGTTTGAAATACGGCTGTCACGTTTAAATTCATTTAAATCTTTTCAACCATGAAAAAGTTATTCATTTTAGCAGCAGCCGTAGTGGCCTCATATACCGCGCAGGCGCAATCTACCTTCGGTCTTAAAGGTGGTCTTAACTACTCCAACCTTTCCGGCGATTTAAAGGAAGAGTCACGGTTCAACAACAAAATTGGTTTTAACGCCGGTATCTATTTCAACGCGCCCATTGTTCCCGGCTTTTTCTCCATTCAGCCCGAGGTGCTCTACTCCAACAAAGGCTACAAGTACGATGACAAAGTAACCAACACCATTCAAACCCCCATTGGCACCGCCGGCGATGAATACCGCTACGAAGGCACCGCCAACTTCAACTACATAGATGTGCCGGTGCTGGCCAAAATTCAGGCAGGCGGCTTGTTCTTTGAAGCCGGTCCGCAGGTGTCCTACCTGGTGGGCGTGAATGACAAAACCAAAACGTACCGCAACGGCGAACTGGTGGACCGCAACATCAGTGAGAAAAGCAAAGAAGGCTATTCTGATTTTGAGGTAGGCTACGCCGCCGGCATTGGTTACGCCACCAAAGGCGGGATTAGCTTAGGCTTGCGCTACAACGGCGCGTTCACAGACCTGGCCGAGGATTCGCCTGCCCGCGGTGATTTCAAAGACGCCCGTCATTCTTTGTTTCAACTGTCACTGGGTTTCCCCATCAGCAGATAAGAAACCTATATTCTATAAAACAGGAAAGCCCGAAGCAGTTGCCTCGGGCTTTCCTGTTTTCGGCCTCATTTCTGGAAACGAAGCCAAAAACGCCAATTGAAAAACTACATATACTACCGCAAGTTTAGCGATAGCGTAACTTGTGGTTCAACACAGAGTCAGTTTATGAACTGACGTAAGTTTGTAAACTGACAACATGAGCAACCACAAGTTACGCTGACGCTAAACTTGCGGTAGTAAATCAACGCGCGTTTTCGGGCTCATTTCTGAAAACGAGGCCGAAAACGGCTTTTTATTTTTGCACCTGATGAAACTCCGCGAAGTATTTATAGAACAACGGAATGGTCTCAATGCCTTTCATAAAGTTGAAAATACCGAAGTGTTCGTTAGGCGAATGAATGGCATCTGAATCCAGCCCGAAGCCCATCAACACGGTATCAACGCCCAACTCAGACTTGAACATGGCCACGATTGGAATACTGCCGCCGCTGCGTACGGGCACCGGTTTCTTGCCAAAGGTGTCTTCCATGGCCTGCGCCGCCGCTTTGTAACCCGCCGAGGTGATGGGCGTGACAACCGGTGCGCCGCCGTGGTGCGGCTTCACCACTACTTTCACGCTGGCCGGGGCAATAGACTCAAAATGCTTCTGGAAAATGGCCGTGATTTCCTCATGGCTTTGGTGCGGCACCAAGCGCATAGAGATCTTCGCGAAGGCTTTGGAGGCAATTACGGTTTTAGCGCCTTCGCCGGTATAACCGCCCCAAATGCCGTTCACGTCCAGCGTGGGCCTGATGGAATTGCGCTCCATGGTGCTGTAACCTGCTTCGCCGTGTACGTCTGGCAAGTCCAGGGCCTTTTTGTAGGCGTCCAGGCTGAAAGGCGCTTTGGCCATCTCGGCGCGCTCTTCCTGACTCAATTCGTCTACTTTGTCATAGAACCCCGGAATGGTGATGTGGTTGTTTTCGTCATGCAGAGACGCAATCATTTTACACAAGATATTGATAGGATTCGCCACCGCGCCGCCGTACAAACCAGAATGCAGGTCACGGTTAGGGCCGGTCACTTCCACTTCATGGTAACTCAAACCGCGCAAACCGCTGGTCACCGAGGGCACGTCATTTGCCAACATGCCCGTATCTGAAATCACAATTACATCACAGGCCAGCATTTCTTTGTTGGCTTTCACAAACGTAGCCAGGTTCATGGAACCAACTTCTTCTTCGCCCTCAATCATGAATTTCACGTTGCAGGGCAAGCCGTTGTGCTGCATCATGGTTTCAAAGGCCTTGAGGTGCATGTAGGTCTGGCCTTTGTCATCACAGGCGCCGCGGGCGTAGATTTTCTCGTCTTTGATGACCGGCTCAAACGGCGGCGAATCCCAGAGTTCATACGGGTCAGCGGGCTGCACGTCATAGTGGCCGTAAACCAAAACGGTAGGTAAATTCGGGTCGATGATTTTGTCGGCGTACACAATGGGGTTGCCGGCGGTCTCAAAGAGTTGGGCGTTGTCGGCTCCGGCTTCGGCTAATTTCTCTTTTAGAAATTCCGCGGCGCGCAGGACGTCTCCTTTAAAAGCCGCATCAGCACTCACAGACGGAATGCGCAGCAAGTCCAGCAATTCTGAGATGAAACGGTCTTTGTTCTGGTCAATATACGTTTTCATAGTTCTTGGTTTAAAAGCAAAAAGCCACCCGTTTATAGGAATGGCTTTGCTGTGTATTACTTATTTTTTCTTCCCAAACCCGAAATTCACCTTGCTTTCCACGCCCTGCAGCAGGCGTGTGATGTTCTTGCGGTGCGTGTAGACCACCATTAAAGCAATCAAAACGCCAAACACCAGCAGCAACGTTTCTTCTGGTCTGTACTTGGGTAACAACAAAATCAGCGGGAAACAAATAGCCGCCGTCATGGAACTCAACGATACGTACTTGGAAATCAAAAGCATGACAATGAAAATGGCCAGACAGATCAACGCCACTTCTAAATGCACCGCCAGCACCATGCCCATGACCGTGGCCACGCCTTTGCCACCTTTAAAGCCCACGTACACCGGGTAAATATGCCCCAGCACCGCCACCGTGCCCAGAATGATTTTGTACAGCACCACCTGGTCATGGCCAATGGCATAGAAATAGAGCAAGCCATACGCCAAAGACGTGGCTACAAAACCTTTGAGAATATCTACCGCCATTACAATAGAACCCGGTTTTTTGCCCAGCACTCTAAAGGTATTGGTGGCGCCGGCGTTTCCGCTGCCGTGCTGCCGCACATCAATGCCGTAATAGGTTTTGCCAATCCAGACGGCGGTGGGAATAGCGCCCAGCAAGTACGCCAGCAATACGGCTCCGCCGATATATATCAAGTCCATAGAATTCAGTTGAGAGCCCGCAGGAACGCCCTGCCAGCCGGGAAATATCTTCAAATATAGAAAAAAGCCCTCAGGTGCCCCAGCCTAAACTTCAGTTAAAAGAGAATCCCGTTTTGGGGCTCATTTCTGGAAACTGAGCCGAAAACGCAAATTTCTATCTTATCAGAAAACGTAGTGCCGTTCCGCGGAAAAAGATAGTGCTGCGCGGCAAAACTGGTTCAAGTAGGCGGAAACTTTTATTTGCAGCCATTGACCAGCCTTAAAATTTGCTGAAATTTTAACTGTTTAGGCTTCATGGAGACCCGTCGGGCCAGGGCCACCACGCTACGATTCTGTTATGAGGTAAAGAAAATTCCCGTTTGGGGGCTCATTTCTGGAAATGAGCCCCCAAACGGGAATTACTTTAGTGGAGTCTGGAAAACCTATTCGTTGCCGGTAGGCGGAATGTCTGGTGGTGGGACTTCGCCTTCGCCTTTCTTGGCTTTTTTCTTCTTTTCCTTTTTGGCTTTGGGGTCTTCCTCGGTTTCCTCCGCCACCGGAATGTCTGGGGCGGGCTCCACGTCTTCTTTCTTTTTCTTCTCTTTCTTGTCCTTCTTCGCCTTTTCTGCCGGGTCTTCTTTCACGGGAGTGGCCGGTGCAGGTGTTGTGCCGCCAGCTGGTGGCGTGGCAGCGGCAGGTTTCTCAAAGCCTGGTGGCAACGCATCTGTGGACTCTTCTTCTTTCTTGTTTTTCTTCTTCCTTTTGGCTGGTTCCTCCTCGGTTACGGGCGGCGTGTCAAAACCTGCGGGCAAGGCGTCAGTAGATTCTTCCTTTTTATTTTTCTTCGCTTTCTTGCCTTTCTTGCCTTCTTCCTCTGCCGGAGCGGTGTCAAACGTGTTATAGGTGGGCTGCGCGGCTACGGCTTTGACTGGTCCTTGGCCCAGGTAATTCTTCCGGAAGTAGTTCACAAATTCCATTTTCTCTATCTGTTCCAGCGCGTGGAAAGCATACGACCCCGTGCCCGGCCCGCCTTTTGACTTGTTGGCGATGATGGAGTTGAAATTCCCGTCTGCTGACACCATGCCCAGCGCGCCTTCATAGAAACTCAGGTAATACCAGGCGTACGGGCTAGGCTCCAAATACACGGTCACGTTATCGCCGCTGGCGCCGCGCTTGATCTCAATGTAACCGTTGATCTTGGCGTTGATGTCGGTTTTGTCAATGCCGGCGAGGCTCAACGGGCCCACGCTGTACCAGGCATTGGTTTTAGGCGACCACTTCAGCTGCACCTGGTTCAGCACCAAGGTATGGATCAGTTTAGACGAAATCTTGGAGAACGGCACATAATTGGCAGCGGTTTTGGCCTTGAAATCTTCCACGCCTTTGTCGCCAATAAACGCGGCCAGCTTGAACGGCAAGGTAGGGCTGTTGAGATCCACGCCTTCAGGGGCGCCTTGGCTGTTCTTGGCAATGATAGTGCCCATGCTTTCTATGGCCTGGGCCGGAGCGTCAAAATCAAAGGCCATAAAGGTGTCCAGTTCATACAAACTGCTGTCTGCACGCCCAGAACCGCTCCCCGACACTTGCAGGTTGAAGCCTTTCACATTGTTGATTAGTTTGAACTGGCCTTCATAGGTTACCTGCTTGGTGGCGTCATTGTACTGCAGCACGTTACCGGTGTAAGAGTTACCGTAGGCGCGGGCCTCATCGCCTAGTTTGAACTGCTTTTTCTCTTTGTCAAAAGACAGCAGGCCTTCCACCTCAAACACATCCAGGTCATCGTCATACTGTTTTTTAGACACAAAGGTGTTATAGATTTTGCCGTCGGTGGCGTTGATGTGGATACCGGTTTTCAGCGGCGTTCCGTCTGCCAGGGCGGGTTTCTTTATTTCCAGGCGAACGTCTTGCGGGTCCAGGCCTTCGCGTTTGTACAGGAACCAGTCTGAGTTCTCGGCCCCTCTGAACAGCAATTTGGCGTGGCCGTCAAAGTTCAGCAACTTCTGGTTAGAGGCCAGTTGTATGTCACCGTGGTACCGCACATTGGGCAGAATAAACAAGGTGTCTGTCTCTTTCACGTTGGCCATGGCCAGGAAATGCGGGTTGCCGTTCACGCCTTTCTTCTCGTCTTTCTTGCTTACCTCCGGCTGGTTCCAGTCAAACTTGTTGAACTTGATGGCAAACGTGTCCTGGGCCGAGTTGGTGAAGCGGTAAATGGCGTTACCGGTAATCCCGAAGGCGTTGTCTAAATGCAGTTCGCCGCGCACCATCTGGTGAAACTTCTGCACGGAGTCCATGGCCAGCCCGGCGTTCTGGAAAGATTTAAGTTTAGCGTCTTGCAGAATGTGTACCTGGTTGCTGTCTGGGATCAGGTAACTGTCGCCCACCGGAATGTAGGGCACGCCCGAAGCCAGCAAGGTGTAGTTGCTCAGATCATACACCGCGCCCTTGGCCTGGAACGCGATAGAGTCAACCCCTGGTTTCATGGAGTAGAAATACGAGTTGTTCAGGTCATCTGAGCCGCTGGACAAGGTGAGTTTCTTAGTCTTGAAATCCCACTTGCCGCCGCCCAGGCTGGACTTGTACTGCGCAAACGGGAACACGGTGCTGGCGAAGCCTTTCCGCTCTGGCGCATATTCGGCGTAGCCTTCGTCTAAATGAAAGTCCAGAAAGACATCATAGGTGGTGAGGGCTGGTTTGGTCTTGTCTGAGGAGTTGATTTCCATAGATGCCTGGTTGCCATGAATCAAGCCTTTCTTGAACATGAACAACGGCGATTTTATGGCCACATCAGCGTTTTCGGCCACGCCATCGCCAAACAGCGCACTTGGGGTAAAGCCCAGCATGCCTTTGTAAGTGAACCGGTCATTGAACAGGCTCATCACTTCTTTGCCTTTGGAATGCACTTGCAGCGTGTCTTTGTACGGCCACCAGTTCATACTGAAGCCTTTGAAAGCCCCGCTGGGGTAAGAGCCCTGGGCCACAGAACCGCCTTTGAAACTACCTTTGGTACCCGTATTGGTAATGGCCGAATCTACGAAGAACACAAAGGCCGGGGAATGCATGGTGGCCGTCTGGTAGGTGAGCACGCCTTTGCCTTGCAAGCCTTTGGTGTTCATGGTGAGCGTGTCTGTGAATCTGCCTTTGCCGCCGTACACATCAAACCCAGATTTAGGCACCAGGTACTCAAACCCCAAGGCACCGTCTGGCTGAATAGACAGTTTGGTTTCAATGGGCGGAAAGATGCCCCCCGAATGGAACGTGCCGTTAAACCCTACCGCGGAGCCCTTGCTGCTGGTGAGGCTGTCAATCTTAAACGGCGGAATGCTGAAGTACACGCTGGTATCATACACGCCGCCCAAAATCTCTGGTTTGTTGAAATACACCGTGGCCCCAGACACCGCATCTAATGACGGGTAACCAGGCGCCGGCTTGCGGCCAGATTTATTGTCGGCTTTGTTGAGGTAGAGTTTGGCCGTACCCTGGCCGCCCCGGCTTACCAAGGTAAAGGGCGTTTCTTTCTGCTTACCGGCTTTGTCTTTGGTCTGGGTGGTGAGTACCGTGGAGTCAATCTTGGCCAGGTCTATGAAAAACCCGTTGTAGTCAAACAGAAACTCTTTCCCTTTAAAGGTGAAGTTGTTCGATTTCACACGGCCGTTGAACAAAATGTTGCGGTTTTTCTGGATGCGCACTATCTGGCTGTCTGGCTCTGCCACCACGGCCGAGTCACCGCTGAAGGTGAACTTCTTCACGCCGCGCAGCACCAAGTCACCAGTAGTTAAGTCAAGCGTGGCATTCTTACCGGCCGGCGACAGCGCATTTAAATGGATGTAATCAAAGTCTTTCTTGTTTCTTGATGCGTCTACAAAATGGTAGGCTTTGTCAAGCAGGTAGACATTTCCGGTATTGGGGTCATAGTCTACATAACTGCCCTGGGCCAGCGTGGTCAAGGCATTGTGGAGCGTCTCTGGTTTTATCTTGGTGCTTTCAGACATCTCCGCAATATGAAACGCACGCGTGCCCTGCTGCAAACCATAACCTACCGCCGCGTACAGTGGGTGGAAGTTGGAAATGGTCTTAATCTGCTGAAAACGGGTCTCTGTGTAGTATTCTTTGGAGTTGACCTGCGCCGGTACCTGGTTTTTGGCCGTGAGTATAGCGAAATCAATCTTTTGCTGGGTTAAATCCCACACCGCCATGTCTGTGGTCAGTTCCATCTGGTGGTACGAGTGGGAGTAGGGCGTCATTTTGTACAAGCCGTCTGGATTCAGCAAAACCAACCGCTTGGCGTCTTTGTTGTACTTGAATTTGGTGCCCGGGTGCGTGATGGAGTCTGTGCCTTGGAAGACCGCAATACTGGCCAACGGCGCTGTGATCAAACTGTCTGTGATGGTATAGTTTCTAGACGACGCCCTGAATTTGCGCACCCCGCTTTCTGACACCCAAATGCTGGAGGTACTACCGTCTAAGGCAGCGCTCATCAAGGTATTGCCGTGCAGAGACATACCGCCTATGTACTGAATGTCTGCCCCAAAGCGCTTGATTTTGGCATCATTGGTATGGGAGATGAACCGTGGGTAGCCGCTCTCACCGTTGGCTTTGGGCTTGATGATTTTATGCTCCAGATTTCCTCTGATGTCATTTTCGGCCACGGTGGGCAGGTTAAGCAACACGTCTTCGGCTTTAAACCCGGATTTTGACACGTCAATGGCCAGGCCTTTGAATTCAGCGGTGGCAACACCGCCCAGGGTGTTCCAGGAGTATTTTCCGCCCTGGCCCACGTATTGGTTTCCGTTAAGAGACACGGCACCGGTGGTTCCTTTAATGGTCACGGAGTCAAACGGCGTGGTGAAGAGCAAATCTGCTTTGTCTAAGACAATAACAGGTCCGGCCAACACGGGTAGCGGCTGCGCGAAGTACTCAAACCGTTTCTGGGTCAGGGGTTCTTCTTTTACTACCGGGGCAGGTTCCTCTTTCTTAGCCGGCGTTTTTGCCGCAGTTTTGGCGGCGGTTTTTGGCGCTGTTTTCTTTTTTACGGGCTTCTTTTTGGGTTGATCCCAGGCGGCCCAAGGGTCATCTGCCACGGGTTTGGGTTTAGTGGCTTCCCAAGCATCCCAGGCGTCTTCCTGTTTGGCTACTTTCTTGGCAGGGGCAGCTTTTTTAGGCGCAGCCTTAGCAGCGGGTTCTACTTTAACCACGGGCTCTGCCGGAGCAGGCGCGGGTTCATCTCCCCAGGCGGGTGCGCCACCGGCGTCTGCGTTTCCTTCTTTGTAATCAAAAGAGAAACTTCCGCTCAAGACGCGCATGCCGTTGCTAGGGCCTTTGTACAAGGTTTTGGAGCTTAGGAATAAGTAGGAGTTGCTCAGGAATTTCTCGAAGACTTTGTAATCTTGCTTTTGCAGGGTCTGTTCAGTCACGTGCAGGAACTTGTCAAGGTTGGCGCCGGTGTATTGGTGCACGTTCACACTGCTGGCCAACGCCCCGAAGAAGTTCTCAAAATGCGGCCTTGACTTCAGCTTTTTCTTGAGCATCTGCTGCGTGAGGTCCATCACCTTGGTTTTCTGGGCGGCGCTGAATTTGCCGGAGTTCCAGGCGGTCTCCAGGCCGGTGGCGGCTTGCAGGGCGGCCTCGTTCTTGGTGGCGGTCATCATGGCCCGCACATCTACCAGAAACTGCTCCGGGTTATCTGCGGTCACTTTATAGGTCTGCGCAAACCCCGTTACCCAACCCAGCGCCAAAACCAGAAATAAAGAAAGATGCTTCATAAGAAGATAAGATACTGAAAATTAGCCGTTTTTCCTGAAAATGGCTGAAACCCAATTGTTTTTGCTTCGCTGGGACTCTAAGGTGAGGCCATGCGCGGCTGCTTTTTCCTGCAGCACGGGGAGGTCTTCGGTGTAAAAGCCGCTCAATACCAAGGGGCATTGGGCCGGGAGCAACTGGCTGTACACCGAAATATCTTCCAGGAGCACGTTGCGGTTGATGTTGGCCAACACTATATCAAAGGGCGCCTCGCCGGTTAATACTTCGGCATCGCCTAGTTTCACTTGCAGCGCTTGACAGCCGTTGCGGGCCGCGTTTTCCTGGGCGTTTTCCACGGTCCAGTCCTCAATGTCCACGGCCAAAACATTGGTGGCGCCCAGCTGTTCTGCTAGAATGGCCAGAATTCCGGTGCCGCACCCCATGTCTAATACGCGCTTGCCTACGTGATTCAGGGTTAATTGGTTCTCAATCATAAGCGTGGTAGTCTCATGGTGCCCTGTGCCAAACGACATTTTAGGCGTAATTACCACATCATATTCCACGCCGTCTGGTTTGGGATGGAAATCGGCGCGCACAGAGACTTTGTTGGAAATCAGCAGCGGCTCGAAGTTCTTTTCCCATTCCTCGTTCCAGTTCTGCTTGGGGATGGTTTTCACCGCGTACGGAAACGCACCCGCAAAACTGTAGCGGGCCAGCACTTCCTGCAACGCCTCTTCTGAGTACACATCTTCGGTGACATAGGCCTGAAAACCTTCTTCGGTTTCCTGGAAGGTGTCATAGCCCAGTTCGCCTAATTCAGCGATCAGCATTTCAGTGTTTTCTGGTGAGGCGGTAATGGTGACTTCAATATAATCCATGGTGATGTCTTGGGTTGGTGGCAGCTTTTCAGGGCCGCCTATTTAAAGGAAACGATGGGAATGGATAGAACGTGCGTTTTCGGGCTCAATTTTGAAAACGAAGGCAAAAACGGGCACCTCACCCCCAGCCCCTCTCCCACGGAGAGGGGAGCTTTTTAATAAGCTTCAGGGTAACATTACAACAAAGCGTTTTCGGGCTCATTTCTAGAGATGAGCCCGAAAACGCTTTTGACAAATTGCTTTAACTCAGAACTCCCGACTCAGAACTCAGGACTTTTCTTAAAAGCCCTTGATGATGTCTGTGAAGTCTCTGGATTTCAACGATGCCCCGCCAATCAAACCGCCGTCTACGTCTGGCTGCGCGAACAGTTCTTGGGCGTTACCGGGGTTGGCGCTGCCGCCGTACAGAATGGTTTTGTTGAAGGCTGCCTCGGCGTCAAACAGTCTGGAAAGTTCTTCGCGTATGCTGGCGTGCATTTCCTGGGCTTGCTGGCTGCTGGCCGTTCTGCCGGTGCCAATCGCCCAGATAGGCTCATAGGCAATCACAATCTTGTCGAACTCCTCGTTGCTCAGATGCGCCACCGTGTCTCTCAACTGTTCGTTCACGTATTTGAAATGGTCTTCGGCTTCCCGCACTTCCAGCGGTTCGCCGCAGCAGAAGATGGGTTTGATGCCTTGGCCCAGCGCCGCTTTCATTTTCTTCAAAAGCAAATCTGCACTTTCATTATGGTACTGGCGGCGCTCTGAGTGGCCCACCAACACATATTCCACACCTACAGATTTGAGCATTGCCGCCGACACTTCGCCGGTGTATGCGCCGCTTTCATGCGCGCTCACGTCCTGCGCCGCCAAATGCAAACGCGGGTTGCCCTGAATCAACTTGCCCACTGCGCTCAGAAACGGAAACGGCGGCGTCACAATCACGTCCACGTTGTCTGTGGTGACTTCGTCTCTGACCATGTTGTCAATCTCGCTCACCAGCGCCTGCGCGTCTTGGTCGGTTTTGTTCATTTTCCAGTTGCCGGCAACAATGTTCTTTCTCATAGGGGTTGGTTTTGGGTGATAGGGCGTACCCTGCGTTTTCGGGCTCATTTCTGAAAATGAAGCCGAAAACGAAAGTCTGCGCCAGCCGCTAAGTTAGTGAATTGACAGGATTTGGGTTGAAGGAAAGGGAAGGAATCTTACTTAGCTAGCGCTTCCAGTTTTTTGAAAGACTTTTTGCTTAGCTCAATTGCCAATACGCCGCACTCAGCTCTATAACCGTAAATGGCTGAAGGCACTGCGCCGCGTATAACTTCCAGTTTTTTTACTCTAGCGTCAATTAATATGCTAGCAATTTTCATTACATAAGAGGATGAAGTTTCTTCATATCCCAACAATTTGCCATTCACAATAATAATTGGTTTACAATCTGTTATGATTTTGTTTGGTTTAGCTACTCTAATCTGTTTGGCTGAAATTCTGTCCGGCATTGACCGAAGCACCATTACCGCTGTGTCCTGTACCATCCTAAATGTTAGCGCCTCAATTTTTCCTCTCAATGGAAGTGTCTCCAGACTATCTAGCCATTTGTTGTTTGCCTCAACGGTAGTGATTAGCCCAGAACTTGAACCTTGTTGAGCATACCCTAAAACGGTAATAAAATTCATGAACAGGCAGAGCAGATACAGCTTCTTCATATTTACTTTTCTACAACTGTCTCCAGCAATTCTGATTGAAACATGCTGGCTGGCGAAATTACTTTCTCATCATATGGAATATTGTTTCCATAACGCTCTTTCATTTTGGCCTGCACGGGTTTGGCGCTTAAGTCAAAGTCTTTCAGCTGTCCCAGTTTCCCAATTTGCAAACCGGTGGCGCGTTGGTACACTTTCCAAATAAGTTCTGAACAGTAAATTTTATCATCTGACCATTCAAAGGTGAGGTCATAGTCTTTGCCGGCCAACGCATTACCTTCCTTTTTCATTTTGGCTAGTACTGAGGGCGTTAACACCTGCTCAGCGTTTTTCAGGCGTTTCACCACAAAATGACCGTTTTCGCCGCGGGCTATCCATTTAGCTAAGGGTGTGCTGGAAACTGGCTGCACCGCCTCAAAAACATAATAGGCGCCGTTTTCTTGGTAGATGATGCCGCAGTGGCTGTATTTAGACTTGGTGGCCACTTGAATGGCCTGACTCTGCGCTGAACGAGACGTGTGGAAAATTAAGTCGCCATTCTGAAAGGAATTCTTCTTCGCCAAATTCTGCACCTGTGCTTCCGCATTCGCTAACAGAATTGGTTTATCGTACCGCCTCTTCAAGAAATAACCTGCCGCCAACAGCGGAATCAACACTAACAGCAACAGTATATATTTCGCCTTCATCATACAAGCAAAGTACTGAAAATTGAGGAAACAAAAAGACCTGTGAGGTTATGAAAACCTCACAGGTCTACCAAGAATTTCCGTTTTCGGCTTCATTTCTGGAAACGAGGCCGAAAACGGCTTTCCTTACAACTTCGGTTTCAGATACTTGGCGGTGTGGTTCTCTTCTGACTGCTTGGCCAAATCTTCTGGGGTGCCTTCAAAGAGCAGGTGACCGCCATTGGTACCGCCTTCGGGGCCGAGGTCAATAATCCAGTCGGCGCATTTGATGATGTCCATGTTGTGCTCAATCACCAGGACGGTGTTGCCGTTTTCTACCAGGGCGTTCAGCGCGGTCAGGAGTTTGCTGATGTCATGGAAGTGGAGGCCGGTGCTGGGTTCGTCAAAGATGAACAGGATGTTGCCGTTGTGCGGCGTGGAGCCTTTGGTCAGGAACGAGGCCAGCTTCACGCGTTGCGCTTCGCCGCCCGACAAGGTGTTGCTGCTCTGCCCCAATCTGATGTAGCCCAGGCCCACGTCTTGCAGCGGTTTGAGTTTCTCCAGTATCTTGGGCTGGTCTTTGAAGAAAGTTAGGCTGTCATCAATGGTCATGTCCAGCACTTGGGAGATGTTTCGCTCTTTGTACTGAATGTCCAGAATGTCTTGTTTGAACTTCTGGCCTTCGCAGGCCTCGCAGGTGAGGTAAATATCAGCCATGAACTGCATCTCAATCTTCACCTGGCCTTCGCCCTGACAGACTTCACAGCGACCGCCCTCAATGTTAAAGGAAAAGTGCGACGGCTTGAACCCGCGCGCCTTCGCCAAGGCCTGGTCGGCGTACATGGTCCGGATGGCGTCATACGCTTTCACGTAGGTCACCGGGTTGGAGCGCGACGACTTGCCAATTGGGTTTTGGTCCACGAACTCGACGTGCGCCACCTTGTTGATGTCGCCACTGAGTTTGTCGAATTTCCCCGTGGCATCGGCGTGGCCGCCTAGGGATTTTATCAGCGCCGGCGCTAAGATTTTCTTGATTAAGGTGGACTTACCCGAGCCGCTCACGCCGGTGACCACGGTCATCACGTTCAGCGGCATTTTCACGGTCACGTTCTTGAGGTTGTTCTCACGGGCACCATGAATCTCCACGCAGTTGCGCCACGGCCGGCGCTGTGTTGGAACGGGCACTTCCATGCGGCCACTCAGGTAACGACCAGTGTAGGTGTCGCTTTTGAGCAAGTCCTGGAACGTACCCTGGAACATAAGATTTCCGCCACCGGAACCAGCCTCTGGGCCGATGTCCAGCACTTGGTCTGCCACTTCCATCATGCCTTCCTCGTGCTCCACCACAATCACGGTGTTGCCCATCTGCTGCAAGGTTCTGAGTACGCCAATCAACTGGTCAGCGTCTTTGGGGTGCAGCCCGATGCTGGGTTCATCTAAGATATACATAGAGCCCACCAAGGCGCTCCCGAGGGAAGTAGCTAAGTTAATCCGTTGACTCTCGCCACCAGACAAAGTATTGGAAAGTCGGTTCAAGGTCAAATAGCCCAGGCCCACGCGCACCAAATAACTGAGGCGGTTGGTGACTTCGGTGACTAATCGGTCTGAAATGGCCTGGTCGTTGGCGCTCAGTTCCAGGCCTTGGAAAAACTCCAGCGTTTTGGTCACGGGCATCAAGACTAAATCTGTGATGCTTTTGCCCGCCACTTTCACGTAGCTGGCGTCTTTGCGCAATCTACTGCCTTTGCAATCTGGGCAGGTGGTGCGGCCGCGATAGCGGGAAAGCAGCACGCGGTACTGAATCTTGTGCGTCTGTCCCGAAATGTGCTTGAAGAAATCTGTGAGGCCCGAGAAGTACTTGTTGCCTTTCCAGAGGAGTTCCTGCTGTTCTTCGGTTAATTCATTGTAGGGCCGGTGAATAGGAAAATCAAACCGAATCCCGTTTTTAATCAAGGGCTGCAGCCATTCGTTCTGCTTCTCGGTGCGCCACGGGGCCACGGCTCCCTCAAACACGGTGAGGCTTTTGTCTGGAATGACCAGGTCTGGGTCAATGCCCAACACGCTGCCCCAGCCTTCGCAGGTTTGGCAGGCGCCGTAGGGGTTGTTGAAGCTGAAGAAGTTGACGCTGGGCTCCTCAAACACCATTCCGTCCAGCTCAAAGCGATTGGAGAACACGCGCTTTTCTTCGCCCATCTGAATGTGGCATTCGTCGTGGCCTTCATAGAACGCGGTCTGCACGGAGTCGGCCAGGCGCATCTGCACGTTCTCGGCTTCCTCGTCATGGCGTACTACGGTGCGGTCAATCAGAATGAATACTTCGCCTTTGGGTTCTGGCTTTCCTTCGGCTATTAGTTCTTCAATGAAAAACGGTTCACCGTTGAGCAATACTCTAGAATAGCCTTTCTGCAAAAGCAAGTCCAGTTCTTTGCTGAGTTTTCGTTCTTTGCTTTGCTTGAGCGGGGCCAGAATCATGAGGCGCGTGCCGTCGGGCTGGGTCATCAGAAAATCCACCACACTGCTCACAGTGTCTTTCTTGACTTCGTTCCCAGACACCGGCGAAATGGTCTTTCCTATGCGGGCGTACAGCAGCTTGAGATAATCGTAAATCTCGGTGCTGGTGCCTACCGTGGAGCGGTTGTTCCGGATGCTCACCTTCTGCTCAATGGCAATGGCCGGACTGATGCCGCGTATGTAATCCACATCGGGCTTGTCCATACGCCCCAAAAACTGGCGGGCGTAGGAACTCAGGCTTTCCACGTACATGCGCTGGCCTTCGGCGTAGAGCGTGTCAAAGGCCAGGGACGATTTGCCGGAGCCCGAAAGGCCGGTGACCACAATGAACTGGTTGCGCGGAAGGGCCACGCTCAGGTTCTTTAAATTATGGACGCGGGCCCGCTTGATGATGATGTTCTCACGGGCATCTAATGCGTCTATCTCTGAATCTTGGAAGTTGTCTTCTGTCATATGGAATAATAGCCTCTCCAGAACATAAACCGCGCAGGAATAATTCTGTTGCGCGATTAGAAAAACACCGGGAGGCCAATCCGCAAAGGTAACCAAACGCAACGGCATTTAGAAGCCTGTTTGCCAATGCGTTTTTGGCCTCGTTTCTCAAAATAGAGCCGAAAACAAAGGTTAAATTTGCGCTTACTGCGTAGAGTTCGTAACTTTCACGCCAAGTTTCTCATAAAAGACAACTTGTCACCTATTGTTCAACCACATTCATTAAAATAAGTACCGTCATGGGAAAAGGAGATCCGAAAAGTAAAAAAGGTAAAATCAGCATGGGTTCATTTGGCAACGCCCGTCCTAAGAAAGCCAAGAACGAAGCCACCAAAGCTGCGAAACTAGGAAAAGCCACTTCAGATAAGGCTGCTACGGCAACTGCGTAGTCTGCCAATTTTTTAGAACCGGGAACGCCCGCTGGATTTCATTTCCGGCGGGCGTTTCTGTTTTTGGCCTCGTTTCTGAAAACGAGGCCGAAAACAGCAGTTGGCAGAGACACTCGTAGGAGCTTCGCACACTACGAGGTCTTTTGTGCTGCTGCTATTCCACGCATTTCGTCCCCCTTTGAAGGGGGTAGGGGGATGATAACTCGTGCTGAATTTCTTTAAAAGAATCCATAAAAGAATCCATCGCATTCCTTTCTGCCCCTATATACCGCAAGTTTAGCGCTAGCGTAACTTGTGGTTTTGCACTTGTAAGTCTATTGACTTACGTAAATTTATAAACTTACCGTGTAGGCAGCAACCATTATGCTAGCGCTAAACTTATGGCAAGAACGGAAGCAACACGCGCCATCATCTCCCTACCCCCTTCAAAGGGAAGCGGAATGCGTGCAAATTCTAAAGACAAAATTCCCGTTTTCAGCTTCATTTTCAGAAACGAGGCCGAAAACGGAAATCTTACCTCTGCCTTTTCTCTGGGCTGACAGCTTAAGGCTACTCCTGAAAATATTCCCTACCTTTGTCAAAAGACTTCCCCAACCTTGAAAGCCAGAATTCTCTTTCTTGCCGTGTATCTGTTTCTGGGCTCTCTTTTGCCCAACTCAGACCTGCACGAGCTTTCCAAGGTGTCTTACATGCTGCAGCACTACCAAACCCACGTGGCCCTGAACGGTCAACTGAGTTTCACCGAATTCCTGCACATGCATTACCAGGGCGAGGAAAACACCCGCTCAGAAAACCACGACCAGCTTCCGCTCAAGCAGATGGGCAACTCGGCGTACGACTATTTTGTGGCCATGCCCATGTTCCAATCGCCGTTTAGGGTAAACACCGCCCCAGAGCCGCAGCAATTCATTCCTTTAACGCAACCCCGCGTGCCCGACGCCTTTACCGGCAGTATCTGGCAACCTCCCCAATTCGCGTAAGCACTTCTTTTTTGTTGGTGAGTTGAGCTTGACTTCTGGCTGATTTCAAAAGGCTGAATTTATGAAAGCAGGATTTTCGCTTTAAGTCGATTTTACTTTGCAAACCGAGCCACTTCTTCTCTTTTGTCATCCTGAAAGGACCTTTTGGGCGAATTAGAATAGCGTTTAAAAAGTGCTTTTGCAGTTTGCAACCGAGATGACAAAGAAAGGGCAAGTTCTTTCAGTTCTGTTTTTATTACTGGAACTTCCGTTTTCGGCTTCATTTCCAGAAATGAGCCCGAAAACGTCCGCTCAAAAGACCTCGTAGCGTCTGGAGGACCTGCGAGCGTCTGCGCCAACAATTCCCTATTCCCGGAAACCTTAAGCTGAAATCCTGCTGAAGTTTCTAGCTAATTCGCCGCCATCGCGCCCCGCGCGCCACGGTTGGCTTCATTCCTTTTCAAAAACATGTTACAGAAAATAATTGCCTTTTCCATCCAAAACAAGCTGGTGGTGGGGCTGCTGACGGTGGCGCTGGTGGCGTGGGGCGTGTACAATGTGCAGCGCCTGCCCATTGACGCCGTGCCCGATATTACCAACAACCAAGTGCAGGTCATCACGGTGTCGCCGGCGCTGGGCGCGCAGGACGTGGAGCGGTTCATCTCGTTCCCCGTGGAATTGGCCGTGGCCAGCGTGCCAGGCATTACGGAAATAAGGTCGTTCTCGCGCTTCGGGCTGTCTTTGGTGACGGTGGTGTTTGACGAGGACCGCGACATTTACTGGGCCCGCCAGCAAATTACTGAGAAACTGAAAGAGGCCGAAGAACAGATTCCCGACGGCATGGGCACGCCCACGCTGGCCCCGGTTTCCTCTGGTCTGGGCGAGATTTACCAGTACGAACTCCATCCCGCCCCCGGCTTCGAGGCCAAATATGACGCCACCGAGCTGCGCACCATTCAGGACTGGATTGTGCGGCGGCAACTGCTGGGCACGCCCGGCGTGGCCGAAGTCAGTAGTTTCGGGGGCAAGCTGAAGCAGTATGAGGTCGCGCTGCAACCCGAGCGGCTCCGCAGCTTCGACCTCACCATTTCTGACGTGTTTACCGCGCTGGAGCAGAACAACGGCAACGCGGGCGGCGCCTACATTGAGAAAGCGCCCAACGCCTACTTCATCCGGACCGAAGGCCTGGTAAAAACCCAGGAAGACATCGGGCAAATTGTCATTAAAACTACCCAGAATGGCACGCCGGTGTTGGTAAGAGACGTGGCCGAGGTGCGCGAGGGCTCGGCCATCCGCTACGGCGCCATGGTGAACGAACACGGCGAGGTGGCCGGCGGCATTGTCATGATGCTCAAAGGCGAAAATTCCTCGGAGGTCATCACCCGCGTGAAAAACAAGATTGCCGAAATCAGGAAAACCCTGCCCCAGGGCGTGGTGCTGGAACCGTTCCTGGACCGCTCCAAATTGGTGGACCGCGCCATTAGTACCGTGGAGAAAAACCTCGCTGAAGGCGCGTTGATTGTGGTCTTCGTGCTGGTGCTGCTGCTGGGCAATTGGCGGGCGGGACTTTTGGTGGCGTCGGTGATTCCGCTGGCCATGCTGTTCGCTATTTCTCTGATGAACGTGTTCGGTGTGTCTGGGAACCTGATGAGCCTGGGGGCGCTGGACTTCGGGTTGATTGTGGACGGGGCCGTGATTATTGTGGAGGCTGTCATTCACCGCATCCAAATCAGCAACTACGCCGAGGCGGGCATCAAAAGGCTCAGCCGCCAGCAGATGGACGACGAAGTTCAGAACTCGGCGGGCAAGATGATGGGCTTCGCTGCGTTCGGGCAAATCATTATCCTGATTGTGTACCTGCCCATTCTGGCGCTGGTGGGCATTGAAGGCAAGATGTTCAAGCCCATGGCCCAAACCGTTTCCTTCGCCATTCTGGGCGCTTTTTTGTTGTCCTTGACCTACGTGCCCATGATGGCCTCGCTGGTATTGAGCCGCAACACGGTGCACAAAGAGAACATCTCAGACAAAATCATGAACGCTATTAACCGGGCGTACCAGCCGCTTCTGAATTTTGCGCTAAAGGCCAAGGTATTGGTGTTGGCATTGGCGGTGGGCTTGTTTGCCATCAGTCTGATTTTGTTCACCCGCATGGGCGGCGAGTTTATTCCGTCCCTCACCGAAGGCGATTTTGCCATTGAAACCCGCGTGCTTACCGGCAGTTCCCTGAGCGAGACCATTGCCGTGGTGCAGAAAGCCTCCAAGCTGCTCAAAGAGAAATTCCCGGAGGTGGAGAAAGTGGTCACTAAAATCGGCTCCGCCGAAGTACCCACCGAGCCCAATCCCGTGGAACTGGGCGATATGATTGTGGTGCTCAAAGAACAGGCAGACTGGACCAGCGCCGACAACCGCATTGACCTGGCCAACCAAATGTCAGAAGTGTTGCACCAGAACCTGCCCATGGCCACGTTTGGCGTGCAGCAACCCATTCAAATGCGGTTTAATGAATTAATGACCGGGGCGCGGCAAGACGTGGTGCTCAAAATCTACGGCGAAGACGTGGACCAGCTGGCCAAATACGCCAACAAAGTAGGCAAGCTGATAGAGCCCATCTCCGGCGCGCAGGACTTGTACATTGAAGAAATGAGCGGCCTGCCGCAGGTGGTGGTGGCCTATGACCGGGCCCAGATGGCCCGCTACGGCCTAACCGTGCAAGACGTAAACCGCACCGTCACGGCGGCATTCGCGGGCTTATCGGCGGGGCAGGTGTACGAAGGCGAACGGCGCTTTGACCTGGTGGTGCGGCTGAACCAACAGAACCGGCAAGACATTTCAGATGTGCAGAAGCTGTACGTGAGCAACGCCGCCGGCCTGCAGATTCCGTTGCAGCACGTGGCCAAGGTGGAGATGAAAGACGGCCCCAACCAGATTCAGCGCGATGGCACCCGCCGCCGCATCACCATTGGCTTTAACGTGCGCAACCGCGATGTGCAGAGCATTGTAGACGAAATCCAGCAGAAGATTAAAGGCCAGATAAAGCTGCCGCCCGGCTACACCATCACTTACGGCGGCGAGTTCCAGAACCTGCTGGAGGCCAAGGAACGGCTGGGCGTGGCGGTGCCGCTGGCCCTGGCGCTGATTTTCGTGTTGCTGTTCTTCGCCTTCAAATCCATCAAACAATCCATCCTCATTTTCACGGCCATCCCGCTCTCGGCCATTGGCGGCGTTTTTGCCTTGCTCTTGCGCGACATGCCGTTCAGTATTTCGGCGGGCGTGGGTTTCATTGCACTGTTTGGGGTGGCGGTGCTCAACGGCATTGTGATGATAGGCTATTTCAACCAACTAAAAACCGGCGGCATGACCAATCTGGAACAAATCATTCGGGAAGGCACGGCGGCGCGACTCCGCCCCATCATCATGACGGCCACGGTGGCTTCGCTCGGGTTCCTGCCCATGGCCTTGTCTAATTCGGCTGGGGCCGAGGTGCAGAAACCTCTGGCCACGGTGGTGATTGGCGGCCTGATTTCGGCCACGCTGCTCACGCTGGTGGTGCTGCCCATTATCTATTACTACTCGGAAAGAGGCGTGGGTACCTTCAAAAAAGCCGCATTAGGTTGGCTGCTGCCGTTCTTTTTGCTGCTGCCTTTGGCTGGTCAGGCGCAAACATCGGCGCAGCCGCTTACGCTGGAACAGGTTTTGGAACTGGCCAAGCAACACAACCAGCAACTGAAAAGCGCCGGCTTGCAGGTGGACGTTCGGAAGGCGCTCCAAAAAACTGCTGTTGATTTACCCAAAACGGATTTCACTTACAGCCAAGGCCAACTCAACAGCCCAGTGACAGATGACCGCTTTGGGGTGAGCCAGACCATTCCGTTCCCCACCACCTGGAGCACGCAGCGGAAACTGTTGCTAGAGCAGAAAAACCTGAGTCAGCAGGAGTTTTCTTTGGCGCAGCATAAGTTACTATGGCAGGTGAAGCAGGCCTACGCGCGGCTGGCGTTTCTACACGCCAGTGAGCGGTTGTTGCAGGAGCAGGACAGTATTTTCAAAGTGCTGGAGCGTGCCGCCGATGTTCGGTTCAGGACCGGCGAGACCGGCTTGCTGGAGAAAACCACCGCCACCACCCAACGGCTGGAACTCTCGGAACGGCTGCGGCAAAACCTGTCGGCGTTGAACATCGCCCAAACCAATTTGAACGCCCTGATTCAGGCACCGCAGCCCTTGGTCATTGTGCCTGCGCCGTTGCGCGTGGACAGCTTGCTTGCCCAGCCTTCGGCTCCGGAAAATCACCCGCTGCTCCAGGTCTACCAACAGCAAATTGCCGTAGCCGACCGCGAGCAGCAGGTGGAGAAAACCAAACTGGCTCCGGACATCACGCTGGGCTACTTCAATCAGAGTTTAGTGGGTACGTATGACATCAACGGCAAAATAGAGAACGCGCCAGACCGGAGCACGCGGTTCCAGGGCGTGGAGGCGGGCGTGGCTATCCCTTTGTTCCGGGGGGCGCAGAAAGGCAGAATCAAAGCCGCCGGACTGGAGAAACAAGCCGCCGAAGCTAACTTCCTGAACCAACAGCACCAGCTGAAAAGCCTTTGGGCCGCTGCTCAACAGGAAAACCAGCGACTGCGCCAGAGCCTGCAGTTTTACCAAAGCCAGGTGCTGACCAACGCCCGCCTGGCCCTCACCCAGGCTGACAAAGCCTACCGCGCCGGCGAGGTCAGCTACCTGAGTTACCTGCAAGCCGCCGACCAGCTCTTGCGCATCCAGCAAAACTACCAGCAACTGCTGCTAGACTACCAGTTAAACGTGTACCAACTCCAATACCTAGGAGGAAACTAACCATGAAAGCATCTTTTATCACCTATAGCCTGGCCAGCCTTTTCCTGTTTTCTGCCTGTTCTGAGAAAGACAACCCGAAAACCGCTGATGCTGCATCCACAGAAATCACTACCACTGAGTTACTCACCCTCACCGAGCAGCAGATGCAGAACGCGGGCGTAGAATTAGGCGCGGCTTCTGAGCAGCGGCTGGGCAGCACCTTGCAACTTTCCGGCCAGGTAGACGCCCCGCCCACTAGCGTGGTCAGCATTTCGGTGCCCTACGGCGGCTTCGTGAAAACCATGAACCTGCTGCCGGGCCAGCACGTGCGCAAAGGTCAAGTGCTGGCCACGTTACAACACCAGGATTACGTGCAGTTGCAGCAGGATTACCTGGACACCCGCGCGCGCCTGAACCTGGCCAACCTGGAATACAAGCGTCAGCAGGAACTTACTGACGAGAAAGTTAGCGCCCTTAAAACCTTGCAACAGGTGCGCGCCGAGCGCGAAGTACTGCAAAACAGCCTGGCCGCGCTCCGTGAGAAACTGCTGATGATTAACATAAACCCCGCCCGGCTGCAGAACGGCAAAATCACCCGAACTATCAGCATTTCTTCGCCCATTAACGGCTTCGTGAAAAACACTTTTGCCAACGTGGGCAAGATGGTGACGCCTTCTGATGTGCTGTTTGAATTGGTGAATACCAGTGATTTACACCTGCAGCTGAACGCGTTTCAACAAGACGTGCCTTACCTGCGCGTGGGCCATACCCTCACCTATACTCTTCCTAATGACGCCAAACCCCACACCGCCAAAATCATTCTGATAGGCCACAGCGTGGAAGGCGACAAAACCATTCCCGTGCACGCGCACCTGGAAAACCATGACGAGCACAAATTACTGCCCGGCATGTACGTCACCGCCACCGTGAACATTGAGGAAAAAGCCGTCATCGCCTTACCAGAATCCGCTGTGGTGCAGTTTGAAGGGAAATCTTATGTATTTGTAGGCAACGGCCAGAATCAGTTTACCCGCGTGGAAGTGACTACTGGGCTCAAGGGCGATGGATTTGTAGAAGTGCAGCTGCCTTCTGAAGTACAGTCTTCTAACCGGATTGCTGTGAAGGGCGCGTACAACTTGCTGGCCATGCAGGAGAATACGGCGGAGGAAGAGTAAATTAATTGTTGATTGCTGGTTGTCGAATGTTGGCTGGTTTCGCCAATCTGGAGATTGGCTTTCCCGGAAGTGCGTAGAGCGCTGGCGCTAACTCTACGCACAACCTAAACGAGGCAAAAACTTGTCTACTGGATAAAATGCTGTTTTTGGCTTCATTTCTGGAAATGAGCCTGAAAACAGCCTATATCTACTTCCGCCGGTGCGGTTCTCGAGACCTTCGTTGTGCGTAGAGTTAGCGCAGCGCTCTACGCACTTCCGGACAGCCAATCTCCAGATTGGCATTCGTAAAGGCAACCGCTTTAGGAAAGGTCAAGCCCTGTCCCTACGGATTCTGAATACGTAAATCAGCAAGTGTAAACATCCCCCTTCGCCCTCTTCAAAGGGGGAACCTGCCTTGAATTAGGGGTATACTAGATTGGATGTGAATAGATGTAAATGCGTTTTCGGCTTCATTTCTGGAAATGAGCCCGAAAACGCAATATCAGAAAAGTCCCTCTCCATTGGGGAGGGATTTAGGGTGGGGTTACAAACTCAACTTCCGCAGCTTATCGGCTTTCCAGGAAGTGAAGGCCACAACCAACAACGTCATGGTTCCGCCAAACACCACCGACGGTACTACGCCCAATAGTTTAGCGGCCAGGCCAGACTCAAAGGAACCGATTTCGTTGCTGGAGCCAACAAAGATGTTGTTCACACTGGAGACGCGGCCTTTCATGTGCTCGGGCGTAAAGGTGTGAATCAAGGTGGACCGGATAATCATGGAAACGCTGTCCAGCAGGCCGCTCAAAAGCAGTAGGAAAAACGAGAGCCAGAACCAATTGGACAACCCGAAGCCAATCATACACGCCCCGAAGCCAGCCACGCACCATAGCATTTTCTTACCGGCGTTTTTAGTGATCGGCCGGTAGGCCAGAAACAGGGCCATGCCCACCGAGCCAATAGCCGGGGCAGAGCGCAAAGCACCCAAACCCTCGGGACCGATTTTGAGAATGTCTGAGGCGAAGATGGGCAATAGAATCACAGCGCCACCGAAGAGCACAGCAAACATATCCAAGGCCAGGGCGCTCAAGATAATCTGGTTCCCGAATACAAATTTAAGGCCCGTCTGCAGGCTTTCCTTGATATTGAGTTTGGGTCCTTCGGTCTGCGGCAACGGCCTGCCGGCAATGAGGCTGTAGAAAATCAAGGCCAGCAGCACCAGCGCGGCATCTACGCCAAAGGCCATGGTCACGCCGCCAAATGCGTAGAGTAATCCGCCAATGGCGGGACCGGCCACCGAGGCCGCCTGCCAGGTGGTACTGCTCCAGGAAATGGCGTTGGAATACAACTTTCGGTCTTTGACCAGTTGCGGCATGAACGAGAACACCGCCGGACCCATGAACCCGCGAGCGATGCCGCTCAGAAAAATAATGGCGTAAATAGGCGTGGTGCCCCAGGTGCGCAGGAAATGGCCTACTTCCATGGTGTAAACCAAGAGCGCCAAGGAACAGAACAGCAACACGCTCAGCACCGTCATGATAATGCGCTTGCGCGGCACAATATCAGCGACGTGCCCGGCGTACAAGGCAACGGTGATGGACGGAATGGCTTCGGCGAGACCAATTAACCCAAGGGACAAAGGGTCTTTGGTGAGGTCATAGATTTGCCAGCCCACCACCACGGCTTGTATCTGCATGGCCAGCGTAATACAGAAACGCGCCGATATGAAGCGTCTGAATTCTGGGAGACGCAGAACCGCGTAGGGGTCATGGCGTTCTTCGGGGGCTGGGGCAGGTGTAGTCACAGGTTTATCTATTTGGGACAAAGGTACTCAGCGCACGCTTACCTCCGCTGCCAGCCAAGGGCTTACTTTCAGATTCTTTCTTCCGACGCAAAAAATAACAGTACCGTAACACAGGCATCTTTCTTCGAAAATCGGCCTGAAAACCACTGCCTGCCAAAACGGCAACTGCTTGCCAGACTTGCTTTTATCTAACTATTTAAAAATAAACTCCTACCAATAGAACATTTTTGGAAACATAGGTGTTGGCTATATATCCAAATCTTAGTCTTCTTGTTCCAGTAGGGAATTTGATGGTTGTGGACATTCTTAGTAAGTTTACCCAATTAAACACCAAGCTGTATGTCTCCATTATTTTTAGACGCCATTGCTTTAACGTACCGCCCAGACCTGGACGTGCTGTTTCTGCGTTGGCCCCAGCCTGTGTATGCGTTCACCGTGAGGGAAGTATATAAACAGGTTCTTGAGTTGGCTCAGGAGACAAACGCCCGTTACTGGCTGTTTGACATCAGGAGCCGCGGCCCTTTGTCAGACGAAGACATGGACTGGGTGACCAAAGAATTCTACCCCAACCTGCACGCCAAAGCCAGCCTTACGCATGTAGCCTATCTCCTGGCCCCGGCCCACGCCGAAGACCAGCAGACCATTGCCCTCGGCCAGCAACTCAAAGCGCAGTCCTGGTTTGGCCGCGATGCCGATTTTGAAGGCTTCACCTCTGAGACAGACGCCCTGCATTGGCTTAAGAAATGTCAGTTAGTGGAAGTGGAACGATAGCCCTACCCAAGATACCACAGAGAGGCCTGCTAAAGAAATTTGGCAGGCCTCTCTGCTTTTAGTTTCCGTTTTTGGGCTCCATTCTGTAAATGCGGCCCAAAGTGACCAACGTCATTGTTATACAGGGCACTATCTGCTAACCTTGCGGTGTTGTATTTGAAGAAGTAACTCTTGACCACCATGACCGCCACGCCCCAACAAGACATAACCACCCAGGAAGACGTTATCCAGTTAGTAGACACGTTCTACGCCCACGTAAACCAAGACGAATTGCTGGGACCCATCTTTAACCAAGTGGCCCAGGTTGACTGGGAACACCATCTGCCCAACATGTACAATTTCTGGGGAACTGTGTTGTTTGGCACCATGGCCTACAAAGGGCAACCGTTTCCTAAACACCTGGCGCTGCCCATTGATCGGTCACACTTTACGCGTTGGCTGGCCTTGTTTGTACAGACGGTAGATGAACTGTTCACGGGTACCATGGCAGACCAGGCCAAACAGAAAGCCGCCAGCATTGCCAATATCTTCCAGATGAAGATGGGGCTCTGGGCCGTGCCCCAACCCAAGTCATAAGCCGTTTTTGGCTCCATTTCCAGAAATGAGCCCTAAAACGGAAATTTCCTTTAGCCTATAAAAGCAGCAAGCGGACACCTGGTGGGGCGTCCGCTTGCTGCTTTTTGGCTGTATATATACGTGAGATGGGCCCGGGCGTACCGGCATGAGCAGGGCACCATTCAGAAAGAGGAAAAGAAAAAGAAGCGGGCGGTTTTGCATTCCAACTACACAGGCTCAGGTTCGCCGCCGCACTCCTTTTATCTCTTAAATACAATTATAGAATATAACCCATATTAGTTTTAGGCCACGCCGCTGTAGCGCGGATCTGTTTCTTTCGCCTTTTCGGCTTTGAGCAGGGCCAGCATTTGCTTGGCCGGCACATAGGCTTCGCGCTTTCGTTTAATGAGGGCGCGCTTGGCCATAAACTTGTACAACCCAACCACGCCTATCACTACCCCAACGGGAATAATAATGGCCGCCAGCCACATAGACGCATTGGTATTAAAGAACTGGTGCAGCGAAAAACCCGCAATAATGAGCGAGAGCGCCGTTCTGAGATAAGCCAGAAACGTTCGCTCATTGGAGAACTCGGTCCGCTCAATGGCCAGCGTATCCTTGATCTCGGCGTTCGCCTTCTCCTTGACTTTGAGATCCTGCTTGACCTCTTTTTTAAATTCCGGTGTCATGTAAATGTTATATTCCATAGTAAAGTTATATACGCCTTTGTTTTGACAAGGATATAGCACTTTATAAAACTTTTCAAAGAACCTATTTGCATAATTGAAATATTCTGTATAATCTGAGTGAATTTATTTTAGTTTGCCTTTTACCGCTTGCCCGCGGAGCCCGTCAGAATCACTATAGATATTACAACCCATGAAAGCATTTCTTCTGTCTGCATTTTTTCTGAGCTTGGTTGGTCTGTCCTCGCCGGAGGCTTGCTTCGCCCAAACCAGTTCCTCTTCTGATTCCCTGATCACCAAGGCTACCATTAAAGACAACACTATTTTTTGGCAGCAGGGCAAGCTGGTGCAGAACAAAGGCGGTCAGTTGTATGAGGTGCAGGAGCCCTTTCAGTATGCCAACGGCACGGTGGTGTTGCCAGACGGCCGCGTGCGCACGCCAGACGGCAAGACGGTGGCGCTCAAACCCAAAAACGCGGTGAGCCCGCAGGGGCGCGTGGTGCTGGTGGCCGATGATATTTTCACCTACGGTGCCATTGTGAACCATGAACGCCAGGTGGTAGGCGACACCGAGACCCGCATTGTGGTCATTGACGGACAGGTAACTACCGTCTCTAACCACCAGGAGAAGCACGTGTACAGCCTGGCGCAGGAGAAAAAGATTCAACTGCTGGAGCAATTGGTCAGCCTGCTGGAGCAGCGCGCCAAACTGCTGGAGACCGCCCTCACAGCCGCAGACCGCAAAACCATACAAGCCTATTATGACGGGCTCAACAAACAGCTGGCCGCCGTAGAATTTCAACTGCAAAAGTTGGGCTCCGGTAAATAGTTGGCGTACTTATTGCGGCAAAAGACATTGGTAGACGTATGCCCCAGATAAACAGCGGCCCATGGCGCCTAACAGATTGAAATTCTGCTAGTCACCCAACTACCGAACAGGCTGTTTTGGGGCTCATTTCTGGAAATGAGCCCCAAAACGAAAAATATTTTTCTGTAGTTACAGCAACCGTTGCAAAAGTGTTTTCCGCTTTCTATATTTGGTACAGATAGAATTACATCATTTCATACTAACCTCACAATATGGCTTAAACCTCTACGTTACCTTTCATGTAGATTTAGATGAACACAGTACAGCTCAGCGATTCGGCGTTAATATCGTCGTACATTGCAGGTAACGAGAGTGCGTTTGAGGAATTGGTGCACCGCCATAAAAGCAAGGTGTACACCACCATTCTGTTAATAGTAAAGGATACCTATACCGCGGAGGACCTCTTGCAGGAAACCTTCATCAAGGCTATTCACACTATGAAAAGCGGCCGTTACAACGAAGAAGGAAAATTTTCATCCTGGATCTGCCGTATCGCCCATAACCTGGCTATTGACTACTTCCGGCGGGAGAAGCGCAGCCCTATGATCACCTTGGAAGACGGCAGCAACGTGTTTAACACACTAAGCTTCTCTGAGGAATCAGTGGAATCTGTGCGGATCAAGGAAGAAACCCATGCGCGCCTGCGGGAGCTGATTCAGCTGTTGCCGCCGGCCCAGAAAGAGGTGCTCATCATGCGCCACTACGCTGACATGAGTTTTCAGGAAATTGCAGAGGCTACCGGAGTTAGTATTAACACGGCATTGGGCAGAATGAGATACGCATTAATCAACTTGCGGAAAAAAATGTCCCTTGATACCAAAGCCTATGATCAAAACCTTTACTCAGAATGATCTAGTACAGTACCTCTACAATGAACTGCCCACGCAGCAGCGCCAACACCTGGAACACGCCATGCTGGCGGACCATGACTTGGCGGAGTCCTGTGCAGACCTGCTTCTCACCCAGTGCCACCTGGCCGAAGCCTACGTGCAACCCCACCGTCGGGCCACAGATGCTATCATCCGTTACTCCAAGAGTGTGAGTTCGCCGTTGTAAAAGAACTGGCATTCAACATCACAAAAGCCCCAGATTTGCATCTGGGGCTTTTTTTTTATGCTTCGTCTGTTCTGGTGATGGTTTTTGGCTGTCTCTTGTACAGACAAATTAGCTAAATTTACCCAAGCAATTTTATAGACAATGCGCAAACAGGAACGGTACCGGCACTTAATCTCCTACTTCACCCAGAACTTCCCAGAACCGGAGACTGAGTTGGCGTACCGCAACCCGTATGAACTGCTTATTGCCGTGGTGCTCAGCGCCCAGTGCACCGACAAACGAGTGAACCTGGTCACGGTGCCGCTGTTTGATGCCTTCCCTTCTCCAGAAATACTAGCCACGGCTACCGCCGAACACATTTTCCCTTACATCAAAAGCATTTCGTACCCCAACAACAAAGCCAAACATCTGGCTGGTTTGGCCAGAATGCTGGTAGAACGGTTTGGGGGCGAGGTGCCCAGCACCATTGAGGAACTGCAGCTGTTACCCGGCGTAGGCCGGAAGACCGCAAACGTAATTGCCTCGGTTATTTTCAACATGCCCGCCATGGCCGTGGACACGCACGTATTCCGGGTGTCAAAACGATTGGGGTTGGTGAGCGCCAAAGCCAGAACCCCGCTGGAAGTAGAACGCGAACTGCTCCAGCACATTCCCACAGATTTGGTGCCCAAAGCCCACCACTGGTTGATCTTGCACGGCCGCTACATCTGCCTGGCCCGCACGCCGCAGTGCGAACGTTGTCCCCTCACCCATTTCTGCGCCTACTTTGAGAAGAACTGGCCCAACAAACCAGACGACCCGCAGAACAAACTGTAATTCCCGTTTTCGGCCCCGTTTCTGGAAATGAGCCAGAAAACAGGAACCCTGGAGCACGTAGCTTGACTTATTTTTAATACCTTATATTCCAAATTCAATTTTACTCCTAACGTTCCACTCAGTTATGTTTTCTGTCTCCCCCGCAGGCCTTCTTGGTACGTCACGCCTTCGCCTGTTTATCTGTTGTCTGTTGGTATTGCCTTTCCTGGCACAGGGCCAGACCAAAAAAGAGGCGAATAGTGGTACTATCTACCAAAAGTTCACGCCGCCGGGCGTGGCGCACTTGCGTGATAGCATTTACATAGATGTCAGGGAAATGGACAATGTCAGCTACCTGGAATATCTGTACTATGTCAAGAAAGATTCCAGCGCGGCTTATTACCAATCACAATTGCCAGATTCCACGGTGTGGCAGAATTCCTTCCCGCAGCTTAACTTAGCCAACCCGTATTATCTTCGGAATCCAGCTTTCAGGTTTTACCCGGTGGTAGGTGTGACCTATGAACAGGCGGTGGCCTATTGCCAGTGGCGCAGTGCGCTTGTCAATAAAGGCTACCGGAAAGGCGTCATCAAAAAAAGCAAGGAGCTCAAAGGCTATGACATTACCGTAGAATACCGTTTGCCTACCAAAGAAGAATGGGAATTTGCCGCCACGGCTGGCTTAAACCCCAAAGTCTATCCTTATGGCATGGCAAGACCCAGCAAAGGCCCTGCACAAACGCCCGCGGTGGTTAGCTCCCTTGTGAACTGTATAGATTCTTTGGGCATTTCGCCCCCAAAAGGTGCTGTGGCCCACGCCATGGAATTCAATGTGCTGGAGGATTTCTACTTTACCACAGATGCGCCCGGGTTCAGCTGCTTGTCAGAGAAAAGCCTGGGGCCGGAGGACGTTCGGTACAATCCGGCGAATGCTCTTGGACTGTACAACATGATTGGCAACGTGGCCGAGATGACGGCTACTAAAGGCTTGGCCAAAGGCGGCACGTTCAAACACAGCCTCGCAGAAATCTCTATTAGCCGGGACTTCACCTATGACGCGCCCACCGATTGGCTTGGTTTCAGGTGCGTGGCCGTGGTGCATGTGAAAAAGAAGTAAGATGGCTTTCCGTTTTAGGGCTCGTTACTGGAAATGAGGCCTAAAACAGGAAACCTGGAACAGTTTGTTTTGGCACCGCCGAATAGTATCTTAGAGAGACTGTTCGGCGGTTTTGTTTGGGGTTTTGGCAACAATTCCTGCTGGTTCTGGCTTTAGGTATTTCTTTGTGCTTACAGACCTCTTATTCTTCAAAATCCATGAAAAGACTTCTACCCATACTTTTTTTCTCATTTTCCGCCCTCTTTCCCGTCCTAGCCCAGCAGACCCAAAAACCGCCGTTGCATGGCAAGAACTGGATGGCGATTACCGGAAAACCGTTGGCGGCCACGGCGGGGGCCATCACGTTCCAGAAGGGCGGCAATGCCATAGACGCGGCCTGCGCTATGCTGGCGGCCACCTGCACCATGTGGGACGTGCTCAGTTGGGGCGGCGAGACGCAGGCTTTGATTTACAACCCGAAGACCAAGAAAGTCATCGCCATCAACGCCATGGGCGTGGCGCCCACCGGCGCTACGCCCGAGTTCTTCAAAAGCAAAGGCTACAGTTTTCCGCCGGAATATGGTCCGTTGGCCGCTACCACGCCGGGCACGGCGGGCGGCATTATGCACATGCTGGCCAACTACGGCACCATGAGTTTGGAGGAGGTGTTGGCCCCGGCCTTGCAACTGGCGGCGGGGTACCCCATGGAAGCCCAGACCGCCAACAGCATTGAACGCCACAAAGATCGTCTGAAAGAGTGGCCCTACAGCAAGAAAGTCTTCCTCACGCACCCCGGCGAGAAACGCGAGGCCCCGGAAGCCGGCGAAATCTTCGTGCAGAAAGACTTGCTACAGACCTTGACTAAACTGGTAGAAGCTGAAAAGGCCGCGCTCAAGAAAGGCAAATCCCGCAAAGAAGCCATCATGGCAGCCTATGACCGTTTCTACAAAGGCGACATCGCCCAGGAGTTTGTGCGCGGCAGCAAAGAGCAAGGCGGGTTAATCACCATGGAAGACCTGGCCAAATGGAAACCGCTGGAAGAAGAACCGCTCAAAACCAATTACCGCGGCGTGGACGTGTACAAACTCCAGCAATGGACCCAAGGCCCCATGATGCTGCAGGCGCTCAACATTCTGGAGAACTTCGACCTGAAAGGCATGGGTTACAACAGCACAAAGTACATCCACACGCTCTACCAAAGCATGAGTTTGGCTTTCGCCGATAGGGATTTCTATTACGGCGATTCGTATTTCGGACCTGAGGAACCCATGAAAGGGCTGCTGAGCAAGGAGTACGCCAAGCAACGTGCCAGCCTGATTATGGCCGACAAGAACAACCCCAAGATTGGCCCCGGTGACCCGTATCCGTTTGAAGGCAAGAAAAACCCCTACCTGCAGCTGCTCAAAACCCGCGGCTACGAGATGGACACCACCAGAAGGAACTTCGCACCGTCACATGACATAAGAAACGGATCTTCCATGGTAGACTACCAGGAACGCCTCTGGCTGGGCACCACCACCGTGGAGGCCGCCGACAAAGATGGCTGGGTGGTGTCTATCACGCCCAGTGGCGGTTGGCTGCCCGCCGTCATTGCCGGTAATACGGGCATTGGCATGAGCCAGCGCATGCAGAGCTTTGTGCTAGACGAGCAATTGAACCCCTTCAACGTGGTGGCACCCGGCAAACGCCCCAGAGTCACGCTCACCCCTTCCATGGCCCTGAAAGACGGGAAACCGTTCCTGTCCTTCGCGGTGCAGGGCGGCGACACGCAGGAGCAGAACCTGATTCAGTTCCTGGTGAATGTGGTAGACTTTGGCATGACCGTGCAGCAGGCGTCTGAGGCCGCCAACATCAACACCAACCAACTCTGGCTTTCGCTGGGCGGCACCAAGACCGAAGACCGACAACCCAAACCCGGCCACATTCTCCTGAACAAGAACACTGCTCAAACTGTGCGGGATGACCTGGTGAAAATGGGCTACACCCTCAGCTTTGAGGACCGCACCAGTGGCCCCATCAACGCCATTTACTTTGACTGGAAACACGGCAGCCTCTGGGGCGGCTCCAGCAACCACGGCGAGGACTACGGTATTGGCTGGTAAAAATCTGTTTTCGGGCTCATTTCCAGAAATGAGCCCGAAAACAGGAAATATAAACTTATTGGATGACCACTCAGAGGCTATTTGACTTGCCTCAAAAGGAAACAATTCTCTAATTCTGGAGGGTTTGATGAAAGAGTAAGACAGCCAGCACAGTTACGCTGCAGATTATTGGGCAACATATTTTGACGCGATCCAGCTAACGGCTACATGTACGGACAGGTCGCGACCTGTCCTGAACGGTGGCCCAAGCAATCTGTTTGCCCTGGAGTAACCAAGTGAACGCCCTCAATGGCAATGCGTGAATCTGGAATGCCAAGATCAGGAATGCGTGGTGGCCAGGTCGCGACCTTTCCGTACTTTATCTGCAAGGCCACATTATTTTCAGGAATACCTTATTTCCTACTCACCGCCTCGGTAAAGATCCTCTCCAACTTGGGCACCATCTGCAAACGGTCAAATTGCTCCTGAGCCACAGAGTGCGCATTTTCACGCATAGTTTCTAGTTCAGCCTGGTTTTGTAATCGCATTAATAAGGAATTGGCCAAAGCCTCAGCATTTCCAGCGGGTGAGTACCAGCCGCAATGGTGGGTTTCCACCAAGTCTTTGGTCCAGCCGGGGTTGGTGACCACTACGGGTGTTCCGGCGGCCAGGCTGTCAAACAATTTACCAGGCGAGTTAGCGGCTAACACTGGCAAATCTATAAAGGAAACCAGGGAGACCGCGGCCATGGAAAACAACTCAAGCATCTGGTGGCGCGGCTGCGGCGGAAGCATAAGAATGTTCTGCTGTTTCTGCGCCGCGCTTTGCAACAAAGGCTCGTCAAACCCCTGCCCGGCAAACACGAAGTGAATCTGCGGATGATTCTGTAGTAATTCTGCGGCCTGTACCAGCATGGGAATATCATTCGCCCGGCCATAGGTTCCGGCATACAGCACCACTTGTTTTCCGGCCAAGCCCAGCTTTTCCCGTAAGGCTTCCCGTTCAGTAAAAGACAGTGGCCTTTCAGGAACCTCGGTGCCGTTGACCAAGGTGGTCATTTTCTGAGCCGGAATTCCCAGACTAGAAATGTACTGCTCCATGCCCATTGATAACGGAATGATATGCGCCGCGCTTTGGTACAGGCTCTTCTCCAGATGATAGAGAAGTTTCTGCGCCGGCTTGAAAGGGACCGCGCCCATTTGGATGGGGAACGATGGCCACAAATCCTGCACCTCAAACACCCAGGGCACCTGGTGGTACTTGGCTACACGGGCGGCGGCCCAGGCCGTGGTCAACGGTGTAGAGACGCCCCAGATCACATCGGGCTTAGCAATTTTACGGCCGGCCAGTAAGGCTTTCACGGCAAACTCCCCGAAGGCTTTCACGCGCTGCCCAATCCCCATTTTGTTGTGGTACGGCACGGGCACCGAAACCAGTTCCACGCCGGGCGGCACCCAATCATACAACTGCGTGAGGCGTTTGCTTTCCCAGGCGTTGGAGGTGATGAGTGTGATCTGGTGGCGCTTTACCAGTTCTGCCATAAACGTGTAATGCCGGCACGTGGCCGCACAGTCAGGGTTATGGTGGTACTGGTGAAACAGCGCGATGTGCATAGATGCTTTTGAACGGGGATTTCCGTTTTAGGGCTCAATTTCAGAAATGAGCCCTAAAACGCGCCTTAAAAATAAAGTTGTGCTCAGATTTTCAGCTTCCTGGCCTTTGTTTTACTAGAGATGTAGTAGCTCTGTGCACCGCTGTATGCAAACATTCCTAATGAATAGGTCTTGGCTTCAGCCAGGGCTCAGCTAGCAACATTTCGGGGCTTTAGCCAAAAATAAATTTGGCTAAAGCCGTTCACACTACTATGGGTTACCCCTGGCCAAAGCCAGGGGCTATTGACTTCTATAGAGAAAGCCTGGGCATGAATTAAAGGTAGCAGTAGCACCTAAATAGGAATTCTTGCTACCTGATACCTGCTACTTGATACTTGCTACCTGATACTTGCTACCTGCTACCTGATACCCACTACTTTTTCTTCGGTTTGTATTTGGAATGCTCCAGAATCTTGCGGGCGTTTTTCTCTTCCATGAGTTGCTGCAGCGTGACGTCTGGGTTGTTTTCCATGTAGGTGCGCACAATCTGCCAGCCCACCCAGGTGCCAATGCGGCCGGGACAACGTTCACTGATCTCGGGCACAGTGGGGCGCTCGCCAATGTATTTCCTGATGGTGAACTGGCCGGTTTCGTAGAGCAGGCCTTTCTCAATGAAGTGGCCCCAGATTTTGCCTTCGTTGTACTGCACGTCTGCTAGTTGCTGGCCGGTGAACCCAATAATCAAAGAATCTGGCGTGCAGGGCATCACTTTTTCCACGAAGTAGTATGACTTGCCGTAGTCAATCATTTCGTCCAGCATTTCTTTGTTCAGGAAATCTGTCTTGTTGAATTTATTGGAGACCAACAGCATGGCGGCGGGCACCATGGTGGGTTTCTCATAGCGGTTCAAAATGTACTGCGGCGCCTGCGGCCGATATGAGGCTTTCTTCCCGATGAAAAAATCCAAACCCAGCACAATCAGACTGTCGCCCACGTACAGATCACGGCTGAGGCCGGTGATGAACGTTTTCACGGGTGGCACGTGGAACTTGGGGTAATAGTATTTCACGTGCTTGAACGCATTCTCCAGCTCCTGCTCCACATCTTTCAGGTCTTTGAACGTGGCGTCTGACTCCCGCGCCAGCTTGGCGATGCTGGTATCAGTGGCCAGTTTGAGCAGGCTCTGCGTCAGGATCTCTTCTGACGGGTAGCCGGCGCGCTGCAGAAACTTATCGGCGAACAAAGGGTTCTTTTGCAGGAACGCCTGCATCTGCGCGGCATCTTTTATTTGGAAGAAGTCCTTCTCCAGACGCTCCACCGTGACTTCTACCGGTACTTTCTGCACTTCGGGGGCCATGTCACAGGCAGATTCTTTCTGGCACCCAAAAAGCACCAAAAGCGTAAAACACAACCAACTATATCCTCGCATGAATTCTTAAGTTATCTTTACCCAAAACTACTCAACATTCACCAATACCTCTCTACCTATGAAGACGATCTCTGTCCGCGCCCTATTTTGTATGGCCGCCCTTTTATTTTTATTTTCCCAGAAAGCTGCCGCCCAAATAGAAATAGGCTTGAAGGTCAGCCCGTCCCTCACGTACCTGCGCACCTCTGCCCCGGCTGCTTTCAACCTCCAGAGCGAAGGCTCCAAAGTAGGCATTGGCTTTGGCGTGGTGGCAGATTATTTCTTCGGGACCAATTATGCGTTCAGTTCTGGCTTGTTGTTCAACTCCAAAGGCGGAAGCATCTCTGTGCAGCCAGATGGCGCTGGCAAGATGGAACAGGAAGTTGGCCTGCATTACATTGAGATTCCGCTGGCCCTGAAACTATATACCAACGAGATAGCCACCGACACGCGCGTATATTTCATGGCGGGTGGTTCTTTGAACACTTTAGTGGGTGCCCGCATTGATGGAGAGAAAGCAGACGCAGAAGGCGACAAGTACACCAAGCAATTCAATCTGTTTGAGTTTGGAGCCTTGCTAGGTGCCGGCGCCGAACTGCAGATGGGCCCCAGCACAAAAATCTTTGGCGGTCTTTCGTATCACCACGGCCTCACCAACGTGGACGACAACCTGAGCAAAGGCAACAGCAACGTAGAAATCAAGAACAGCGGCTTTTCCCTTGATTTAGGGATTAAGTTTTAATTCCCGTTTTGGGGCTCATTTCTGAAAACGGAGCCGAAAACAGGAATATGTTTTTCTGCCGCAAGTTTAGCTATAGCGTAACTTGTGGTTTTAAATCTGGTGAGCTTATAAACGAATGTAAGTTTATAAACTTACAACGTGTGCAGCCACAAGTTACGCTCGCGCTAAACTTGCGGCAGATAAGGTAAAATTGCTTTCCGTTTTAGGGCTCATTTCTGGAAACGGAGCCGAAAACGGAAAATAAGGAAAAAGAAAGAGCCCCGCTTTTACAGGCGGGGCTCTTTTTATGTTCATTTGAACAGCCGGGGCTATTCTGCTTCTACGGCGCGGTCCTGGAGACCATTCACTTCTGAATACGCCGATTTCAATTCTATCTCGTCGCCGTGTTCGTCCATCACTTTAAAGTCTGTGAGGGCCAAAGACGTGTCTTTGACAATGTTCACCCACTTCATGTACTTCAAAAACCACCTCCGCTGTTTGGAGATGAAGCCCTTGGTGTAGTACGCGTGCAGGAACGGGTGCACGTACAAGCTAATGTTTTTCTGGTTTTGCCGCGTCAATAGATCTTCAATGGTCTGATCTATGTCATCGGTGACCAAAATACTGGCTGAGATTTTACCGCTGCCTTGGCAGGTGGGGCAAACTTCGCCGGTTACAATGTTCTGCTCAGGCCGTACGCGCTGGCGGGTGATTTGGCACAAACCAAACTTGGAGATGGGCAGCACGGTGTACTTAGACCGGTCTTTCTTCATCTCGTCTTTGACTACATCAAACACTTTCTGGCGGTTCTCGGCAGATTTCATGTCAATGAAGTCAATCACAATGATCCCGCCCAGGTCCCGGAGGCGCAACTGACGCGCTACCTCTTTTGCCGCGGTAAGGTTCACATTCAAAGCGGTGGCTTCCTGGTCCGTCTCGGAGTTGGATTTGTTCCCGCTGTTTACATCTACCACGTGCAGCGCCTCTGTGTGTTCTATCACCAGATACCCGCCGCCCGGGATGCTCACTGTCTTCCCGAACAGGGATTTCAGCTGCTTTTCAATGTTAAAGTGTTCAAAGGTCTTGACTTTGCCCGAGTAATGCTTCAGAATCTTCAGCTTGTCTGGGGCAATGGTCTCAATGTAAGTCTTGATTTCGTCATGTAATTTGGCGTCATCCACCACAATGCTGTCAAAACTTTCATTCAATATGTCTCTCAACATGGAGGAGGAGCGGCCTAGCTCCCCAATTACCTTGTCGCGCTCCTTGGCGGTGCGCAATTTGGTGATGCCTTCTTCCCAGGTAGCCAACATGCCGCGGAGGTCCTTGTCTAGTTCCGCCACTTCGCGGCCTTCGGCCACGGTACGGATGATCACCCCAAAATTTTCCGGTTTAATGGACATAATGAGGCGCTTTAGACGCGTACGCTCTTCTTTGCTCACTATTTTCTTAGACACGCTTACCGTGTTAGAAAATGGCACCAGCACCAGGTAGCGGCCTGCCAGAGAAATCTCACAAGAGAGCCGGGGCCCTTTGGTGGAGATTGGCTCCTTTACAATCTGGACCAAGATCTGCTGCCCTTTTTTAAGGACATCAGCCATTTTGCCCAACTTGTCTATCTCGGGTTCAAACTTCTGGCCGGTTAGCTTGGTAGACGTGTTTTTCTGGGTCTGCACCGCTTTCACGTATTTATTGAGAGTCTTGATGTTCTCCCCTAAATCATGGTAGTGCAGGAACGCGTCTTTGGTGTAGCCAATGTCAATGAACGCTGCGTTCAGACCGGGCATCACTTTCTTCACGGTTCCCAGAAAAATGTCTCCTACAGAGTAGTTGGTATCATTTCTATCAAAGTGATACTCTACCAGGCGCTTGTCCTGCAGAAGGGCTATTCGTTCTCCATCTTGAGTAGAATTAATAATTAATTCGTTACTCAATGTCTTAGTGTCTAAGTTAGAAGAATATACCAAAGCCCAGCATCACCGCAAGGCGGCAATGTGGGCTAGTAGTTAAATAAGCGAATGCCTATTTTTTCTTATGTCTATTCTTTCTAAGACGCTTCTTTCTCTTGTGAGTAGCAATCTTATGTCTTTTTCTTTTTTTACCGCAAGGCATAGTATTGATTTTTTATGGTTGAAAATATTTTGACTCTTGTTTACTCGGCGCTGTTGAGGCGTTGCAGGTAACTGTCTACAGATGCCAATACCTCGGGCTCTTTGCTCAGTTCCTTTACTTTCAGAAACGCTTTCTGCGCTTCTTGCTTTTTGCCGGTCTCGGCCAATGACACACCCAGGTAGAACGTACCGTCTACGTGGTTGGGGTTCACGGCCAATAACTCCCTGAAACGCTCTACCGCCCGCTCATATTGGTTGGACTGCATAGACAAAACCCCCAGGTTGAAAATGGCCTTCTCATTTTTAGGGTCAGCGGCTAGCACTTCGCGCAGCAGCGTGATGCCCTGCATGGGCGTTGGGCCGGCAATGTAGGTCATGGCCAGGTTGGTTTTGGCGTTCAGGTTGGCCGGGTTGTTTTTCAGGACCTGTTGGTACAGGCTCTGGGCTTTCTGGCTTAATTGGGCAGATCGCTCCTGCGTTGCCGCAAAGGTGAACGCCTCAAAGTACTGGTCGGCTGCTTTCCTGAAACTCTGCTCACCTGGCTTTACCTGGGCCACCTGCTCGTAGAAGTACCCGGCGCTGTCATGCTTGGCAATGGCCGCGTATTTCTGCGCCAGTTCATCAGCTAGTTTGGCTTTGGCCTGGCTGTTGGCCTCCCGGTTGAACTTGGCCCGCATGTCAGCAATTTCTTTCAACTGCGCGGGGCTGGCTACAATGTGGGCGTTGGCGGGGTTTGCGTTTGCTGGGGCAGCTGCCTCTGTGGCGTGGTCCTCATGGCCCGGATGGTTGGGGTCATGGTCTGACGCGTCAGGAGTGGCAGTTGCGCCGGCTGCGGCAAATTCACCGGCCCCTTTCTCTTTGTTGATGATTACTTTGGGCAACAGCGCCATGAGCACGACGAGCACCACAGCCGTTACAACCAGGGCTATCTTACCTTTTGACATACGCTACTTGACCGGAAATAATTATAAAACAATGAGTTAGGGGGTAAAGATACTAAAAACTAGGAAACTACGGCTTCTTTGATCTTCTTGCTGTTCTTGATTTTGGCTACAAACGTCTTAGAAGGCTTGAAGCTAGGAATAAAGTGCTCGTCAATGATGATAGAGGTGTTTTTGGAAATGTTACGGGCCACTTTTTTAGCGCGCTTCTTGTTCACAAAGCTTCCAAAGCCACGCACGTAGATGTTATTACCATCGGCCATAGAATCCTTCACTACTTTGAAGAATGCCTCTACTGTAGCCGCAACGTCAGATTTCTCAATCCCTGTCTTATCCGCAATCTCTGATATAACTTCTGCTTTAGTCACTTTTTAACTGATTTTAAGTAATTGAGTAATTTTGTCTTGTCTTTACCGCATTGCTACGGCACCCCTCAAACGGGGGCACAAAGGTAAGGGCCTTTTTTGGTTAGAAAAACTATTTATTTAAAAATCTGTTGAACTTGCCACAGCGTAATAGCAGCAAACCAACACGTTAAACCCCTTGCATGGCCGCAGCCTCGCCTTCTTTTTTCAGCCAAACGCTTATTGCCTGGTACCACCGCCACCGCCGCCCTTTGCCCTGGCGCGAAACCACAGACCCTTACGCCATCTGGCTGTCTGAGGTGATCCTGCAGCAGACGCGCGTGCGCCAGGGCTTGCCGTATTACCTCAGATTCATAGAGAGTTACCCCACGGTCCACGCTTTAGCTAACGCCCCAGAAGACGAAGTATTGCGCCTGTGGCAAGGCCTTGGGTATTACTCGCGGGCCCGCAACCTGCACTTCACGGCCAAACAAGTAGTGACTGAATTTGGGGGGCGGTTTCCTGAATCATACCAGGGTCTGTTACAGCTCAAGGGCGTAGGCAGTTATACCGCGGCGGCCATTGCATCTTTTGCTTACAGAGAACCCGTGGCCGTGCTGGACGGCAACGTGTACCGGGTCTTGGCCCGGGTCTTCGGCAGGCACGAAAACATTGCAGCCCCTGCCAGCAAAAAAGTGTTTGAGCAACTGGCCAATGACTTGATTCCGGCCGCAGAACCAGACACCTTTAACCAGGCCATTATGGAGTTTGGGGCTATTCAGTGCACGCCGGTAGCCCCAGATTGCCTTTTCTGCCCGCTGCAGCAGACGTGCTATGCGTTTCAGCATGGCTTGGTGAACGTGCTACCCGTGAAAGAGAAGGCCAAAAGCAGCCGCGAACGGTTTTTCCATTACCTGGTACTTCAGCATGAAAACGGCCTTTATCTGCGCAAACGCCCGGGCAACGACATCTGGCAGAGCCTCTATGATTTTTATAGCTTAGAAACCGAGACCAGGGCTTTGCCGCCAGAAACCTTGCAGCAACAGGCCGGGCATTTGCTTGCAGAACCTGCTACCACGCTGGTGAGCACCGGCAAAGTGTACAAGCATGTGCTGAGCCATCAAAAAATCTTCGCGCAATTTTATCTGGTTTCGTTGCCCAGCCGTTTAAGGGAGGAGCAGCTAGAGAACATAGGCTTGCAGCTATATTCACTGGACCAGATAGAGGCCTTGCCCAAGCCGGTGCTTATTGATTCTTTTTTGAGAGAACGCTTTTTTTAGTTATATTGTAAGAGCATATTTGAAGTCTGATTTCGCGGCGCGAAGGCAAGAATTCAAGGTAGCTCCTGATAAATAAGTTTGTACCCCCTTTATAAACCCTATGGCAAGCATTAACAAAGTAATCTTGATTGGCAACCTGGGCAAAGACCCCGAAGTGCGTCATTTAGAAGGTGGTGTGGCTGTGGCCCGCTTCCCGTTGGCTACTTCTGAGACCTTCAAAGACAAGAACGGCGAGCGCCAGGAGCGTACAGAATGGCATAACATAGTGTTGTGGCGCGGCCTAGCAGAGGTGTCTGAGAAATACCTTAAAAAAGGCCAGTCGGTGTACATTGAGGGCAAGATCAGGACCAACAGCTACCAGGACAAAGAAGGCGTGCAGCGCTACAGCACCGAGATTGTGGCCGACAACATGACCATGCTGGGCAGCCGCAACGAAGGCGGGTCCCAAAACGGCGGCGGTGGCGGAAGCTACAGCAATGAATCTTCTAACAGCGGCGGCGGTGGTAACATGTCGGCTAGCAACGGTGGCAACAGCGGTGGCGGGGCGGCCAAAGAAACCAGCGGCGGCAGAGCTTCGGCCTCTTCTTCTTATGACGCTGAGCCCGACGATCTGCCGTTCTAATCCCTATTTGTTGAACTAACGCTTATACTTTGGAAAGTATACCTCCCTTAGGAGAGCCCTCCAGTTGGGGCTCTCCGCTTCTTTTCACCCTCACTGAAAGCAATCAGTCCCAAGCGTATGGCCTGCTGGCCGTGGCGGGCCTGCTTTTCATTTCCATTTTCCTGCTTACGGCCGCCATGGCCTCGTTCCAGCGCTTTTTAGCACCCTACCAAGACAAACCCTTGGGCACCAAAGAAGGCGCCAAGCTGCAGAATTTGCTGCAAACCCCAGAAAAGGTAGTACTGGCCGGCGTGTTTGTGAACAGTCTGTTGCATTTGCTGCTGGCATTCTGTGCTTATCGGTTTTTCACCACCACTATTTTAGAGGCATTTGATTGGCAGCACCTGTTATGGTTGGCCAGCGGCCTGGCGCTTGCTTTGTGGCTGGTCAAGACCATGGCTGTTGCCTGGGGCAAGCATCAGGGCACCGACGGTCAGCCGGCGTTCTTCCCCATTACCCAAATGGCCAACACCCTGGGCGCCCCGTTTGTGGCGGTGTTCCTGCCGCTCCGGAACATGACCCAGCGCACCAGAACCGCCTTTGGCGCACCCACCGCCGCCGAAGAACTGACCAATAGTCTGGACCAGACCGCCAACAACCAGCCCATGTCGCCGCAGGAAAAAGGCTTGCTGAAGGCCATCGTGAATTTCAGCTCCATTACCGTTCGGCAGATCATGCGCTCCAAGGTGGAAGTGGTGGCGTTTCAGCGGCGCTTGCCTTTTCCGGCCCTTATCAAGCAGATTCAGCAGCACGGCTATTCCAGAATTCCGGTGTTTACTGATGGGCTGGACAAAATGGACGGGGTGCTGTATGTGAAAGATTTGTTGCCGTACCTTACCGCGCCCCAGGATTTTGTCTGGCAGAACCTGATCAGAACACCGTACTTTGTACCCGAGACCAAAAAGATTGACGAACTGCTCCGCGAATTCCAGGAACGCCGCGTGCACATGGCCATTGTGGTAAATGAATACGGCGACACCACCGGTTTATTGACCCTGGAAGATGTGATTGAGGAAATTGTAGGCGAAATACATGACGAATTAGACGACGAAGAGGACCATTACTATACGCGTATAGATGATCACACGTTCCTGTTTGAGGGCCGCACCTCTCTGCATGATTTCTGCAAGATTGTAGACCCACCCGCCGAACTTCTGAAAGACGTGCGCCAGGAAGTGGAATCGGTGGCGGGGCTCATGCTGCGGCTGTTCTCCCGCATTCCGCATACCGGCGAGGAGATTACGCTAGGGCCCTACGTGTTCAAGATTGAAGCCGCCGACAGTAAAAAAATAAAGCAAGTACGCGTGCATGAAACGGTGCCGCACCACAACAATGAAGAATAGCAAATCCCTGTTTGCGGCTGCGGCCTTCTGCGTCAGTTTATTTTTGGCCAGTTGTGCCTCTGATGACTACACGCCCAAGCCCAAAGGCTACAACCGCATTGACCTGCCGCAGGCCAAATACCAGCCCCTGCAAGAAAAGCACCCGTACACGTTTGAGCACTCAGTATACGCCAAGGTGCTCAAAGATTCCTCTCGCCTGGCTGAACCGCACTGGATAGACCTGTATTACCCGCAGTTCAAGGCCAACGTGCAGCTTACCTACAAGAACTTTAACCAAGATCCCAAAGTGTTCAATGACTTGGTGGAAGACGCGCGCAAGCTCACCGGCCGGCACCAGATTAAAGCCTACGCCATTGAGGAAAGCCAGATCCAGACGCCCACTGGCATCACGGCCAGCGTGTTTGAACTAGAGGGCGAAGTCCCCAGCCAGTTCCAGTTCTACCTAACCGACAGCAGCAAGCATTTCTTCAGGGGCGCCCTCTACTTCAGAACCTCCACCGCCAATGACTCGCTGGCCCCCGTGATTGAGTATATGAAAAAAGACATCGTGCATTTACTGAACACCCTGCACTGGACAGACCAGGTGAAGAAGTAGATTTTCCGTTTTCGGGCTCATTTCTGGAAATGAAGCCCAAAACGGGAAAGCGAGAAAGGAAATGTGAAAGCCGAACGGTATCTTGAGGATGCTGTCCGGCTTTTTTTGTTTATAATTGGGAAAAAATTATCTAAATATTTAATGTAGTTATCATTTTAAAAATACACCATGCAAAAAGACTATACAAAGGTTTTACTAGATTTTAAATCCATACCACGAATTAAAAGAACTCGGACTTTTATGGAGATTTCTGGGTATCCACATTATGAAAATGTTTGTAGTAACATTTTAAAATTCTATCTCAATCCAAAAAATGAACATGAATTAAAAGATTTAGTAATTAATTCCTTAGCCCGCCTAATTGATAAGAATTTTAAATTTGATATAGACTTTGAAGAAGTCGAAATTCTTAGGGAGATTAAAACCATAAATGACAAAAGGCTAGACTTATTAATTCTAACAGAAAATTATGCGATTGGAATTGAAAACAAAATTTTCCATCACTTACATAATGACTTGGGAGACTATAACAATACTGTAAATTCATATTGTTACAATTCCCGCAAACCAATCTGTATTGTTTTGTCTTTAAACAAATTAACTTCTGTAGAAGATATAGAAAAAATAAACAACAGCAATTTCATTAATATTACTTACGAGCAAATTTTCTTGAACATCAAAAAGAATATTGGCAAGCACTTAAGTAGCAACAATTTGAGTTATGTCAATCATTTAAATGATTTCATGAAAACTATAGAAAACTTAACTCCAAAAACTATGGAAAACAGAGCCTTATGGGCATTTTTTAAAAATAATTCAGAAGCAATTCAAGAATTAACAGATGGTTTTACATCATACAGGAACTCACTATATCAGCAAGTATATAGATTGAACGAGACTTTACCACAAAGTGAGTTTGCTCCTCTAGTCAAAAAACAATGGATTTGGGATGGAAGGAGAGAAGGTCACAATAAATTAGCATTAGTACATGATTACAAAATAAACAACTTATATTTTATATCAATTGACACATGTATCGATATTAATGGTTGGGAAATTCAGCTTTTCGGCAGAAACAACCAATCAGCAGAGTATCTTTTCAACATTATGTGTCAGAACAAAGACTTTTTGCCACAGCCCCTCGAAAATTTTGAAAGAAATGACAGATTGATATATTTCAAGTTTGACACAGATGCAGAAATAGCCGCAGTTGCTCAAAAACTAACTGACCTTCTTGCAAGAATTGAACAATATAAGATACGTACAGAAGGAATTGTAATAGACAATTTAATATAGCCTTAACGCACTGAATTGACAGTCAGCGAATCTGGTGAGGTTAAACATTGGATAACTTCAATTGAATATTTATCCACCACCCTAAATTAACTTATTTAATCACTAAAAAAGTTGCTTTCCGCCTCATTTCTCAAAACGAGCCCGAAAATACATCTCCCCAAAAAGAAAAGCCCCGGCTAAACCGGGGCTTCCAATTGCCACTCAATGGCGTAACGCTTACCAGCGTGGAAGGTGCTTACCAGTAACCCGTACTAGCCTAGCGCAGATTGTCCCTCCTTTCTTTGGTGAGTAGATAATCTATATACGAAAGCTTCTATTTTTAGCTGCGTTTTCAAAAGGAACAAATACGGCATTTCGCCAGAGCACACCAACAAATTTAAAGTCGAAGTTCAGCGGGCAAACCTGCAGGGCAAATTAGTCCGCGTCAGGTCTTTTCTGTAATTTTACAGAGCGGCTTGGCGGGCGTTTTCGGGCTCATTTCCGGAAACGAGGCCAAAAACGGAGCTGCGTCTGCTATAGGTGTCTTCCGGTTTTTTCCATACCAAAATTGAGTTTCTGAAGGGCGTGGGGCCCCAACGCGCGAACCTGCTGCAGCTGGAGCTGGGCATTTTCACGTACGGCGACCTCATCCAGCACTATCCCTTCCGGTACATGGACCGCACGCAGTTCCACGCCATCGCGGATCTGAATGAAGACATGCAATACGTGCAAATCAAAGGTCGAATCTTAGAGAAAAACCTCTTGGGTGAAGGCCGAAAGCAACGCTTGAGTGCCATCATTAGAGACGCGTCTGGGGAGATGGAGCTGGTTTGGTTCAAGGGCGTGAAATGGATGAACGTGCAACTGAAGGTGAACCAGGAATACATCGCATTCGGGAAGCCCAGTTTGTTCAACGGCAGGTTTAACATGGCTCACCCTGACCTGGAGGAAGCCTCTGAAGTAAAGGTGGAGCAAACCTACCTGCAGCCCGTTTACCACACCACCGACAAGCTCAAGAACCACCGCGTAGACAGCAAAGTCATCAGTAAAATGATGATGGAACTGCTCAAGCTGTCGCCCACGCACCTACCCGAAACGCTCACGCCTGACCTGGTGGACAACTACCGCCTGGTGTCTAAGCGCGAGGCCATGATTCAGATTCATTTCCCCAAAAACTGGGACACGCTGCAGGCCGCGCGGTTCCGGCTCAAGTTTGAGGAACTCTTCTACACCCAGCTCAAGCTCCTGCGCACCCGCACCAAACGCAAAGCCGAACTGGCCGGACAAATTTTCAGCAAAACGCCCACGCTCACCGAGTTCTATAAAAACCACCTGCCCTTTGACCTCACCGGCGCCCAAAAACGCGTGGTGCGCGAGATTTACCAAGACGTAATAGCGGGCAAGCAGATGAACCGACTGTTGCAGGGCGATGTGGGCAGCGGCAAAACCATCGTCGCGTTCGTGACCATGCTCTTAGCTACGGATAACGGCGCGCAAGCCTGTATCATGGCACCCACAGAAATTCTGGCTGACCAACATTACCAAGGCTTAAAGCATTTCGCAGAGAAACTAGGCATCCTGCTGGGCAAACTCACCGGCTCCACCAAAAAAGCAGACCGAAGAATCCTACACGAACAACTCCGTTCCGGCGAAATGAAAATGATTGTTGGGACACACGCCCTGCTGGAAGACGAAGTGCAGTATCAGAACCTCGGGCTTTGCATCATTGACGAACAGCACCGCTTTGGTGTGGCGCAGCGCTCCAAGCTCTGGCAGAAGAACCCACGCATCATTCCGCACGTGCTGGTCATGACGGCCACGCCAATCCCCCGCACGCTGGCCATGACCCTGTACGGCGACCTGGATGTTTCTGTGATTGACGAAATGCCCGCCGGAAGAAAAGAGATCATCACCGTGCACCGCTATGACAGCAACCGCCTGAAAGTCTTCGGGTTTATTAGAGAGCAGATAAAGCTGGGGCGGCAGATTTACATTGTGTACCCGCTCATTGAAGAATCTGAAGGTCTGGAATACAAAGACCTAATGGACGGCTACGAGAGCATCACCCGCGCGTTCCCAGAGTACCAAGTGAGCATGGTACACGGAAGATTAAAGCCAGCCGACAAAGACTACGAAATGCAGCGCTTCGTGAAGCACGAGACGCAGATTATGGTGGCCACCACCGTAATTGAAGTAGGCGTGAACGTGCCAAACGCCAGCGTAATGGTGATTGAAAATGCCGAACGATTTGGATTGGCGCAGCTGCACCAGCTAAGAGGCCGCGTGGGCCGGGGTGCTGACCAAAGCTACTGCATCTTAATGACGGGCTACAAACTCAGCAAAGAAGGCAAAACGCGCATTGAGACCATGGTGCGTACCAACAACGGCTTCGAGATTGCCGATATTGACCTGAAACTGCGCGGACCGGGAGACTTGATGGGCACCCAACAGAGCGGGGTGCTGGACTTGCTGATTGCAGATCTGTCTAAAGATGCCACCATTTTAAAAGAGAGCCGGGTGGCGGCGCAGGCGATCATAGAAAAAGACCCTGACTTAAGTCTTCCGGAGCATGCCAACTTGTTGCGGCATATTCGGTCACTGAGTGCCAACGCCGTGAATTGGAGCCGGATCAGTTAGACTAAAGTCAGGGCCTCTGAAAGAGGGAAAAAATTCTTAGTTCAACGAGTAAGTAAAGTTTTTCTCAGGATTTCCTATTTTAGTTACAGGTTCGTTTTTTTGATTAGTAGGCTGTGCAAACGGCAAAGAAGGCTTTTCTCCTAAAGAATAAATATTCTGTGTAGCCACTCCGTTTTGTTTCACAATTGTTGTTGAAGCGTCTTCTTTTAAGAATTTTCCGACCAGAATCATTCCCACCAGCACCAACATCTTAAAAATAAATTTCATATACTACTCGTTAATTTTCACTTGCTATCAGGCTCTAGCGCAGGGGCTTTAGAAGAGATAGTTTTACTTTAATTTCTTTGCTTACCACCACACCGCTCTCCCCCACCTGAACTTATCAACTCAATAAGCCTAGGTATGTACGGGCAACCTTTGTTGAGGTTCTGCAACTGGCATAAAAACTTATCCACAAGTTGCAGTATGACCGTAAATAGTACTTTCACACAGAATGCTATGGTATTTAGCAGCCTGCCCAATGCGGGTGCAAAGATAGGCGCAATTTTATTAATAGGCTAGCAATTAATTATTTACATTTTCATCAATACTATTTTAGTAATTCTCTTTCATGCGCTAAACAGTTCCTAAGGCGGCATGGCGTATATTTACGGTAGGTACAAATATGAATTTTATGCGGCTCTATTTCTTTAGAACATCATGGCTTGCCGTGCTCTGCCTCCTTTTTTGCCAACAAGCAGCCACGGCGCAGAAGATAAAATCTGTAGCATTCTCCTACGCCCCTGAGACCACCGGTGACCTCTACAACCAGCGCATTCCGCGCAAGGCGTTCCCGGTGGGCGGTGCTGATTTTGTCATCTTAAGCCGGAAATCGGCGGATGCCTACGCGGTGGAGCGTTACGGGGCAGACCTCAAAACCAAATGGTCTTCGCCCATTGCTCTGCTAAGGCAGGAAACCGTAGAAGCTTTCTCTGTAAACGGCACCACTGCCCTGGTCATCACCCACCGCTTGCTGGCCGACCAGGGAAGCCAGGCCCTGTATGCCCGCCTGATAGACCTCACCACCGGCAAAGAAGTACAACAGAAGAAATTGCAGGAAGCCCCCAGCAAAAGCAGGCGGCTGAATGTGGCCCTTTCTGAAGATGGGTCTAAGCTGGTCACCTACCACACCATCACGCAAGATGAGCAGCTGCAGTCCATGCAGGCCCAGGTGTTTGACGCCTCTTTGCAGAAACTGCGCGACCGCCTCTATGACTTCAGGACTTCGCAGGGCCAGGTGAGCGCGCGGGTTATGATTGACAATGCCGGGTTCCAGTACGTGACCCTGCTCACCGACAACGCCATGCGCCTGAGCGTGCGCCGCTACAACAACCAGGACAATGAGATCAAGGTCATGGAAGTAATGGTAGGCGGCGTGTTCAATGGTGTAAAAATGTACGTGATAGATGCCTTTTACAAGGTGCAGCAAGACAGCAGCCTCTACGCCGCCGTACTTGTAGCCGAAGAGAATACCGGCACCTACCAGGCCCTTAAAATGGTCAAGTTTGACTACACCATCAACAACATGCGCTTCGCGGATGAGTTTCAGTTCACGCCCGCCTTCACCCAGAAGCTCAACCAGGCCACCGGCGCAGAGCGCATGGAAGACATTTACCTTTCAGACATTCTGGTAAGCGCAGAGGGCCACTCGTTGATTATGGCCGAAAAGAAATTCACCGAAGGGGGCGAGACCAGCCCCTACCACGCCCGTGAACTTCTGCTCTTCGCCTATGATGAATACCAGAAACCCACCTGGAACTCCGTGATTCTCAAAAAACAGACCGCTCCGTCGCAGGAAGGCTTCTCAGGCATTTCCTACAGGGCCAATTTGTTCGGGAACCGGCTACAGCTGCTCACCCTGGAGACGCTCAAGGGCAAGACCGATCTGTACAACCGTTCCCTGCACCTGCTCACCGGCGCCGCCGAACCGCCCAAAGCCGTGGGTTTGAACGTAGCCAATGACATGGAAGTGGCCTACGCCAAAGACTTCACCACCTGGCTGGACGAACGCACCATCATCACCGTCACCCGCCCTTCCAAAGCATCGGCCGGTCTCAGGTTGAGCCGCCTCACGTTTAAATAAAATTTCCGTTTTCGGGCTCGTTTTCAGAAATGAGCCCGAAAACGCCCGCCAAACTTATACAGACAAACCTATGCAAGATTTTGATTTCCCATTAGATTTCCAGTTTAAGGTCACTACGCTGGCCAATGATTTCACCGTAAAAAACGCGGGCGGCCTCACGGTTTGCTACGTGCGCCAGAAAATGTTCAAGCTGGTGGAAGAAGTGAACGTGTTCACAGATGAGTCACAGTCTGACCTGCTTTACACCATTAAGGCCAACAAGTGGATAGATTTTTCGGCGGCTTATGTCTTCAGAGACGCCGCCGGGCAAGAAGTGGGCCGGGTGGCCCGCAAAGGCTGGGCCTCTATGTGGAAAGCGCATTACGAGGTCTATGACCAACACCAGCAGCAGGACTTCACCATACGCGAAGGCAACGTCTGGATCAGGCTGGGCGATGCGCTGTTGAGCGAGATTCCGGTAGTCAACCTGCTGACCGGCTACTTCTTCAACCCCAGCTACACCGTCACCCGCCCAGACGGCACGCGCATTGCCACGCTCAAAAAACAGAAATCCTTCTTCGGAAGAAAATTCACGGTCACGCAGGAAAGCGACTTTGAACCCGGCGAACAGGAACGCATTGTGCTCAGCCTCATGATGATGATTCTGCTGGAAAGACGCCGCGGGTAAATCCCTTCGTCCACAAAAACAGAAAAGCCCCACCAATTGGCGGGGCTTTTCTGTTTTCGGGCTCATTTCTGGAAATGAGCCCGAAAACGCAAGTATAAAATGGAGACAGTCTTTCGTTTTGTGTCTAAAACTTAGTACACGAACTCGTTGGACTTGATCATCTCAGCTGCAATTCTGCGGCGGGCTTCTTTGGTGTTGTACGGCTCCAGTTTGGTGAAGCGCTTGAGGCCAATCAGCAACAGTTTCTGCTCATCGCCGGGCTCGGTCATGGCGGCCAGGGCTTCTTTGCCAGCTTTGTTGATGCGGTCAGCGGCGTCATTGATGACCACGCGCACCATGTCTAGCTGGCGCTGGGCGGCTTCCTCGCCGTTTTTGCTCACCAGTTTTTCCACGCGCAGCAAGGTAGACTCGGCAATGTACGTCTGAATGGCCATATCAGCGATGTACATCAGGACTTCCTGCTCTTTGTCTAAGGTCATCATGAATTTCTGCACGGCGGTACCGGCGGTCAAGAGCACAGCTTTCTTGAACTTATCCACGGCTTTTTTCTCGGCGGCGAACAGGCTGTTGTCTTCGTCACCGAAGTCTGGGATGGCCATCAATTCCTGCTGCACGGCGGCGGCGGGGCCCATTAAATCCAGCTCGCCTTTCATGGCTTTTTTCAAGACCATGTCCACAATGAGCATGCGGTTAATCTCGTTGGTGCCTTCAAAGATGCGGTTGATGCGGGCATCACGGTACGCGCGGTCCATAGGATAATCTGCCGAGAAGCCGTAGCCGCCGTAAATCTGCACGCCTTCGTCTACCACGTAATCCAGCACCTCAGAGCTGTCCACTTTCAAGATAGCAGCTTCTACGGCGAACTCACGGGCCGCTTCCAGCACCGCTTCATTATAGCCTTTTCCGGCGGCCAATAGCTCCTGTTCTTTGTTGTGAATGTCGTTTCCGCAACGGTACAAGGCAGACTCCACGGCAAAAATTCTAATGGCCTGCTCGGCCAATTTATGCCGAATCGCCCCGAACTTAGAGATTGGAATCTTGAACTGAATACGCTCGTTGGCATACTTCACAGACAGGTCGGTTACTTGCTTACAGGCACCCAAACACGCCGCCGCCAGCTTAATACGGCCAATGTTCAAGATGTTAAAGGCGATCAAATGACCCTTGCCAATCTGGCCCAGCACGTTTTCCTTTGGCACTTTGCAGTCTGTGAGGAACACCTGGCGGGTGGAAGAACCTTTGATGCCCATTTTGTGCTCTTCGGGACCCAGACTCAGACCTTCATAGCCTTTCTCTACAATAAAGCCCGTGAACTTGTCACCGTCTACCTGCGCGAACACAATGAACACATCGGCGAAGCCCGCGTTGGTGATCCACATTTTCACCCCGTTCAGGATGTAGTTCTCACCGGCGGCATCTAAGACAGCTTTGGTTTTGGCCGCCAGCGCATCTGACCCAGAACCGGGCTCGGTCAAGCAGTAAGAAGCCGCCCATTCGCCCGAGGTCAGTTTAGGAATATACTTGGCTTTCTGCTCCTCGGTGCCGAAGTACAAAATAGGCAAGGTGCCAATACCGGTATGTGCCGCAAAGGCCACCGGGAACGAATGCCCTGACCCCACCGACTCCGTCACGAGCAAAGATGAGTTGAAGTCCATGTTCAGCCCACCGTACTCCTCCGGAATGGCCACCCCGAACAAACCCAAATCACCGGCCTTTTTCATAAGACCTTCCATCAGGCCTTCTTCGTGGTTGTCTAAACGCTCCACCAGCGGGTGTACTTCGGTGTGTACAAACTGTTGGGCCATGTCGGCCATCATGCGCTGTTCCTCAGAGAATTCCTCTGGGATGAAAATATCCTGGGCGCTGGTTGATTTGATGATGAACTCACCGCCTTTTAGGGTTTTGTTGGTAGTTTCCATATTGTTAGGTGCTAGATTCTAGTAGTTAGATTTTAGACTTTTCATACTGATTGACTCACCTAGTGGCAGTCAATCTACTGTTACTTCATCCCTTCTTTGTCATCCTGAAAGGATCTCGGTGGCGAACTGTAACTCAGTCAGCTATTGTCAGAAAAACCATCTTTGGATTCATCGTTTTGACCAAAGCAACTTTCTCTTCTCTGTTTAATAGCTTCAATTCCTTTTCTGTCTCTATGGCGTGTTGCACGTACGTAAACCGTTCATAGTAAAGTAGTTTGTAGCAGTAGTATTTCCCGGCAAACGTCTCTGGCTTGCCTCTATTCTCTCGGTGTTCAAACAGCCTTCTGTCCAAATCATTGGTCATGCCCACGTAGAAAACGGTCTTTGTTGGATTTGACGTGATGTAGACAAAGTAATTATGCTGTTTCATAGCTTCTGCTTGTCTAGCTTGCCTCCGAGATCCTTTCAGGATGACAAAGAAGGGAGGCAGAACTTAGTAGATTCTGCCAGCCAACTTTATTCTTGCTACCTGATACCTGCTACTTGATACTATTTAAGCAACTCATAAATACCGGCTACGCCTTGGCCACCACCTACGCAGGCAGTGACCATTCCGTACTTCTTGTTCTGACGACGAAGCTCATTGAAAAGCTGAACGCTCAATTTAGCGCCGGAGCAACCCAGCGGGTGACCCAAGGCAATGGCGCCTCCGTTCGGGTTAACTTTCTCTGGGTCAATGCCTAGTTCTCTGATGACCGCAATGGATTGAGAAGCGAAGGCCTCGTTCAATTCAAACAGGTCCACGTCCTGCAAGCTCATGCCGGCGTTTTTCAAGGCCTTCGGGATGGCTTTTACAGGGCCCATGCCCATGATGCGTGGGTCCACGCCTTCGGCGGCATAAGACACCAAACGGGCAATAGGCTCCAGGTTCAGTTCTTTGACCATGCGCTCACTCATCACAATAGTGAAGGCGGCCCCGTCTGAGGTCTGCGAGGAGTTACCGGCCGTCACCGAACCATTAGTGGCAAATACCGGACGCAACTTGGCTAGTTTCTCCACAGAGGTATCAGCACGCGGGCCTTCATCTGTGTCTACCACGTAGGAGCGGGTTTTCTTCTTGCCGTTCTCATCCAAGTAGGTCTCTTCTACATTGATGGGCACAATCTGGTCCTTGAACCGGCCTTCTTCAATGGCTCTGATGGCTTTCTGGTGCGAAGCGTAGGCAAAAGCATCCTGGTCTTCGCGGCTTACTTTAAAGTCATTGGCCACGGCCTCTGCCGTTAAGCCCATGCTCAGGTAATACTCTGGATGCTCCTTGGCGATCTTGTAGTTAGGCACGGTTTTCCAGCCAATCACGGGCACCATGCTCATCGACTCGGCACCACCGGCAATGATACAGTCGGCCATGCCGGCTTGTATTTTGAAGGCGGCGGTAGCGATGGTCTCAATCCCAGACCCGCAGTAACGGTTCATGATGGCACCGGGCACGTTGATGGGCAAAGACAGGAGGGAAATCATGCGTCCCATCTGAAGCCCTTGCTCAGCCTCAGGCACCGCGTTGCCCACCAAAAGGTCATCTACGCGGGCGGGGTCTAGTTGTGGCACCGATGCCAGCAAATGCTTGATGACATCGGCGGCCAAATCATCTGGCCGGGTGAAACGGAACACGCCGCGGGGCGCTTTCCCCACTGCACTTCTGAATCCGGCAACTATATAGGCAGTTTGCATTTTCTTTTCTGTTTGTGTTTTGCTTTAAAATCCTCCCCCACTTTGTCATCCTGAAAGGACCTTGTGGGCGAATTGTAACTCAGCTTGCTATGTACAAGAAGCTCATCTTTGGATTCATTGACTTTATCAATTCCTCCTTCGCTTTTCGCCCTAGTAACTTTATTTCCTTTTCCCTTTCAATGGCCTGTTCTACATTGGCATACCGTTCATAGTACAACAATTTGTAACAGTAAAACTTACCAGCGAAAGTGTCTGCTTGGCCACGATTCTCTTTGTGTTGCTGTAAGCGAACTTCCAAATTATTAGTAACCCCAGTATAAAGAACCGTCTTACCAGGATTACTAATGATGTAGACAAAGTAGTTATGGTCTTTCATAGCTTCTGCTTGTCTAGTTCGCCCACAAGGTCCTTTCAGGATGACAAAGAGTAAGAGAAGGCCGTTTGCCGTAGCTCCCTAATCCTTAATTCCTCAGCGGTTTACCCGTGGTCAAGATGCTTTTGATACGCTCCAAGGTCTTGCGCTCACCCGTTAAACTCAGGAAGGCTTCGCGCTCCAGGTCTAGCAGGTATTGTTCCGAAACTTCAGACGGCATGGACAAGTCACCCCCGCACATCACGTAGGCTAGCTTCTCAGAGATTTTGCGGTCATGGTCTGAGATGAAACCAGCGACCTGCATGGCGTAAGCACCGGTCGTGAACATACCCAATCCGCCACGGCCTTGTACCTTGATGTTGGTCTTAGGCGTTGGCTTGGTGTAACCGGCTTCTGCCAAAGCAATAGCGGCGGCTTTGGCTTCGGCTAGCTGGCGGTTGTTGTTGAGCGTGATGCCATCGCCGCGGCGCAGGAATTTCAAATCATAAGCCTCTGCGGCCGAGGTAGAAACTTTGGCTGTACCAATGGTCATGAATGCGTTGCGGAGCGAGTTGTACTCAGTATCGCCTTCTTCATATTCAGCCGAGGTGCGCAAGGTCATTTCTTTGGTTCCACCCCCGCCCGGGATTAAGCCTACACCAAACTCCACCAAGCCAATGTACGTCTCAGCGGCGGCCTGCACGTGATCGGCGTGGAGGCAAAGCTCACAGCCCCCGCCCAAGGTCAAACCATGAGGTGCGGCCACTACCGGAATAGCTGAGTAGCGCAGTCGCATCATGGCATTTTGGAACTGTCGAATCATCAGATTCAGCTCATCATACTCTTGGTCCAGGGCGTACATGAATACCAAACCTAGGTTAGCACCCGCCGAGAAGTTGGCGGCTTCATTGCCTACAACCAAACCTCTGAAGTCCTGCTCGGCTAAATCCACGCCTTTCATCAGGCCTTGAATCACTTCTGAGCCCAGCGCATTCATTTTGGTGTGGAACTCTACGTTCAGGATGCCATCGCCCAGGTCAATTAATGAAGCACCGGCGTTTTTCCAAACCACGTTGGTGCCACGCAAGACATCTAATAGCACGAAGCTCTCGGTGCCCGGAATTACTTTATAAGTCTTAGACGGAATGTCATAGTACTGGCGCTGGTTGTTCTGGCTGCGGTAGAAGCTCTCATGACCGCCTTCCAGCATCTCATACACCCAGTCAGCAGGCTTGTAACCGGCGGCTTCCATGGCGCTCACGGTTTCGCGTACGCCAAAGATGTCCCAGGTCTCAAACGGCCCTAGTTCCCATCCGAAACCGGCACGCATGGCATCGTCAATGCGATACAGTTCGTCAGATATTTCAGGGATGCGGTTGGTCACGTATTGGAACAAGCCATACGATGTCTCTCTGAAGAAATCACCGGCTTTGTCCTGCACCTGGCTGAAGGCCTTAAGACGCTTGCGCAAATCTTCAATGGGCTTCAGGATTTCCATGCTCTGGAATTTGACCTTCTGTTTAGGGCCGTATTCCATGGTTTTGAGGTCCAGCGTCAGAATCTCCGTAGCGCCTTGCTCGTTCTTGGTTTTCTTGTAGAAGCCCTGCTTGGTTTTGTCGCCTAGCCAGTTCTTCTCTACCATCTGCTGGATGTAAGCGGGCAGTTGGAACAGGTCACGCTTCTCATCGTTCTCGCCGGTTTGGTACAAGCCCTGCGCTACTTTGGCAAGCGTGTCCAAACCTACCAAGTCAGAGGTTCTAAATGTAGCCGATTTTGGTCTACCTACCACCGGACCGGTGAGGCGGTCAACCTCGTCCACGTTCAAGCCCAGTTTCTCCATCACGTGCAAGACCTGCATGATGCCGTAGATACCCACACGGTTGGCGATGAACGCCGGCGTGTCTTTAGCTAGAACAGTTGTTTTACCTAAGAACAGGTCACCATATTTTAATAAGAAGGCCGTGATTTCTGGGTCGGTTTTGTCAGTGGGGATAATCTCCAACAATTTGAGGTAGCGCGGCGGGTTAAAGAAGTGGGTTCCGCAGAAGTGCTTCTGGAAATCTTCTGAGCGACCTTCCAACATCAAGTGGATAGGAATACCCGAGGTGTTAGACGTAATAAGGGTGCCCGGCTTTCTGAACTGCTCTACCTTCTCTAAGATAGACTGCTTGATTTTGAGGTTCTCCACCACCACTTCAATGGTCCAGTCACAGCCGGCGATGTCTTTTAAGTCATCATCAAAGTTACCGGTCTGGATCAGGCGCACATCCTCTTTCTTATAAAGGGGCGATGGGTTGGAGGTAACCGCCGTTTGCAGGGCCGCGTTGACAATTCTGTTGCGAACGGGCTTGTTATCCAGGGTCAGACCTTTGGCCTGTTCCTCGGGTAGCAGTTCGCGGGGTACCATGTCCAGAAGCAGGACCTGCACCCCAATGTTGGCGAAGTGGCAGGCAATGCGGGAACCCATGATTCCGGAGCCTAAGACCGCCACTTTCTTGATTATTCTCTTCATAGTTACGCTTGTAATGTGCTAATATACCAATGTGCTGCTGTGCTCCTTTTTCTCAGACAAGGTGCCCAGACAGCACGGTTCACTCTATGTTCAATTCCTGTTTTCGGGCTCATTTCTGGAAACGAAGCCAAAAACGGAAAACGTTACTTGGTTGACGGTTTAGCGGGGTAAATCTCCTTGGCCTCAATCAACCCATTTATCTGGCCAATGACCTGGAAGAAAACCTGCAACTGGCTCTCCGGAATGACTTCGCGCACCTTGTAGTTGAATTGCTTGACCGTGCGCCGACTGATTTCGCGTTTCTCCAGACCCAGTTCTGTGAGCAGAATGCGCACCGAGCGTTTGTCCTGGGTGTCTGCCACTTTGTAGATGAGGCCTTTCTCTTCCATGCTTTTCAAGATGCGGGTAAGGCTGCGGGCCTCCAGACCCAGCAACGGGGCAATCTTGGTGGCCGGCGTGCCTTTCTCTGGGTCAATGTTGAGCAGCACAAACCCAATGGAGGTGGTGATGTCATTCTTGGCCGCCTCTGTGTTATACATGCGGGCAATGGCGTGCCAGCACACTTTTATGTTATAGTCAACGGTTTCGTTTGCTTTCATGTTGCCGGTTCTGGGTAGAGCAAAACGTGGGTTCCCTTTTTCACGAAGGCCAGGTAGTCAGTCCTAGGCCCCATAGGGGAGCTGATCCCTTTGCTCTTACCAAATTTAGAAAAATTTGTTATGCTTGCATACTAAATTTAAAGATTTTTTTAGCCTATCCCCCTAAAATGCGTTTTGGGGCTCATTTCTGAAAATGAGCCCCAAAACGGAAAGGCAAAAAAGCCCCGCGGTGGCAGGGCTTTCTTAAGATTTACGCGGTACGGTACAGGCCGTCAATCAACTCTTTGTAGTTTGTGCTCAACACCTTGCGCTTGATGCTGAGTTTGGGGGTCATCTCGCCGGTTTCCACGCTCCAGACTTTGGGCAGCAGCACAAACTTCTTGATTTTCTCATACTGGGCCAGCTGCTCATTGAGGCGGTCAATCTCCTTCTGGAATTTGGCCACAATCTCTGGCTTGGCAATCATCTCCTCATTAGAGGTGTAGGCAATGTTATGGATCTTGCACCAGTCGCGCAGGCCGTCAAAAGAAGGCACCACCAGGGCCCCGGGGAATTTCTCGCCTTCGCCCACCACCATCACCTGCTCAATCACCAGAGACTCCTTAAGTTTGTTCTCAATAAGCTGCGGCGCAATGTATTTTCCACCACTGGTCTTGAAGATCTCTTTCTTGCGGTCAGTGATTTTGAGGAATTTGCCTTCCACCAGCGTGCCTATGTCGCCGGTATGGAACCAGCCGTCTGGGTCAATCACTTCGGCGGTGAGGTCTGGGCGTTTGTAGTAGCCTACCATCACGCTCTCAGAACGGGTCAGGATTTCGCCGTCTTCGGCAATTTTGATTTCTACGTTGTTGATGACCGGCCCTACGGTGCCAATCACGTTGTTTTCGGGCTCATAGCGGTTCACGGCAATTACCGGCGAGGTCTCTGTGAGACCGTAACCTTCCATGATCCGGATGTCGGCGCCCCAGAAAACGCGGGCCAGGCGCGGCTGCAGGGCGGCACCACCAGACACAATCACTTTCACTTTTCCGCCCAGCGCTTCTTTCCATTTAGAGAAGATGAGCTTGCGGGCCATTTTAAGCTGCAGGTCATAGAAGAAGCCCGGCGAGGTGCGGGTGTCGTATTTCTGCCCCAGGCCCAGCGCCCAGAAGAAGAGTCCTTTTTTCACGCCGGTGAGTTCGCCGCCTTTGGCCACAATCTTGTCATAGACTTTCTCCAGCAGGCGCGGCACGGTCACAAAAATGTCTGGGCTTACTTCCTTCAGGTTATCGCCTACTTTTTCAATGCTTTCGGCGAAATAGATAGACACGCCCACCGAGAAGTAGATGCAGGACACCATGCGCTCATAGATATGGCACAGCGGCAAGAAGCTGAGCGCGCGGTGTTCTTTGTTCACGGGCACAAAAGGCTTCACGTTGGTAAAGTTGCTCACCAAGTTGTTGTGGCTCAGCATTACGCCCTTAGGCGCGCCGGTGGTGCCGGAGGTATAGATAATGGAAAGTAAATCTTGCGGGGTGACGGCGGCTTTGTACGGTTCCAGCGAGGCGACATCCTCGCCTTCGGCCAGTTTCAACAGCTCAGTCCAGTGCTTGGCGCCGGGCACGTGGTCAAAAGTGTAGATTTCTTGAATGCCGGGCACCTCAGTGGCGGCCTCTTTCACTTTGTTGTACAGGTCCTCGGTAGACACCAGAATCAGTTTGGTTTCTGAGTCTTTGAGGATGTAGCGGTAATCTTCTACCGTGATGGTGGGGTACATGGGCACGCTCACCGCGCCGGTCTGCTGAATGCCATAGTCGGCGAAAATCCACTCTGGGCGGTTCATGGAGATGAGCGCCACTTTATCATCTTTGCGTATGCCCATCTTGATCAGGGCAAGGCTCAGTTTGTTGGCGGTGTCCACCACTTCCTGCGTGCTGTACTTCACCCATTCGCCGTTAATTTTGGCCCCCAGGCAATCTGGTTGCGGGAATTCCTGCACTTGCTGCGTTAAAAGATCAAAAACGCGGGTTACTTTCATAGCGGTGTCGTCTGGTTTGTGTGGTTAAGATAACGTAAAATATGGTTAAAAAAAATTCAAGCAATACGCATGAGCAACGCATATTTGTCAAAGAAGCCTACGTGCGCAAGGGGATTATTGCCTAAATTTGATTTTTGCCCCTAGCCCTGCATGAATTTATCCATCTTTTTTGAGCCTCTGCCAGAAGACACGTTTGGGTACCCCACGCACCCCGCCTCTGTTGGGAGTTACATAGCGCCGTTCATCCATTCGTTCCCAGACTGGCGGGCCGCCGAAGTGGTCTTGCTGGGCCTACCCGAGTACCGCGGTGCGGCCAATAGTACAGAAGCCACGTTCCAGGGGCCCAACCTCATTAGAAAGGAACTGTACCGGCTCATGAAAGGCACCGGTTCCTGGCTGGCCATGGACCTGGGTAACTTATTGCCCGGAATTGCCGTGGAAGACACGTACCTGCGCCTGAAAGAAGTGGTGGAGACCCTGGTGGACGCCGGCAAGTTCCCCATTCTGCTGGGCGGCTCGCATGACCTCAGCTACGGGCAGTTCCTGGGCTATGAGCACCTGGCCAAAACGGTGAACCTGGTGATGGTGGACAGCCAGCTGGACCTGCAGGAAAGCCCAGACGCCGCGCCAGAAGACAGCCATTTGCACCGCGTGCTGTTGCATGAACCCAACTACCTTTTCAGTTTCAGTCATCTGGGGCACCAGACCTACTTTACGGATAACAACACCGTGGCCGCTTTGGAGAAACTGCATTTTGAACTGTTCCGGATTGGGCAGGTGCGCCAGAACCTCAAAGACATGGAACCCGTGCTGCGGCAAGCCGATCTGTTGAGTTTTGACGTGTCGGCTATTCGGCACCAAGATGCTCCCGGGCAACTGCACGCCAACCCGTTTGGGCTCACCGGTGAAGAGGCCTGCCAGCTCTGCTGGTACGCCGGGCAGAATGAAACGCTCAGTTCCTTTGGGTTGTATGGCTACCGGCCTGAGTTTGACAACCGGTCATTGACGGCCACCACGCTGGCCACCATGGTGTGGTATGTGTTGGAAGGCTTTTACCACCGGCAAAAAAACCTGGACTTCCACAGCAACCAGTTCCTGCGCTTTTCAGTGGGCTTTCATGACAACCCCAACAAAATGCTGTTCTATAAACACCGGCAGACCGAGAAATGGTGGATGCAGGTAGACGATCTGGCGGGCCAGCGCCCTCCATTGCTGGTGCCCTGCACCTACCAAGACTACCTCATGGCCGCCGACGGCGAAGTACCCCACCGCTGGATTCTCACCCAGTCAAGGATGTAATGAGTGATGGAGTGATTTAGTGAAGGAGTCAATAGAAATCAGAGGGTGCAATTTAAACATTTTTGAAGGGTTTGAATTATTCTTGCATCTGCGTGTTTGGAGGGATACATTTATTTTCAATGGAACAAATAACACGGTTATCAAAGCAGGAATTCGTAACACGGTTTAGGCAGAGAACAAAACAGCTGGCCTTACAAGTAATTCGCTTTAGTCAACAACTCCCTAGAACAGAAGAGGCAACCATCATGAAAAGGCAATTGCTCAGGTCTGCCACCTCAGTGGCGGCCAATTACCGAGCGGCCTGCCGGGCACGGTCTGCTGCAGAGTTTCACGCTAAATTGAGCATCTGTGTAGAGGAAGCTGATGAAACCCTTTTTTGGCTAGAGTTATTAACTGAATCTGAAACGGTGCTATCATCTACCACTGCGCCCTTGTTGCAGGAAGCTTCAGAGATTTTATTCGTTTTGTCAAAAGCCAGAAAAAACACCACCAAATAATTTCCCGACATTCGCTCCTTCACTAAATCACTCCTTCACTCATTAAAAATGCTTCCAGAATACACTACCTCCCAGCTGGCCTTGCGTAATGGACAGGACCGAGACGAAATCTGGGTGGCCTACAACGGCATGATCTATGACGTGCAGAAGTCAAGGCTCTGGCGGCGCGGAAACCACTATGAGCACTGGGCCGGGCAAGATCTCACCGCTGAATTAAAAGACGCTCCACATACGGAATTCGTATTTGATAAATTTTCTATTGTAGGAATTCTAAAAAAATAACAATTCTTTCAATACTTTTTAAGAAATTTGAGCAACTTATGCTCATCTTAAGGCAAACCATATGATTTTAATCGCTGACAGCGGCTCTACCAAAACCTCATGGCGACAAATAGAGACGGAAGGGATAATGGGGCAGGCTGATACCATAGGCTTTAATCCGTATTATCAGAATACTGACCAGATTGCCCAAACCCTGCGGGAGAACTTATTACCGCAGCTTAACGGTTTCAGGCCGCATGAAATCTATTTCTACGGAGCCGGCTGCAGCGCAAAAGAGAAGAAGGATATTGTGGCCCAGGCATTGTCGCAACTCTTCCCGGGCAGCGACATTCACGTGCACCATGACCTGGAGGCGGCCGCCCACGCGCTGTGCGGCCATGAGGCGGGAATTGCCTGTATCTTGGGCACCGGTTCCAACTCATGCCTCTATGACGGCGAGAAGATTGTGGAGAACCTGCCCAACCTGGGCTTTATCTTAGGTGATGAGGGCAGCGGCGGCTACATGGGCAAACGCATTGTGCAGGCCTACCTCAACCTGGAACTTCCCCAAGACCTGCACCAGGCCTTTGTGGACCGCTACCAGACAGACCGTGATGAGATCATAGACAACGTGTACAGCAAACCGTACCCAAACCGCTACATGGCCGGGTTCGCCAAGTTTCTGTATGACAACCGCACCCATCCGTTCATTTACCAAATGATTTACCGGTGCCTGGCAGACTTCTTTGAGAAAAACATCATCAGGTACCCAGATTACCAGAACAAGGAAACCCATTTTGTAGGCTCCATTGCGTTCCACTTCAGTGACATTCTACGCACGGTGGCCCGCCAGTACAACGTACGCCTGGGCACCATTCTGGAGAACCCCATTGCCGGCCTAAGCCAATACCATCAGCAAAAAATCACCGCATGAGTACTACAGAAACCGCCTCGCACTATGACAATCTAGAGCAGATGTCTGTGCGGGAGCTGCTGACCAACATCAACGAGCAGGACAAAACCGTGCCTTTGGCCGTAGAGAAAGCCATTCCGCAACTGGAGAAACTGGTAGAAGCCACCGTGGCCAAAATGAAAGACGGCGGACGCCTGTTTTACATTGGCGCCGGCACCAGCGGCCGTTTGGGCGTGGTAGACGCGTCTGAGTGCCCTCCTACGTTTGGCGTGCCCTTTGACATGGTCATCGGTATTATGGCCGGTGGTGACACCGCCATTAGAAAAGCCGTGGAATTTGCCGAAGACGATGACCATCAAGCCATCAAAGACCTGGACGCCTACAACCTGACCGCAAATGACGTGGTAGTGGGCATTGCCGCCTCTGGCCGTACGCCCTACGTGATTGGCGGCTTGCAGGCCTGCAATGAGCGCGGCATCACTACCGGCTGTGTGGTGTGCAATGCAGACAGCAAAGTAGCCGCCGTGGCACAGTTCCCCGTGGAAGTTGTGACCGGCCCAGAGTTCCTGACGGGCAGCACGCGCATGAAAGCCGGCACCGGCCAGAAACTGGCCTTGAACATGCTCACTACCTCTATCATGATCCAGCTGGGAAAGGTGAAAGGCAACAAAATGGTAGACATGCAACTCACCAACCACAAACTGGTAGACCGCGGCCGCCGCATGATCATGGATGAACTGCAGGTGTCTGAGGAGAAAGCCAAGGAATTGCTGGATTTGCACGGCAGCGTTCGCGCGGCCATTACCTCGTTCCATTCGCACTAAAATTTTCCCGTTTTCGGGCTCATTTCTGAAAACGAAGCCGAAAACGGAAATTGCCAATACAAAAGAGAGATTCGTCTGACCGGCGAATCTTTTTTTATGCCTTCTTTTCATCTTGGCACCGGCTTTCTACGTTAGCAATTTCTGCAGCTGTTTTCAAACCTATGCACACAATTGAACCCTTCTATAATTGGCTGGAAGCCTATAACGCCTCTGAAGACGAGAAATCGCCGCTCTACGGCGCGGAGAATAATGAGAACGAGTACACGCACACCATCTACGGCTACTACATTCACCCGCAGTGGGACGACATGGATTCTGAGACGCTTTTCCTCAAGATTCTGTACGTGGATTACAATGACCGGTATGCGGTGATTGAACTCATTGGCGAGTGGAATGACACGCTCAACAATGACATCATGACCCTCAAGCGCAACATTCTGGACCTCATGATTGGCGAAGGCATTAACCATTACATTCTTATTGGGGAGAACGTGTTCAACTTCCACGGCTCAGATGACGCCTATTATGAAGAGTGGTTTGACGAAGTGGAGGAAGGCTGGATTGCCGGCTTGGGGTTTCAGGATTTTGTGGTGCAGGAGATGCAGCAGTTCCACGTAGACTATTACATCAATTTTGGCGGAACCCTGGACAAGATTCCGTGGCGCACGCTCACGCCGCCGCAGTTGTTTCAGGTGGTAGACGGACTCATGCAGAAACGGCTGGGCAGTTAAGCATATAAGTATTCCGTTTTGGGGCTCATTTCTAGAAACGAGGCCAAAAACGGAAACCTACACGCTGAGCAATTTCATTTACAGCTGTTTTTCTGCCGTAAGCATATAAAAAGAGGCGGCACCCTGGTAGGTGCCGCCTCTTTTTATATGCAGTAAGGTGGGTTATTGAGGATCAACGGCGTCAACGCTGTCTTCCAATTCTTCGGCGCGTTCCTCAGCAGCCGGGTTGTCTGCGTCATCAGCGGCGTCTTCCATTTGTTCGGCTTTGTCTTCGGCTCTGTTTTCATTGGCAGAGTCACAGGCGGTGAAGCCAACCATACCGGCGGCTAACGCGAAAGTTAAAAATGTCTTTTTCATAGTTTTATTTTGTAGGTGTAAGTAGCAAAGGTATAATAATCAGCAGAAAGGCAAGACCTTATTTAGGGTCTACTTTGTCAATGCTGTCTTTGGCTTGCCTGGCTTGTTCTGCCAGCGCCGTGTCACCGGCCATTTCGGCGTGCAGTTCAACTTTCTCTGCCTGGTCTTCCATGTTGTTTTCTTTCTTGGAGTCACAGGAGGCCATGCTGCCCAATCCGGCCAAGACGGCTAACAGACACAATGATTTTTTCATAGTTTTATTTTGTCTGGTTATCTCTTGAAAGCGTTTTAGAATTCTTACACCCTTGTGTTTTATACGGATGCCAAAACGCAGTCATGGGCATTTGTACGGAGGTATTCTATAAAAGATATATTTTTAGCGACAGATATTCAGAGAATGCTATGAATGTCTTTGTAAAAAACAAAAAAGGCCCACCCAAACTGCCTTATACAGCTTGGGTGGGCCATTAAATGAAAGACAATCAATTATTTCTGTACTTCAACAGAGTCACCCGCGGTGGTGAGGGTGTCAAGCGGGGCAGCGGTGGTCTCGGCTATGTCTGTGGCATCAGATGCTTCCTCTAGGGTGGCCGTGCTTTCCATTTTCTTTGGTTCACAGGCGGAAAACCCCATTATCCCTACTACTGCCAACAGAACAACTACTCTTCTCATGTCAATCAAACTAAATGGGTAAGACAGAAACCATGTTTCTCCAGGAGCATTTTTATTTTTTTCTGAAGACTAAGTTAACAGGAACCCCTTCAAAACCAAAATGTTCGCGCAGCCTGTTTTCCAGAAAGCGGGTGTAAGATTCTTTGATATACTGCGGCAAATTACAGAAAAACGCGAACGTGGGCGTGTGCGTGGGCAACTGCGTCACGTATTTGATCTTCACGAATTTGCCTTTGATGCTGGGTGGCGGATAGCGCTCAATCTCCTTCAGCATGGCGTCATTCAGCTTGCTGGTAGGTATTTTCATGCTCCGGTTCTCATGCACCTGAATGGCGGTCTCAATGGCTTTGTGCACGCGCTGCTTGTTCAGCACAGACACAAACACAATGGGCGGGTAGGCGATAGGCGCGATCTTTTCATAAATGGCCCGCTCCATGTCACGCATGGTGTTGGTTTCCTTTTCAATCAGATCCCACTTGTTCACTATAATAAGCAAGCCCTTCCGGTTTTTGTCTGCCAGGCCAATAATGTTCATGTCTTGGGCCTCAATTCCGCGCGTGGCGTCTAGCATCACAATCACAATATCACTTTCCTCCAACGCCCGCACAGACCTGAGCACCGAGTAGAACTCAATGTCTTCATGCACCTTGCTTTTCTTTCTGAGCCCAGCCGTGTCTACAATAATGAATTCCTTGCCAAACGCGTTGTAGTGCGAATGGATGGAGTCACGCGTGGTACCGGCTACATCTGTCACAATGTTGCGCTCTTCGCCCAACAACAGATTCACGAAGGACGACTTGCCCACATTAGGTCTGCCCACTACGGCAATGCGCGGAATACCGGCCTCGGGGTTTTCAATGCCTTCCTCCGGGAAATGTTTGACCACGGCATCCAGCAATTCACCGGTGCCTGAGCCGTTCTGGCTGGAAACCGGGAAAATCTCAGCGTCAAAACCCAGTGCGTAAAACTCACCGGCCAAATGCCCGCGGGCGTGCGTATCTGCTTTGTTGGCTACTATGTAAATGGGTTTGTCTGAGCGGCGCAAGACATCGGCAAATTCCTGGTCTAAGCCAGTGAGGCCCGCGTCTACGTCTACCATGAACAGAATCACATCGGCTTCTTTAATGGCCAATTCTACCTGCTTTCTAATTTCTCCCTCAAAAATATCATCTGAGCCGCGCACATAGCCGCCGGTGTCAATAACCGTAAAATATTTGCCAACCCAGTTGCCGTGGCCGTAGTGGCGGTCACGGGTTACGCCGCTCTCATTGTCCATGATGGCTTTGCGGGTTCCTACTAAGCGGTTGAAAAGGGTTGATTTGCCCACGTTGGGGCGTCCTACAATGGCGATGGTATTTTGTGCCATAAACTTGAAATGTGCGTCTTGAGGCTCCTTTTAAGGAATCACTCCCAACACGCGGGTTAAACCTGCGGTATCGCCTTCGTGGCGCCGCTAGGGAATTTTGATGATATCACGTTGTGAGTATCACGTAGTGAGTAGCAAGTATCAGGTAGCAAGACTTTCCGAAAAATCTTGATACGTGATACCTGCTACTTGCTACTCTTATAAGCTATTATATCCAAACCGGTCCAGCAAACGCTTATCAGCGCGCCAGTTTTCGTTCACGCGTACGTAGAGGTCCAGGAACACTTTTTTGCCGAAGAACTCTTCCATGTCCAGACGGGCCTGGGTGCCTACTTTTTTAAGGGCCGCGCCTTTGTCCCCAATCACAATGCCTTTCTGGCTTTTGCGTTCCACAGAGATTTCGGCGCGCATTCTAATGATGGTGTCGTCTTCCTTGAATTCTTCCAGCACTACCTCGCAGCTGTACGGAATCTCCTTTTTGTAATTCAAGAAGATTTTCTCGCGTATCATCTCGGCGGCAAAGAAACGCTCAGGCTTGTCGGTTAGTTCATCTTTGGGGTAATAGGCGGGGTGCTCGGGCAGCAAATCCAGAATCTTCTGGAAAACGCCGTTGGTGCCCTGGCTGTGCAGCGCCGAGATGGCTAAGTATTCATGGGCCGGAAGCTGTTCTTTCCAGTATTCTACTTTGGCAACTACTTCTTCCTGGGTGGCCTGGTCAATCTTGTTAATCAAAAGCAGAATTGGCGCTTTGGCTTTGCGCAACCGCTCCACCACTTCGCTCTCGTCGTGCTTTTCGTAGATATCGGTCACGAACAGAATCACATCCGCATCCTCTAAAGAGGCGTGCACGAAGCGCATCATGGATTCATGCAGCTCGTACTGGGGCTGAATGATGCCGGGCGTATCTGAATAGACAATCTGGAAATCGTCACTGTTCAAAATACCCATGATGCGGTGGCGCGTGGTCTGGGCCTTAGACGTAATGATAGAAAGTTTCTCCCCCACCATCACGTTCATCAGGGTAGACTTGCCCACGTTGGGCTTGCCAATGATGCTTACAAACCCCGCTTTGTGCGGCTTCTCTGTTGCGTTATTCTCCATCTCTCAAAACAATTTGCAAAGGTACGGTTTTAAAACGAGTTCTGTGTCTGGAGTTGTTGATTGTTAATTGTTTATTGGTTGAAAGACGAAAAAATTGCCAGGTTCATTTGAAGTCATGCTGATTGGCAACAACCCCAAACAGAACAAACTCGGCGGAAGCCATAGCTCCAATCAACCATATTTCCGTTTTCGGGCTCATTTCTGGAAACGGAGCCAAAAACAAACTTCTCACAAGTTGGTTCTGGGCATGACGAATATCATAAAAGAGGGAGCTGGCTGAAATGGCCTATTTCCGTATCTTTGCATTTCAATTAGAGCGCATGAAGAACGAAGCTTTATCTGGTAAAACCGGTGTCTTATTAGTGAACCTGGGCACGCCAGACTCGCCTAATACCCCAGACGTGCGCAAGTACCTGCGGGAGTTTCTGCTAGACAAACGCGTGCTGGACATTTCGGCGCCTGCCCGCTACGCGCTGGTGAACGGCGTCATAGCCCCGTTCAGGGCCCCAAAATCCGCGAAGATTTACAAAGAGCTCTGGACCGAGCGCGGCTCACCATTACTGTTCCATGGCTTGGATTTGCAGAAGCTGGTGCAGGAAAAACTGGGCAAGAGTTACCACGTGGCCTTTGGCATGCGCTACCAGAGTCCCAGCATTGAGAACGCCCTCAAAGAACTGCAAGACAAAGTGGTGGACCGCATTATTGTGTTACCGTTGTTTCCGCAGTACGCCTCGGCCAGCACGGGCTCAGTACAGGAGAAAGTGATGGAACTGGTGAGCAAGTGGGAAATCATTCCGGATATCAAGTTCATCAGTACGTTCTGTAACCACCCGGGCTTTATCAACACCTTCGCCGAGATTGCGCGGGAGCACATGGCCAAACGCGACTATGACCACGTGCTGTTCAGTTACCACGGCCTGCCCGAGCGCCAGATTCTGAAAGGCAGTACCAAGGGTTACTGCCAACTGGGCGTCTGCTGCAACACGTACCATTCTAGAAACCGGTACTGTTACCGCGCGCAGTGTTTTGAGACTTCGCGGCAGCTGGCCAAAGCGTTGAATATTCTCGAGGATAAATACACCGTCTCGTTCCAGTCAAGGTTGGGCAAAGACCCGTGGCTCAAGCCGTACTCAGATTTCGTGTTGAAGGACTTGGCGGCAGCCGGCGTGAAAAGCGTGCTGGCCTTCAGCCCCGCGTTTGTGGCCGATTGCCTGGAAACCACCATTGAAGTGGGCCAAGAGTTTAAGGAAGAGTTTGAGGCCGCCGGCGGCGAACACTGGCAACTGGTGGAAAGCTGCAACACGCACCCAACCTGGGTCAACGCCGTGGTAGACATGATTCATGATGCTTGATTGTACGTAGCAAGTATCACGTAGCACGACATCTTACAAACAGAAAAGCCACTGAAATTTCGGTGGCTTTTCTGTTTTTTGAGGTTCTGTTTTCGGGCTCATTTCCGGAAATGAAGCCTAAAACGGAAATGCTTAAATTCTCTTGAAGTCTACAAAATCTTGCGAGGTAGCAGCGGCTTTTTGCAGCACCAGTTGCAGCAATTCATTGGGTTGGTCGGATATAAGTAAACCGCTCTTTTGGTTTGCTTTGATGAATCCTTCTTCCACGGCTTGGTCTATCATCTGCAGAAACGGATTGAAGTAGCCGTTCACGTTCAAAAAAGCGGCTGGTTTCTGAATGATGCCCAACTGGTTCCAAGTAATAATCTCGCAGATCTCGTCAAACGTCCCGAAACCGCCGGGCATGGCAATAAACGCATCTGACTCCGCGGCCATAATGGCTTTGCGCTCGTGCATGGTCTGTACCACATGTAGTTTGGTGAGGCCGGTGTGCGCCACCTCCATGTCCACCAGGCTCTTCGGAATCACCCCAATGGCCTCGCCGCCGCCGGCCAAGACCGCATCTGCTATCACGCCCATCAAGCCCACTTTTCCGCCGCCATACACTAATCTTATTTTCTGCTCTGCGAAGAGCGTTCCCAAGCTTCGCGCCGCTTCTTGGTAAACCGGGTTCTGGCCGCTGTTGGCCCCGCAGAAAATGGCAATGCTTTTCATATGCGTTTTGGTTGAAGTTATAAAGCCAAAGGTAGGAAAGTGCCACTAATTGATTTCTGTTTTGGGGCTCATTTATGGAAACGAAGGCAAAAACGGGAATTCGTTCATTACCCAACAAAGACTAAAAACTGGCGCTTGATTAAATTATCTATAAATTGGGTAATGAACTATCTTCGGGCGGAGAGCGGAAGAAATTTTTACAACCCTTTTCAAGAAGTATGTTTAGGGCAACGGAGACAACAAGATGCAACATCCTTTTTTTCAGACCATAGACAGCCTCCGGCGGAAGGAGGAACTGATGTTGTTTACCAAAACAATGGAGATTGGTGCAGAGGAAGAGGTGTTGGTAGCAGAGTTGCTGGCTTTTGAGTATGAAAAGGAAAGCTTGAATTTCCCATTCAGCGCACCTGCCTTTACTGCAGACGCTGCCCTTTGGGGCGCCAGAACCGTGTATTTTGCATCGCAGTTGCTTTTGTACCGTGAGCAGCCAGGCACAGAGATTCCGCTCCTTTTGCCAGAATACAATAAGCCACCTACTGCCGCCGCTATGTTCTCTGCAGACCTTTGTCTTAGGTTCCTGCCACCTCTGCTCCAGCAAGCGTTTGCCATTAACCCAGAAGATGCCTTAGTGTCTGTGCTAGAGAATCATCTGCAACAGTGGCATTATTCTGCTATTGGTTATGACCTGCCCTTGGAGAAACTGAATTTTGAGGAGGTGCTAAAAAACCAATGCCTTTTGCAATTGTATGCAGACAGGATAATAGACCGGAAAGCCTTGAAATTAGCAGAACAGGCACCTGTCAAAGAACAAATAAAAGCCAGCTTAGGCCATTACGCTTCTACTTTCTGGAGCGCTTTATCTTAGAATCCATGACCCAAATTGACACATTAAACAGCGTACTTTCTTACATCAAAAATTCTTTCATTGGCAAAGACGAAATCATTGATCTGCTGGGTATCAGCCTGATTGCCAAAGAAAATATTTTCCTGCTGGGCCCGCCCGGAACGGCTAAGAGTGCCATTGTCCGTCAGCTTTCTACCTGTCTTGAAGGCGGAAAAAATTTTGAATACCTTCTCACCAGATTCACAGAGCCCAATGAAATTTTCGGGCCATTTGATATTAGGCAACTAAAGGAAGGAGAATTGGTGACCAATACAGAAGGCATGTTGCCAGAGGCTTCCTTGGTTTTTCTGGACGAGATTTTCAACGCCAACAGCGCTATCCTGAACAGTTTGCTCACAGCCTTGAACGAGAAGATATTCAGGCGCGGAAAGGAAACCAAAAAGCTGCCTGCCCTTATGTTTGTAGGCGCCAGCAATGTGCTTCCAGAAGATGAAGCTTTGAACGCGCTGCTTGACCGCTTTTTAATTCGGGTGAATTGTGACTATGTAGACCCAGACTTACTGCACGAGGTACTTTTAGCTGGATGGAAACTGGAGAACAACGCTGCTGGTGAACACCCAACCATTACGCCTGACCAGATCATAGACTTACAGAAACAGGCGAGGCTGGTAGATTTAACGCCTATCAGAAAACACTACGTAGACCTGATCCACAGCTTGCGGAACACCGGCATTAAAGTGTCTGACCGAAGAGCTGTAAAGCTCCAAAATCTGATTGCCGCCAGTGCGCTGGTCTGTAAACGCACTGCAGCCAATGTCTCTGATCTCTGGGTGCTGAAATACATTTGGGACACAGAGGAACAAATTGAGATTTTGGCCGGCATCATCAATAACCTGATAGAAAAAACAACAGTAGAGGCAGCCCATCCGCAGGCACTTTACAACAAGCTACCTAACCCAGAGGAAGTACTAAAAGAAGTAACGTACCTCACCCAGAAATGGCAGACAGAAGACCTTTCTTTTGAGGAGCAGAACATAATCAAAGACAAACTCCGGTATGTGCAAACCCGCTGTGAGTGGATTAATAACCCAGAACAGAAAAAGTATATCCAGCAGGAAATAGAAAATCTATGGCAGAAGATTCTACAGACCGTCTAACTTTTCTACTGGAGATAGCGCAGGAGCACGCACCATATCTTACCTCCATCCGGCATTGGCACAATCTGAAAATAGCGCGTGAAAAAGAAACCTACTGGATTAAGGACTTTACCCAAAGCCAAATTGATTCCATAGAAGTTAAAAGTATTCCGTTCAAGCAACTATACACGCTGCAAAACAATTTGCTGTTCCCAGATGGCAGTAAGTTGCCGGTCAAGCGTATGGCCACTTCGCTGCTGTGGACACCCTTGGAACGCGGCTTGCCAGTTACCTTGCCTGTTTACAACCACAACTTCTTTGGCCTGCAAGAGAAGCTACCGGTAAAGCTGGCACCATCAGAACTGGAGCAGCCTTGTTTTGGGCTTCTCACCTCTACAGAGAGCTTAAGCGCCTATGCCCAAACTGCCCCAGCCATCAGACTACAAAACTTAGATTGGGTTATTCTGAACCAAGTGAATGCCTTGGTTCTAGGCACACCTACAGTTCCCATTTCTGGAGCTACGTTTTGGAAGAGAAACAGTCATTTACTACCAACGGGCTATGATTTTGAGTTATCTATTCTAGCCGATGTCATTCAGGAGAGCATAAATCCAGAAGAAGAGCACTGGGTGCTTTGGAGCGAAGACGGTACATACAGCTTCATTGAAAAAAGCCAGTTACAACCTTTATCTATCAGTTCTGTGCGGTTGTCACTGAATGTGAAACCTATGCCTTCTTAGCTCATGGAGTTTCACGAATACTTGCAGTCTTACAAAAGCTACTTTTGGCGTTGGGAAGATCATACTGAAGTGCTGGCTATCCCTAACGGCAGCACTATTGTCTACCGTGACTTTGTGCTCCAGGCGTTAGAGCATCTTTCTGAGCAGGGGCTTCCACCATTTGGTGCTCTTTTGTTGGCTACTATCGCTACCAACCATTCTATGGGAGAGGATTTAAAGCAAGTAGAAGAGGCAATGACAAGCGCCATTCATGACGCCATACATTCTTCTCCCCAGAACCATGTTGATTATGTGCCTTTAAAAGATGCTTTAGTTTTTTTAAAAATCCTGGCGCAATTACCTCCTGCCTATACCCAAGGCAATAAACGACTTCAGTTATTCCAGGTGCTGTTTGAGAATTGTCATAATCTGGTCTCCAATGTGAAGGCCAAAAAGCTGGCAGGGAGTATAAAGCACACATTGGCGCACCACAAAGGCAGCTTTATTGATGTGCTGGAAAGACAGGAAACCTTTATTATTGGCACTTATAAGAAAGACTTCAGGTGCATTGGCCTTCTGATAAAAAAATTCCCAGACACTGAGTCAATCATTGCCAGCATGGCGGCGGTGGTACCCTTACCAGAGGTAGAGATAGAGCTGCCTGAGCAAGCTGCCACTGGGAAAAGTTCAGAGGAATTCTTAGATGAGCTTACCAGCAATAGTAAAACATTTCAGATAGGTTCTTTGGTCAAGCATATCTGGTCTGGGCTGAACATACAGTTGCACAATCTGCTGCCCAGCGAGCAGCCTTTGGGCGGTGTTTCTGACTTGGCCAACAAAGGGAATTTTGACAAACTCTTAATTTCTGAGTTTGCCAATGATGATTTGGTCTTCCTGTCTAGGCTCGCAAATAATGAAGCCCTCTACCTGCACCGTGAAACGCCGCCTACTACAGATAAATTAGAGCGGGTACTCCTTTTGGATGTTTCGCTGAAAAGCTGGGGCACGCCTAAGCTTTTGGCATTCTCTGCACTGATAGCCATTGCCAAACACCCTAAAACTGATATTGCCTGCACAGCGTTCGCGGTGAGTGACACGTACCAGCGTCTGCATTTTGACACGGTAGATGAAGTCATAGAAAGCGTAAACAAAGTAGAAGGCGTACTCAATCCTGCCAAAGGCCTTGCCCAGTTTTTTCAAGAATACAACTCTGGTAAGAAGACTGAGGTTCTTTTTATCTCTTCGCCAGACACGTTAAAGCACCCCGAAGTGCAGAAGGTGATAAGTGATTTCCAAAGCGGCTTTAAATATTGGATTACCACCAGTCAGGAGGGTACACTAGAATTCTACAAAAACCAGCACAACAGCAAAAAGCTGGTTCACAAAATGCACCTTCCGCTGGAAGAGCTCTGGAAACGCCCCGTAGTTGCCTCTACACAGCCTGTAATAAATGAAGGGCACCATGCTGCTGTTCCTCTTCTATTTCCCTACACGGCCAACTATAAAAAATTCCTGAGCTCCGGCGATGACTACTTTCTGGTTACCCCTGAGAAAAAGCTTCTGTATTTTTATGGGTTGAACTCAACCCCTGCCCAAAAAGGCTTGGAGCTTTGGCTGGAAAATTTGCCTTCTGGGGTGTCTTCTTATGAAATAGGCCCAGACGAAAATGGGGACTACATCTTCCTTTGCTTCAAGAACAATACCCGCGAAATCACTTTGCACAATCTAACTACCAATGAAAAGGAGGTTCTATATTTTAATGACTGGCAATCTTCTACCTTTCCAGAATTCTTCTTTTATCAAGGCGCCTTCTATTATGTAACTATATCCCACTACTGGAAAATTGAGCAGTTCCCAAAGTGGCAACTTGTAAAACATACCAATTCTGGAATGGAGTTAAACCAAGCCTACACAGACAGGCAGGAACAATTGAAAAAAGCGGTTAATGCATTTCAGCCTATTTCGCTTTCAGTACTCAAAAATCTCTCTGAGGTTTATATCAACCAAAACCGGAATCTGGTATTCAATAAACATGCCTTACAACTGAATGACCACGGCATTATTCAACTGAAAACCACGGCAGAATCTAATAGGGAAGCTATTATAGAAGCCCAACCCACTACAACTGACAATGAATTCGTCTTTCCTAATGGGTGTACCGTCACGCTGAACCGGTCTGGAGTGTTTATTTTGACATCTTCTGAATCAGAAGAAGAGGAATTGTATGACGTTATTCTACAAACCGCTGGATCCAATAAAGAAAATTTAGTAAGAGCTATTCAGGCAAGAACAAATCTTAGGCAGAGGTATGCGAAAGACATTGTAGAATTCGCCCCAAGGATAATTAAATCAAAAATAAGCAAGACAGAGGCAGATGTATTGAGCATGGACATAGGCGAGTTTGGCGGGGTTGCCGAAGTTGTTGTTGCCCAGAAAGGCAATGTGGCCTACATTCCCTCTGTGATTGATGGGGCTTTGGGAGTAGCCACTCAACATTATTTTGCCGGCAGCAGCTATTATAATCCTGACCGGACAAGCGAACTACAGCTCATTAATTCTAAAACCTTCTATGAAACCTATATCAAAGGTTTTATCTCACAGGTAGTTGACCATGGAAATTAGAATCACACCAGCACCCCGAAATCTATATCCTTTAGGCGGCGTCTTGATAAAGAGTCCCTCTGTTAGGGAGTGGGTGCAACAAATTCAGTACATGGGGGTAGCCTTGAGTCAAGTAGAGGTCTACCCTGTGCCCAATATAACCCCTAACAGCCTCTGGGGTTGTCTGCTCCTTTTCAAGGGGGGCGTTCTTCCTACTGCCATCGGCAAAAGCACCTATTGTCAAGTTCTGAGAGAGCATATTTACCTGCCAGAGAATTCTGTGATTCAACCAACGTTATCTAATGAGGAGCTGCAAAATCTGTTTCCCCGCAACCTGCACCTTTTTCACCCTGAAGTGGGTTTGACGGAGTTAGAGGAACAGGTGAACTGGCATGGCCTTCTAAAGATTACCCAGCAGAAAAGCCTACACGTTACCAAGCCAGCAAAGGGCGTTAAAATCCCTGGTCAAATCAAGAGCGCCCAAATCTTTGAGCTTCCGCCAGAAGAAGTCATTAAGAAATTGGAGGAGGGCTTTTTTCCAAAGAAAGAGCCGTTGAAAGACAAGCCGCTTACTTTACTGGAGAAAGCCAAGCTGGGCGCTTTGAGCCTTATTTTCAAAAAGGAGCCTAAAAACAGCAACCTAGCTTCCATTCAACCAGCTACACCTGCCAGTTGGTTTGAAAAATTAGCTAAATTTCTCAAAGGTGAGAAAACAGAAATTGTAGATAAACTACAAGTAGATTTTGATGAGCTTACCAGGCGCAACCAAAGCGAAATTGACAAACTGCTGGACCTGTTCAAGAAGAATCCAGAGGAGGCAATCAAATATTCTATTCCCTTAGATATGGATGGCGCTAGCAGGGGCGGTGACCTAGGCTTGTTTACCTTCTCAAAACTTTGGGGAGATTTCTCCCTGTTTAGTAACAGGAATTTCAATATGTCTGTTGGTGGTGCTTCTATTTTGCCCAACGAGCACTTTCAGCGGCTTCAAGCTCAATATACCCAAGCGGCCAAAGACTTTGTAACTAACAACCAATTTCATAAAGCTGCCTTTGTGTACATGAAGCTTCTGAAAAACGATTTCATGGCTGCGCAGACGCTGGAGAACGGAAAACTTTATTCAGAGGCCGCCGCCGTTTACCTAAAAATTAAAGCCAAGGCCAATGCCGCTGAATGCTATGAAAAAGGGGGCATGGTGTCTCAGTCTATTGAGTTGTATAAAGAGCTGAACAATCATGAAAAAGTTGGTGACCTGTACCTTAGAATCAATAACACCGCAGAAGCCCACAGGTATTATGAAAAAGTAATATCTACCCACAAAGGAGTTGGCAAATATGTAAAAGCAGCGCTAATTTATCGGAACAAGATAAGGGATACCGCTCAGGCACAAGCCCTGTTGCTAGAGGGGTGGCGAATTGAAAAAGACGCCTTCAATTGTCTGAACAACTATTTTGCCACGTTTGAAGATTCTATGCTTTTATTGACCGAAGTAGAAGCCATCTATGCCAAAGAAACCACGTCTAAAAATAGGGTAAGTTTTTTACAGTTGTTAAAACATGAATACCAGAAGCACCCAACTGTTGCAGAGAGCATCAAAGATATTGCCTACGAGATTGTAGCTCAACAATTGCCTCAGAACCCAAACGTAGCTTCTGAACTCAGCTCATTTAACAAGAAAGACAAGAACCTGACGAAGGACATTATGGCTTATAAGCTACATCGGAAATCTTTGCGATAAGCTATTCCTGTTTTCGGGCTTGTTTTCAGAATTGAGGCCAAAAACAGGAACGGGAACCGCATATGCAGCTCCCGTTCCAAAATCTTAAGAGACATTTCCACATCTCCATATTTCCAAATCTTCAAATCACCTAGTAAGCTCTCGCGAAGTACACGCGGCGCGATGACGGTTTGCCGGTAACCATGTCCACACCTTCTTCCTCCGGAGAATCCAACCCAATGCAGCGGATGGTGGCTTTGGTTTCTTCTTTGATGCGCTCTTCGGTTTCTGGGGTGCCGTCCCAGTGGGCCAAGATGAAGCCAGGTTTTTCGTCTAGCAGGCGCTTGAACTCGTCATAAGAATCTACTTTGGTGGTGTTGGCTTCTCTGAAGTTAAAGGCGCGTTGGTAGATGTTGGTTTGAATCTCGTCTAGCAACGCAGGCACCAGATTCACTAAGTCATCAAATTGCTGTGACGATTTTTCTTTGGTGTCGCGGCGGGCCACTTCGGCGGTGCCGTTCTCCAGGTCACGACCACCAATAGCGATGCGCACGGGCACACCTTTCAGTTCCCATTCGGCGAATTTAAAGCCAGGGCGCTCGGTGTCGCGGTCATCAAATTTCACGGAAATGCCTTTGGCTTCCAGTTGTTTTTTTAGGCCTAGGACTTTCTCTGAGATTTGGGCCAGTTGCTCTTCTCCTTTGTAGATGGGCACAATCACCACTTGAATAGGCGCCAACTTTGGAGGCAGCACCAGACCTTCATCATCAGAATGGGCCATGACCAAAGCGCCCATCAACCGCGTGCTCACACCCCAAGACGTTCCCCACACATGCTCCAGCCCGCCTTCTTTGGTCGCGAATTTCACATCAAATGCTTTGGCAAAGTTCTGGCCTAAGAAGTGAGAAGTTCCAGCCTGCAGGGCTTTCCCGTCTTGCATTAAGCCTTCAATGCAATAAGTATCTAAGGCTCCCGCGAAGCGCTCGTTAGGTGTCTTCTTTCCTCTTATGACCGGCAAGGCCAGGAAATTCTCAGCGAAGTCGGCGTACACGTGCAACATGCGTTCGGTTTCTTCTACGGCTTCTTTGGCGGTGGCGTGGGCGGTGTGACCTTCCTGCCAGAGAAACTCGGCGGTGCGCAGGAACAGACGCGTGCGCATTTCCCAGCGTACCACGTTGGCCCATTGGTTAATCAATAACGGCAAATCGCGGTAGCTTTGGATCCAGCCTTTGTAGGTGCTCCAGATAATAGCTTCTGAGGTAGGCCGAACAATTAGCTCTTCTTCCAGTTTAGCATTGGGGTCCACGCGCAGTTTTCCGGGTTTGTCGGGATCGTTTTGCAGGCGGTAGTGGGTAACCACGGCGCACTCTTTGGCGAAACCCTCGGCGTTCTGTTCTTCGGCCTCAAACAAACTTTTGGGCACAAATAGGGGAAAGTAGGCGTTGGAGTGTCCTGTAGCTTTAAACATATCATCTAATATGCGCTGCATTTTCTCCCAGATGGCGTACCCGTACGGTTTAATGACCATGCACCCGCGCACGGCGGAGTTCTCGGCCAGGCCGGCACGCTTCACCAACTCATTGTACCAGAGGGAATAATCTTCACTGCGTTTAGGCAACCCTTTGCTCATTTTTAGTATCTTTGATAAAGACAGAATATAGTAAAATCACAATAAATCGGCACGGAATTTGCTTCATTTTTCTTTAAACGCTCCTATACCTTTTCGGCTCAAAAATACGTTAATATATCAGAATAGAAACGTTGGCAGACCGGATACTCGTGTTTCTTGGCTTGTGAATTGATTAAGCATCCTTTTACCAACACTTTACTTACATGAACTACTCTAATATAAAGCTTGCCCTATTGCCTTTGCTGGGCTTGCTGGTTAGTGGGTGCAGCGGTACCTCCAACCTGCAGACCAGCGAGACAGATGATGTGTATTTTTCCTCCAGAGACAAGGTGACCTACGTGGAACCGGTATACCCCACTGAGACCACGGAGCAAAGCCAGGTGGCCAGAAATGAATCTGGCGAGGTGACCGAGCGCGTGAGCGACCCCGAGACCTACAGCAACACCCGGCGCAACACCAATGACCAGCCGTACCAGTACTCCTATTATGATGCGCCCTTCGGGAACCCGTACTGGGCGTACCAATCAGCGTTTTACTCCCCCAGCCGCTACTACAGAGGCATAATGATTGACCCTTGGATGGACCCGTTCTATGACCCGTTCTGGGGACCGAGCATGGCCATTTATGACCCGTGGTGGGGACGCCCCGGTTTCTCTATTGGCATAGGCCTGGGCTATGGTCGTTACAACCCTTGGGGCTATGGCTACGGGTATGGTTACAATCCGTACCGCTACGGTGGTTATGGGTATGACTCCTATTATGACGGTTTCTACCGGGGCAGTGCAGTGGCTAGCCGCAACGTAAGCTATGGTCGCAGAACAGATAGAAGCTCTAACACAGATGTAGCCGGACGAAACATTTCTAGAGGGGGTCGTGGTACTGTTGGCAACCAGGGAACATCCAGAGCACAGGATGCCGTGGTACAACCGGGCCAAACCGGCCGCACCAGAAGAAACGGCACCATTTACCAGGGCGGCACACAGCCAGGTACGCAGACCAACCCACAACCAGCGCCGGGCAGACGCCGTGAGGTGATTATCCCTTCACAGCAAAACCGCTCCAACACGGGTGGTGGCCAGACGCCTCCTCCAGGCAGACGCCGCCGTGAGGAACCAACTCCTTCCGCCGGCCAGGTGAGTCCACGTCGTGAGTCTACGCCCACGCGTTCGTATGAACCGCCAACCCGTTCCTATGAGCCGCCAACCAGGTCTTCTGGTTCGTCAGGGGGCAGTAGCTCTGGAAGCAGTTCAGGCTCCGGCCGCAGAGGTAGAAATTAACCCTTTTCCTTTTACAACCATCAGATGAAAAAATATAGCTTTCTTTTGGCCTGCCTGGCGTTGCTAGGCAGTGCCGGGAAGGGTTTTGCCCAAACCGAGATTGACATTCTTCGGTATTCCCGCACAGATTTCGGTGGCACTGCCCGCACCATGGGCATTGGTGGCGCCAACGTAGGCCTTGGCGGCGACGCCGGCAACTTGTACTCCAACCCCGCAGGCCTGGGCTTGTTCCGGCGATCTGAGATCTCGGTTTCTGCTGGCATGAACTTCAATGAGGTCAATTCCACGGTAGAAGGCAGCGCCGGCATGAATAACCGTAACAACCTCAACATTCCGCACTTCTCAGCGGTGTTCTCCACCAGAAAGGCAGATGACGAGGAAGGTGATTGGCGGGCCAGCAACTTCGGGATTTCCTTCACGCGCCAGAACAATTTTAACCAACGGGTTTTCTACCGGGGCGTAGCGGGGCAGAACTCCATGCGCTTCGGGGAATATGCCGCACAGTTGGCCAATGCAGATGACCCCACCGGCGCGCATGACTTTACCTTGAATTCATTGCAGGAGCTGGCGTATGAAACCTATCTGTTGTCTGAAGATGACTTTGGGTATTTTTTGAGGGATGTGAGCTTGACTAACCCGTACCAGGAAACCATTGAGTCCAGCGGATCACAGAACCAGTGGGATTTCTCTTACGGGGCCAGTTTCAGAGACAAGCTGTTTCTGGGCGCCTCCATCGGGTTGTCATCGCTTAAGTTCAAGCAGACCCGCACCTACACAGAGACAGACCCTGCGGCTAACATTTCCAACGTAACGCTCTATGACAACCTCAGCACTGAGGGAACCGGGGTGAACATCAAAATTGGCGCGCTCTTCAAACCGGTAGACGCCCTCCGGATTGGGGTTTCAATGCAGACGCCTACCTGGTACACGCTCACAGACAATTTCAGAACGCAGCTTGACGTGAATTTCAACACAGCGCCAGAGCCCACGCTGAATCTTTTCCAGACGTTTTCCACTGATGACGGTGTGTATGAATACAACCTGACCACGCCGTTCAGGGCCAATGGAGGCGTGGCTGCTTTTATTGGTAAATATGGTTTTGTGACCGCCGATATGGAGTATGTAGACTACAGCGCAGGCAAACTTTCTGCCGGTGACTACAACTTCCAGGATGAAAACATGGCTGCCAAAAGCGTGTACTCCAGCGCTGTAAACTACAGATTAGGGGCTGAGGCGCGGTTAGACGTGTTCAGGCTGCGGGCCGGTTACGCCCTGTACGGTGACCCGTTCAAGAACAGCAGCGTGGACCAAGCCAAGACGTATTTGACCGGTGGCTTTGGCATACGGCAGACCAATTACTTTATTGATGCCGCCCTGGTCTACAGCAAGTTCAACAGCGTGTACTCTCCGTATGTGAACTCAGACTTCGCGGTGCAGGGCTCAGAGTATGAAGGCCTGACCACGCCAGAAGTAAACAGCAAGCATGAGAACACCAATTTTGTGGTAACCTTCGGGTGGAATTTCTAAACCTGTTTTTAGGCTCATTTCCAGAAATGAAGCCAAAAACGGAAACCAAAAAAGCGAAGGCCTCTTCTGTACACACAGGAGAGGCCTTCGCTTTTTTCAGGAATTCACTTGAATTTTTCAACTCGTAAACGCTTTCGTTGAGCGTTAGCGCAGGTAAACGCCTGACAAGTAAAATTCCGTTTTCGGGCTCATTTTCAGAAACGAGGCCAAAAACGGGAAAACAACAAAGCCCTCCCCTGAAAATTCAAGGAAGGGCTTTTGGTTTAAATTAAAAGGCTGAATTAAATATGAATGGCTCTATTCTCAGTAGCGGCCAAACAAGCTTCTTTCATGGCTTCGGTGTACGTTGGGTGCGCGTGGCTCATGCGCGCAATGTCCTCGGCGGAAGCCCGGAATTCCATAGCCACTACGGCTTCAGCAATCATATCCGCAGCGCGTGGCCCGATCATGTGTACGCCTAAGATTTCATCGGTCTTGGCATCTGCCAGTACTTTCACGAAACCGTCGGTGTCCATAGACGCTTTGGCGCGGCCAGATGCTTTGAACGGAAATGAACCGGTTTTGTAGGCAACGCCGTCAGCTTTCAGTTGCTCCTCAGTGAAGCCCACGCCCGCTACTTCTGGCCAGGTATAGACTACGCCCGGGATCAGGTTGTAGTTGATGTGCGGTTTCTGGCCTACAATCTGCTCGGCTACCAACACGCCTTCTTCTTCGGCTTTGTGGGCCAGCATGGCTCCGCGTACTACGTCCCCGATGGCGTAGATGCCGGGCACGTTGGTTTGCAGATGGTCATCTACGGCAATCATGCCGCGCTCGCCTAGCTGTACACCCGCGTTCTCCAAGCCCAGACCTTCAGTATACGGTTTCCGGCCCACCGACACCAGGCAGTAATCTCCGTCAAACGTCACGGTTTCGCCTTTGGGGTTTTCTGCGGTCACTTTCACCACATCTCCTTCTACCTGCGCCCCCGTCACTTTATGCCCGAAATAGAACTGGAAACCCAAGGTCTTTTTCAACACGCGCTGCAACTCTTTGCCCAAGGCACGGTCCATGGTCGGGATGATGGCATCTGTGTATTCCACCACCGTTACCTTAGACCCCAGACGCGCATAGACAGAACCCAGTTCCAGGCCAATCACACCGCCGCCAATCACAATCATGTGCTTAGGCACTTCTTTCAAGGTCAAAGCTTCAGTTGAGGTGATGATGCGGTTTTTGTCAACGGGCAGGAACGGCAAGTTCACCGGCTTAGAACCCGTAGCGATGATGACTTTGTCGGTTTCCAGCTGCTGCTCGGCCCCGTCTTGACCCGTGATTTTAATGGTGTTCTTGTCCACGAAGGAGCCCAGGCCGTTGTACACGTCCACCTTGTTCTTCTTCATCAAATAGGCAATGCCGTCATTGTTCGACTTGATCACACCACTTTTGCGGTTAATCATCTGCTCCAAATTCACCTGCAGGTTTTCCAGGTCAATGCCGTGCTCCTTAAAGGTGTGTGCAGCGTTGTGGTAATGCTCAGACGAATCTAGCAAGGCTTTAGACGGAATACAGCCTACGTTCAAGCACGTACCGCCTAATACTGAATATTTTTCAATGATGGCTGTTTTCAGACCCAACTGTGCGCAACGCACGGCGGCCACATAACCACCCGGACCTGAACCAATGACCGTTACATCGTATTTCATGTTCTTTCTTTTAAGAGGAAGGATTTCCTCGTTCTTCAAAAATTATGTTGGCAGTAGAAAAATTACTCTCCCACTGTTTTGGTCTTCTTTGCAAAATCAGCCCACATCCCCTCTATCATCCTGAAAGGACTTTGTGGGCAAGCTAGAAAAGCGCTTACTAGAAGCCACTACAGTACGCCACCTAGATCCTTCCAGGATAAAAAATGAATATAGATGGCTAGAAATTACTGCTTCGCTGCCAATTATAATAAAGGAGGAGCAAACCTAAGCCTACCCCTCCTTCACCACTTCAAAATACTAAACGCCTAACAGAAGTCTCATCGGGTCTTCCAACAACTCCTTCACTCGTACCAGGAAGCTAACCGACTCTCTACCGTCAATAATACGGTGATCATACGACAGCGCCAAATACATCATTGGTCTGATTTCTACTTGGTTGTTGATAGCCACCGGGCGGTTCACAATGTTGTGCATTCCCAAAATGGCAGACTGCGGTGCGTTGATGATAGGCGTTGACATCATAGAACCGAACACGCCACCGTTGGTGATGGTGAACGTACCGCCAGTCATTTCGTCAATGCCCAGTTTGTTTTCGCGGGCACGTTTAGCCAGGCGCACTACCTCTTTCTCAATGCCATCCAGGCTCAGGCCTTCAGCGTTGCGAATCACCGGCACTACCAGACCTTTCGGCGCAGACACGGCAATGGAGATATCGCAGAAGTCATTGAAGACCATTTCAGCACCGTCAATCTGAGCATTTACCGCAGGCCATTCTTTCAGGGCCACGGTACAAGCTTTGATGAAGAACGACATGAAACCTAAGCCTACTTCGTGCTTCTCTTTGAAAGTCTCTTTGTATTTGGCGCGTATGTCCATGATCGGTTTCATGTCCACCTCGTTGAAGGTGGTGAGCATGGCCGTTTCATTTTTCACAGACACCAATCTGCGCGCTACGGTTTTGCGCAGGCTGCTCATTTTCTCACGGCGTGAGTTTCTGGAACCCGCGGCGGCTGGCGCCGAAGATTGAGAAGCTGCAGCCGGTGCCGAAGAAGCCGCTGGTTGCGCTGCCGGAGCAGCTGGCTTGGCCTGGGCATTCTGGGCATCTTCTTTGGTGATGCGGCCGTCACGGCCTGAACCAGATACATCAGCAGCCGAAATACCTTTCTCAGACAAAATCTTACCTGCAGCTGGTGAAGGCGTACCGCTGGCATAAGTAGAAGCACCTCCAGCTGGAGCAGAAGCCGCCTGCGCCGCTGGGGCACTGGCTTGTGGCGCGGCAACCGGAGCAGAAGCCCCAGAACCGGCACCTACTTCAATGCGGCAGATAGTAGCACCAATTTCAACAGTGTCGCCTTCTTGAGCCACAATTCTTAAAACACCCGCTGCCTCGGCAGGAAGTTCAAACGTAGCTTTGTCCGATTCCAGTTCGCAGAGAACCTCATCCATAGAAACCTGGTCGCCGTCAGCCTTCAGCCATTTGGAAATAGTTACTTCGGTGATAGACTCGCCTACCGTCGGGATTTTCACGTCCAGGGTTTGACCAGAACCAGCGCTATCCCCGGTTGCAGGAGCAGTTGTAGCCTCGTTTTGGTTACCGCGATTAGGGGTAGCCTCAGCAGCCACGGTGCTTTGCGGGTCGGTCACGGTTTTGGTTTCGGTGATGCCTTCTTGGGTAGCAACTGTGGTTGGTGCTGGAGCAGACGCTTGGGCAGCACCGCCGCCTTCAATGGTACAGATTACCTCGCCGATGGCAATGGTATCGCCTTCCTGGGCTTTGATACGCAGAATACCGGCAGCCTCAGCGGGCAGTTCAAAGGTGGCTTTGTCTGATTCCAGTTCGCAGATCACCTCGTCCATGGCCACTTGGTCGCCGTCTTGTTTGAGCCATTTGGCAATAGTTACTTCCGTGATGGATTCCCCTACAACCGGCACTTTTACTTCTAATGACATAGTCTAATTAATTAGGAATTAAGAATTAGGAATTAGGAATTCCTATCCAAATCTTTTTATCTGTTGTCTAAGAGTCTGAGGAGCTTGTATCTCCTTGTCCCCGCATTGTTTTAAGAATTGATCCAATAATCTTCAGCAGTTCTTCACAATCGTTTAAAAGTGAAGTTGCCAAGTTGGGCGTCAGGTAATCAGTGTCTCTTAGCAAACGCAGCCAATAATGTGATTCTCTAGCTTCTTTGTAGCTAATCCAAAGCTTAGCCATAAAATCTCTTTTGCTCTGGGCTCCTACGGCTTCCTCAGCATTGGACCCAATAGAGGTTCCGCTTCTGAGAATCTGCTTACCAATGACGTAATCCCTTTTCTCATCACTTAAGAATTGGTATAATCTGATGATTCGAACGCCAAAGCTGTAACTTTTGGTCAGCAAGACGTTCTCCTCTTTCATCATTCCTAATTCTTAATTCCCAATTCTCAATTATATACTGAAGGCTTTTTCAATGATGGCGCGCTGCTCTTTCTGGTGGATTTTGTTATAACCCGTGGCCGGTGAAGAACTTGGCTTACGTGAAACCACATCTACCACGCGGCTGCGCATCACGCTCAGAATATAGGTCCAGGCGCCCATGTTGAACGGCTCTTCCTGTACCCAGAACACCTCAGCACCTGGATATTTGTTGAGTTCGCGCTCCAACTGAACATCTGGAAACGGATGCAACTGCTCCATTCTTATAATGGCTACATCTTTGCGATTGGTTTGCTGCTGCTCTTCCAGCAATTCGTAATAAATCTTGCCGGTGCACAGCAACACTTTGGTCACTTTCTTGGCCTCGGCATAGATATCACCAATTACTTCCTGAAAAGCACCTTTGGCAAAATCTTCTACCGGCGACATCACGTTCTGGTGACGCAGCATAGACTTAGGCGCCATGTGAATACACGGTTTCCGGAACGGCAGGGCTAGTTGGCGGCGCAGCATGTGGAAATAGTTGGCCGGGGTGGTACACTGCGTTACGTACATGTTGTACTCAGCGGCCAATTGCAGGAACCGCTCTGGGCGGGCGTTGGAGTGCTCCGGACCCTGACCTTCATAGCCGTGCGGCAGTAACATTACCACACTGTTCATGCGTTGCCACTTAGATTCTGTGGACGAAATGAACTGGTCAATCATAACCTGCGCGCCGTTGGCGAAGTCCCCAAACTGCGCTTCCCAGATTACTAAAGCATTGGGATTTGCCATAGAATACCCGAACTCGAAACCCAGCACGGCATATTCAGACAGCAGGGAGTTATAGATTTGCAGTTTCTGCTGATTCTCAGAAATGTGGTTCAGGTTGGTATAGGCGGCGCTGGTGTTGGCGTCATGCAAAACCGCGTGGCGGTGCGAGAAAGTACCACGTTGCACATCTTGCCCAGACATCCGCACAATTTTACCGTCTAAAAGAACTGAACCGAAAGCCAGCAATTCCGCCGAAGCCCAGTTCAAAGACTTGCTCCCGAAGAACATGTCCTGGCGCTCTTTGGTCAGTTTCTCAATCTGCTTGAGTGGCTTGAAGTTCTCTGGCAGCGTGGTCAAGGCTTTGCCTACTTGCTCCAGCGCTTCCATAGAAATTCCGGTCTCTGGGCTCTGGTGGAAATCTTCTGGCCTAGAGCGTCTCAGTTCCTGCCATTCTTTCTCCAGCACCTGGTAATTGTACGGCAAGGGCTCCTGCTTCACCATGTCCAGGCGTTCCTGCAGCATCTGCCGGAATTCCTTGTCCATTTCTTCGGCCACCTTGGTATCTAAATCGCCGCGGCTCACCAGGGCTTTGTTATAGATTTCACGGGGGTTCTGGTGCTTGGAGATTAAGTTATAGAGTTGTGGCTGCGTGAATTTAGGCTCGTCTGCTTCATTGTGCCCATGGCGGCGATAGCACACCATGTCAATAAACACATCATTATGGAATTTCTGACGATATTCGGTGGCCAGACGCACGGCAAAAACTACTGCTTCTGGGTCATCACCGTTCACGTGCAGCACCGGCGCGTCAATGATTTTGGCTAAATCTGTGCTATAGATAGAAGATCGGGCGTCTTCAAAGTCAGTGGTGAAACCAACCTGGTTGTTGATCACGAAGTGGATGGTTCCGCCGGTGCCGTAGCCTTCCAGTTTGGCCATTTGGGTCACCTCGTAGCCAATGCCCTGGCCCGCTACGGCGGCGTCACCGTGAATCAGGATAGGCAATACCTTGTTCACGTCACGCTCATACATGGAGTCCAGCTTGGCGCGCACAAAGCCTTCCACTACTGGGTTCACCGCCTCTAAGTGCGAGGGGTTGGGCGCCAGTTTCAGATTCACTTTATGGCCAGAAGGGGTATCTACCTCGCTGGAGAAACCCATGTGGTATTTCACATCGCCGTCACCCATGGTCAGATCCGGAACGGCGGTTCCCTGGAATTCAGAGAAGATCTGCTCGTAGGTTTTGCCCATGATGTTGGCCAGCACGTTCAGACGGCCGCGGTGGGCCATGCCAATCACTACTTCTTTCACGCCCAGCTCAGCGCCTTTGTCAATAATAGCATCCAGCGCCGGGATAGTAGTTTCGCCGCCTTCCAGAGAGAAGCGTTTCTGCCCCAGAAATTTGGTATGCAAAAAGTTCTCAAACACTACTGCCTCATTCAGTTTAGACAGAATGCGTTTTTTATAATCTATAGAGGGATTGAAACTCAAGGAGTCTTTCTCCACTTTTTGCTTGAACCAGGCCAGCACTTCGGGGTTCCGAATGTACATGTACTCAAAGCCGATGGTGCGCTCGTATATTTTTTTCAGAGAGGCCAGAATATCGCGCAGCGTGGCTTTGCCCAAGCCAATTTCTGAACCGCTCTGGAACGTACTATCCAAATCTGCCTCAGACAGCCCAAAGTCAGACAAATCCAGCAACGCCTTGCGGTCTTTGCGCGGACGCACCGGGTTGGTGTTGGAACGCAGATGACCCCGTGACCGGAACGCATAGATTAAATTACGAACCTGGATTTCCTTTTCTACCTCAGCGGCAGAGGCCGTGGCACCCGTTGACTTGGCCGGTGCCTCAGCTGCACCCTCCTGGCCGTTCCCGTTGGGGTAGGTCTGAGAAAAGTCAAAGCCTTCAAAAAATTTCTGCCAGCCAAACTCTACAGATTCTGGTTCTTGCTGGTATTGCTTGTATAGTTCGTCAATGTAAGCGCCGTGCGCATTGGCGATATATGAGTATTTATCCATAATGATTGAAAGTACTTGCTAATGCTTCGGCAAATTAGAAAATGTTGATTAATAACCTAATTTACATATTCGCATAAGCAAATATAAAATAATTCAGTATTGTTATTTATAAAGCTAAAGTCATAGATACTCTCCCAAACAGCCTATTCTTCCTATCAATACGCGTAAAAACAGCTTTAGGCGAAAATAGAGATAAATTGTTAGCACACAAATATTTAAGACTTAGAAACCTATTCTTATGAGGCCAAACCAATTTGACAAACTTTTCTCACCATAAAATCAGTCTCTTTTATAACCCAGTTTACAGGAGCTTATTATATAAAAGCTGCAGAAGGTTTGGGTATTCCTGTTTTCGGCCTCATTTCCAGAAATGAGCCCGAAAATAGGAATTAGCTAACGCTCCCGGTGCCGTACGAAAACCGGGACTTCTGAAATGACCGCTGAAATGCGGCTTTCGGTCTCGGGGCCTTCCTGCACAAGCACACCGTGCGCTGAGTCTTCTACAATGGTTTTTTTGCGCCAGCCTTTTACAGTTGAGGCATCAGTAACTTCGTCTAAGCCGCTGCCGCCAAAAATATGCACGTAACTTCCTTCAGTGGCGGTGCCGCGTAGCACAAACACATCATCTTGGCCCAGGCCGTACAGGCTTATTTTATCTGTCTCATTGGCGAAAAAAGTTCGGCTGAAGAGTTTTTCGCCGTTGACCCCATTTTCTTTCAGGGCAAACACTTCTACCACCGTTCTGCCCTGTGACAGGCGGTGCACCACAAAGCGTTCGCGTTCATCAGAGCCTGCCACTAGTACGTGCTTGGCCAGAACGCGGTAATACTCCTCGGCGGCTTGCGGCAAGCGGGCCAGACGGCTTTTGAGGGTTTGGTAGGTTTGCTGGCCCACTAAATCATAAACGGGCTTGGGAAATTCCTTCACCGCGGCCCGGAGCACCGAGTCAGAAAGGGCCAGTTGCAACTCCCGCGCCAGGCGCCTGAAATCAGCTATGGAAACCTCGGCCAGGGCACGTTGATCAATGAAAGATGCGTTGATGGTAAGCCCAAACACATCTTTGAACTCGGGGTGGAAAGACTCAAACTTGCGCGCCGCGAACTTGCGGGTAGCCAGCCACGGAATCACGCCATCATCATAATGGCACAAGGCCTGGTCGCGGTCTTTGGGGATGGGTTTGTAGAGAACTTGTGGGCCTTGGTGGTATTCGGCCCAATCCCATTGGCCTTCATGCCGATCCCAGTCGCTAAGGAGCAAGTCCAACAGGCGCGCGCGGGCGTAGGCCCACTGGTCAATGCGGTGGTTGGGCGAGCGGTAATGGCGGCTTAGCATGGTCTCAGTGTCTACCAAGTCAGTGGCCTGCCCAAATTTCTTGGTCAATGAAGCCCTGGTGGTGAATTTCTCTTCCATCAGGAAAAGTTTATTGCCTACCAGATGGGCATATTGCTTGAAATCCTGGTCAGTGGGCAGCACAAACACCAGATGCGGGGTTGGATGGAACACGCCCGCGGCCTCGGCCAGCGGCGCCACCACCAAGGCCGCATATGGGTTGGTGGCCGAGACCTGGTCCCGCACAAAGGCACCTACAAAGGTCTTCCGCCAGAAGGGGGGCAGCACACTAATGGGGTCTTTGTCCACGGACCGCAGCGTAAACCGGCGGCCCAGTGAGTCTGTGAGCGTGAGGCTGGTGGTTTGCATGCCGCCCCCCAGTTTCTCAATGCGCAGGCCACCCTGCTGCTCGTTCATGTGGAACACCTTGGCCTTGACGGGCGTGGCCCAGACCTGCCGGTAATGCTTGCCCAGAAAAAAGGCCCCTACTTTGCTGATTTTGTACTGCAGGCCCGCGGTGGCCCACACACTGTCTGGCGGGTTTTGGAGCAGGCGCCGTTCGCCGAAGAAAGCGGTGGAACCCAGGCTTAGCGCGGTGGGCTGGTCCGTGAAAAAAAGTTGAGCCAACCCATACAGGCACAGGATTCCTACTACCGCACGTATGATGCTCTTTTTCATGTAAGCCGTTGGTCTGCCAGAGTTCAGCTTTACCTATAAAAATAGCCAAAGGTTTAAAAACTTGCCCGGCGTGCGTTTTTGGCCCCGTTTCAGGAAATGAGCCCGAAAACGATTACCTTTAACTCGCATGGGCCCGGTTAACCTTAGCCGGGGCTGTTGCGTTAAAAAAACATTCCACCCTTAACCCTTACACAACGCATATGGCAAACGCTACCTACAACGGCATTACCCCAGAACTATACAACAACTTACGCGGCAAACTCAGCGCCGCCGGCATTGAGCTGGAAGGCAACAGCGGGCGCGTGTCTAAGCAAGGCGTGACCGCCGATTATGCCTATGATGAGGCTTCTCAGCAGCTGCAGATCAACAACGTGGCGGTGAGCTTTCCGGCCAGCATGATGTTCAGCCCAGACAAGATTATCCAGAAGATCAACGAGGCCGTGCGCGGCGCCGGCGGACAGGTGGCATAAATGTCTAAAAAAGTGTGACCTTACAAGGGAACGCTGCGTATAAACATCCCGGCTGGGTGCCCAACGCCCCGGCCGGGATGTTTCTTTTTTATACCCAACCAAGACTTACTATGGAACAAGCAGCAAATACCACCTCTACCTCATTGGTTCAGCCCAAAGATTTCGCCCGTACGGTGGAGTCCATCATGCACGTGTACCAGGGCAAGCATGACGTTCTGCCGGAGTTACTTTCAGATGCCGGAGCCATGTTGTTGAAGGCGCGCCAGAAAATGACACCCGTGCAATTGATTCTCTCTGTGGCCGCCGTGGCCATTGGCGCCATTGTGCTGGTGTCTTACGGCAACAACCAGTTCACCGAGGTAGAGGAAGTGAAGCATTAAGCAGACAGACCGCTTCGTGCTAAAAAAGACGCCCCGCTGGCTTTTTCCGGCGGGGCTTTTTTTATTATTGGCGAAGCAAATTAATCTAAAGAAGGTACTTCTGTTTTCGGCCCCATTTCCAGAAATGAGCCCGAAAACAGATTTTTTTTGCCAGGTGTTTTCATGCGAAACCGTGGTGATATTTTTGGTGAGAAATGGTGCAACATGGCACTTAGCAGCGGCAGTTTGCGTTTTCTGAATACCCCATTCTGCTATGGCCACCAGAAAGAAAAAGAAATACGCTCTTGCTCCCGCGCCGCTCACCGCCCAGGAGCGTGTGAGCCGCTACATGCGCGGCAACAAGAGCAAACACACCCAGCCAGAACTTTTGTTGCGCCGCGCGCTCTGGCAAAACGGACTCCGTGGCTACCGCCTGCACTGGAAGCAACTCCCCGGCAAACCTGATGTCTGTTACCCAGGCCGTAAGTTGGCTATCTTTCTGCACGGCTGTTTCTGGCACCGCTGCCCGCATTGTCTGCCCGCCCTGCCCAAATCTAACACTGCTTTCTGGCAAGAAAAATTCACCCGAAACCAACAACGTGACCTTAAAAACCGCGCCCAACTGAAAGCCGCCGGCTGGCAGGTGCTGGTAATTTGGGGATGTCAACTGGAGCAAGATTTGGCGGGCTGTCTTTTCACCATAAAAGCCTTGCATGAAGGCGGTGTTCCTGACAGTTACTGGCTGGAGGCGGCGTAGAACGTCACATAAGTAAGGGCAAAGTTGGTAATTCCGTTTTTGGCTTCGTTTCCAGAAATGAGCCCAAAAACGGAAATTTATTCCCGATGCGATAGAAAGTACCTCTTTAGCTCCAAGTAGTAGGTACACCAGCCGCCCGGGCTGCATAACCTGCCGCTGAGGCATGCAGCAGTGGTAAGACCATGTTCACTTCGGCTTCAAATTCCACATGGAAATCTTGGGGCAGTTTCTGAAGTTTGCGTAGCATCTCCTCGGCCCGCTTGGCCAGAAAAAGACCGATGGCTTGGGTGGCACCTGAATAGGTCTGGAGCAATCCTTTCTGGTGAAAAAGCACTTCCTTCAAAAGCCTTATAAGCAACTGTACTTCGCCGTAAGCGTCTTTGGTGACGTTGGCGTGGTAACTAATCTGCGGACACACCAACCGCAGATTAGTAAGCAAATCTGCCGCAGAATAATATAAGCCACTAGCCTGGATCTGAATGATGTTCTGTAACTTTTCACGGCGCGCCTCCAGACCTTCTTGGCCGTTTTCCAGCAACTCAAACCTCAGCCGATCTTGCAGCAACTGGTTAGGAGCCAGCAGTTGCAGCAGCAGTTTGTCTTTGCGGGTTTGGGGCATGGACAGCAGGGCGGCTTTCAAATCTAGGGGAATGGTAGGCATGGCAGGTCAATTGGCTAGAAACAGAACAAAAAACCACAGTGTTTTATTCCCGCTGCCGTGATTTCCCTCTTTAATAATAGCGATTCTCCTATCTTTTATTATTTATAAGCCGCTAATGCGCAAAAGGGCTAACCTAAACCCGGCTAAACTTCGTAAACAGCGGCAAACCGTCTGGTCATCTCCATGGCTGGCGGAATTAGCGTTTTGGGCTTCGTTTCTGAAAATGAGCCCCAAAACGGAAAGTTCCTCACCTATTCACTGTATGAAACCACTCTTACCCCGTTGGGTAACTCTCTTTCTTTTGGGTCTGCTCACAGGCTCTCCTTTCTTAAGTTGGGCTCAATTACCTGCGCTGCCTGCCGGGCAACCGTCGCACACGGTGTTATTGGTGGGCCGTACTGCGCCTACCTTGGGCAGTGCGGCACCCTTGCCGGCGCTTCGGGCACATTTGCAACAGGCCGGTGAGAACAGCACCCTGGTCTTTCTGGGGAATCCGTTTCTGCCATCGGCATTGCCTGGGGTCTCGGCACCCGGCAGACAGGCCCAGGAAGTGCAATTGAAGATTCAGCTGCAACACGTGCAAGGCTACAAAGGCAAGACCATCATTATGGCCGGCGAACATGACACCCAGGGCCGCATAGACCAGGGCGTGCGCAACCAGGAACGCTACATTGCCCAATACCTGCAGAACGACAAACTCTTCTTGCCCGAGAACACCTGCCCCGGCCCTTCTGAGCTGGCCCTCACAGATGACGTGCACCTGCTGCTGCTAGACACGCAGTGGCTTCTGCCCCGCCGCCGTCTGGATGAGGAAGAGGAACAGCGCGGCTGCCCCAACACCGGTTCCACGGCCACATTGGCGGCCGTAGATGACCTGTTGCGCAGCAATGAAGACAAGAACCTGCTGGTGGGCCTCACTATTTCGCCTAAGATGAAAAGCCTGGAGCACCGCCTCATGCACCGGCAGTTGGCCCAGTTTTATTCGCAGCACAAGGGTTTGGTTCATGTAGAAGGCAATTCGCCCGCGTTGCAGTACCAAACCTTAGACAGCATTCATTACCTAGGCGCGGGCACCGGGGCCACCAACATCTCGCCCGTAAAAGAAGCCGCCACGGCATTCTCGCAGCAGGCCAGCGGCTTCACCAAAGTCATGTACTACCCCAACGGCGAAGCCTGGCTGGAAATCTATACCGCCCCAGACAACCAAAGCGCCACCGCGCAGGTAGTGCACCGCGCCCTGCTTTCGCGCAAGCCTACGTTAAAACAGGTGGAGGCGCGCATCAAAAACATGAAACTGAGCTTTGCGGGCAAAACCGCCACGTTGCCAGCCAGTAACTACTACAAATCAAGCGGTTTCCGGCATTGGCTCATGGGCGAAAACTACCGCCCGGAATGGGAGCAACCTGTGACTTTGCCCGTGTTTGACATAGGTACGCAGCACGGCGGTCTCAAAGTGATTCAACGCGGCGGCGGCTTCCAGACCGTGTCTTTGCGCCTGGAAGACAGTACCGGCAAACAGTACGTGCTGCGCTCCGTGGAAAAATACCCCGACGACGCCCTGCCTCGCATCTTGCGCCAGACCATTGCCGCCGACGTGGTGAAAGACCAGATTTCGGCCTCTCACCCGTACGGCGCCCTGGTAGTCACGCCCTTGGCCAGAGCCGCCGGCGTGTACCATACCAACCCGAAGTATTTTATTATTCCAGATGACCCCAGGTTTGGCCGTTATTTGAAAGGCTTCGCCAACACCATTGGTTTGTTTGAGGAGCGCGGCGATGAGGACATGTCACACCTGGCCAGCATGGGCAACGCCAAGAATGTAGTGGGCACCGAAAAAGTCCTGGAGAACCTGCAGGAAGACCAGAACGATGTGGTGGATCAACTTTCTGTGCTCCGCGCCCGGCTTCTGGATTTTTACATAGCTGACTGGGACCGCCATGATGACCAGTGGCGCTGGGCCGAGTTCAAGAAAGAAGGCAAAGGCAAAGTGTACAGACCCATTCCCAGGGACCGTGACCAGGCGTTCTTCGTGAACCAGGGCGTGATTCCAAACATTGCCAGCCGCCGCTGGATTCTGCCCAAGGTGCAGGGCTTTGACGAGAGCCTGCGTGACATCAAAGGCTTCAACTTCAACAACCGCTATTTTGACCGGTACTTTCTCACAGAACTGGAGCGATCGCAGTGGGTAGCCATGGCAGATTCTGTGGCCGCGTCCCTCACAGATGAGGTGATAGAAGAAGCCGTGCGCCAGCTTCCGCCGGAAATTTACCAATTGAAAGGCCCAGAGCTGGCCCGTATTCTCAAGGCGCGCCGGTCTTCCCTTAAACGTGACGCAGAGGACTACTATGAATTCCTGGCCCAGAAAGTAGATGTGGTAGGCACAGACCAACCCGATTTATTTGAGGTAGAGCGTCAGGCCAAAGGCGTAACCGTGGTGTCTATCTACAAGAATGACAGAACCCCAGAGAACCGCTTTTACCACCGCACCTTTCTGCCCGAAGACACGCGTGAGATCAGAATCTACGGCTTAGGCGGCGATGACCAGATCACCGTGACCGGCCAGGGCGAAGACGGCATACGCCTGCGTTTGGTGGGCGGCCCCGGCCAAGATGAAATCACTGACAAATCACGCGTAGAGGGCCTGCGCCGTCTGACGTATGTATATGACGAACCCAACGGAGCCAAACTGGAACTGGGCACTGAGGCCCGCGAGTTTACGCACCTCAAGCCCACGGCCACCTATGACCGAAGAGCCTTTAAGTACAACTACCTGGGCCCGCTGGCATCACTGGAATTTAACCGCGATGACCGCTTTCTCTTAGGCGCCGGGGTGTTGCTGGAGACGCAGGGCTTCCAGAAAGAACCGTTTGGCATGCGCCAGCGCCTGATGGGCAGCTACGCCTTCGCTACCAAGTCTTTTCTAGTGGACTACAATGCGCATTTCACGCGGCTGCGGCTGGGGCTGGATGTACAGGTGAACGTGAACTTCAAAAGCCCGGGCTTCTCAGACAACTTCTTCGGGTTGAGCAATGAAAGTAAGTACAATGATGAGATAGACATTGACTATTATCGTTACCGGTCTTCGCAGTTCTACAGCAATGTGTTGTTTGGCCGAAAAGTAGGCGAATATGAAACTTTGTTCCTAGGCCCAGCCCTGGAGACGGTGAACGTGGAGCGCACACCTGGCCGCTTCCTGGAATCCTACGCCGCCACAGAATCTGACAGACTGGCCACGTATTATGACCCAAAAACCTACGCCGGGCTTAGAGCCCAATATGTCCTGGACTCGCGTGATTTGCCGGCCTTGCCTTCTAAAGGTGTACTGTGGTCTATTAGCGCAGACGTCATGAAAGGCACCAAGTCTGGCTCCCGGGATTATGCGCGGGCACATTCGCAGTTCTCCATTTACAAGACCTTGCGCATTCCGTTCAAGCTTACCCTGGCTACCCGTTTTGGCGGCGGCTACACCTTCGGGGACAACATCGAGTTCTTCCAGGCTCAGAACTTAGACGGACTAGCCAACCTGCGCGGCTACCGCAGAAGCCGTTTCAGCGGCGAAGGCGCTTTCTACAACAATACTGAGGCCCGCCTGCGGTTGTTCAGCTTCACCACCTATTTGTTCCCGGCGTCTGTGGGCGTGTTTGGGTTCCATGATGTGGGCCGCGTGTTCGTGAAAGGCGAAGACTCCAAGGAATGGCACAGCGGCTACGGCGGCGGGGTGTGGCTCTCACCGCTCAACCAGGTGATTATCTCGGTGGGCTACACCAAATCTCAGGAAGACGCCATGCCCTTGATCAAAGCCGGTTTCTTCTTTTAACCACTGACTCTTATAAAACAGGAAAGGCTACCCAGTTGGGTAGCCTTTCCTGTTTTAGGGCTCATTTCTGAAAATGAGCAGGAAAACGCTTAGTTCAGGAAAATGGAGAACAGCTCAAACCGGCTGGAAGAAAAACTCCAGTGCGACGGCGAGGGGTGAATCTCTTCGCCTTCTTCGTCAATAATGGTCAGGGCCATGCCCTCTTCCAGGTTCAAGGGTTCAGTGAAATGTTTCACGGTGTACACGTGGCCTTCTTCAATCCATTCGTCGGGTTCAAAGCTAGGCAAAGTAGCATCAATGCACTTGGCATACACGCTCATATAGCTGGGAGGAAAAATCAGATTTACCATGTCTTATAAACGATAAGCGGTTGAGAAAAATTCCGGCGGCCCTTCAGTCACCTCTCTCCGGTAGTGCAAAAATCTCGCCAAGAACTGAAAGGGCTTTCTGGCTACGTGTGGACTAGTATAGACAACTTTTTTGAGAAGTGCAACGGCACCCCAGATTTTTTACGACCCAAGACACCCTCTTTCCCCCTTCTTCGTACACACAAAAACCGCCCAGCCGGTTCATACTTATCTTCTACCTAACCATTTACCTATATGAGCACCGACAACAAATACAACGAGGAAGAAAAACTAAAAGGCAAACAGTCTGCCGATGACCTGAAGCAAACCTCAGAAGAACCGGGCGCCGAGGCCAAAGGAAACGCCAGCGCCCAGCAGGGCGGGCAGCAGCCGGGCAACAGCCAGGGCGGACAAGGTGGCAAGGCCACAGACGGCGACCAGAATTCCCGCCATGACACAGATGATGAGATGAGCGTTTTTGGCAGATTAGACAGCTAAGCAAACCAGCCCTATGCAAGACCAAATAACATCCATTCTCAAGCAAAAGCAGAAGAACTGCTTTCAAGTAGCGCCCGGCATTCTGGGCATGGAAATAGTGTTTGTGAACCTGTTCTTCATTGAAAACCCAGACAAATCATGGGTACTCATAGACGCTGGCCTGTACGGCTCCGCCGATAAAATACGCAAGGCCGCCGAAGAACGGTTCGGGAAAGACAATCCGCCTAAGGCTATTTTGCTCACGCACGGGCATTTTGACCACGTGGGCGCCCTGCAAACTTTAGCTGATATCTGGCAAGCGCCCGTGTACGTGCACCCGCTGGAGTTACCGTACCTCACTGGTCTGTCCAGCTACCCACCACCAGATTCCAGCGTGGGCGGCGGCGGCATGGCGTACCTGTCATTCATGTACCCCAAAAAACCCATCACGTTCAGAGGACGGCTGGAGTTGTTGCCCTCAGACGGGTCTGTGCCGTTCATGCCAGAATGGAAATGGCTGGAGACGCCGGGCCACTCTCCGGGGCACGTGTCTTTCTTTAGAGAACATGACCGCGTGCTCATTGCCGGCGATGCCTTTGTGACCAGAAAACCAGAATCTGCGTTGGCCGTCTTGACCCAGAAACAGGAAGTCTGCGGACCGCCGGCTTATTTCACGCCAGACTGGGCCGCGGCTCGGGCTTCGGTGCAGAAACTGGCGCAATTGAGACCGGCCATTGCCGCCAGCGGCCACGGCCTGCCCATGCAAGGCACAGCCCTGGCCCAAGGCCTGGATGAGCTGGCGCGCCTGTTTGACCAGTTGGCTATTCCAGACAAAGGCCGTTACGTGCCAGAGGCCGCCGTGACAGACAGAAGAGGCATTGTGCACCTTCCGCCGCCCGTGGGCAACACTGTTCCTAAGGTATTGGCCACCGCCGGTTTGGTGGCCTTAGCTGGTTTGGCTACGTACGCGCTCACCCGTCCTCGTAAAAACGCCACCAACGCCCGCATTAAAACCACCTGGCCCGGCGCAGCCAGTAGCAGAAGTAACCAATATGCCACGGCGGTGCCTATGTCACATGATGCCTCGGTTTTAGACCATAACCCCACTACTACTTCCAACAATTACCCGTGATTTTTATGAAATCCATTTAAAACAGAAGAGCAAGCCAGATTGGCTTGCTCTTCTGTTTTTGGGCTCATTTCTGTAAATGACGCCAAAACTAGAACCCGATGGCCTTTCTCTTGAGCACCGCGAACTCCTCTTGGGTAATGGTGCCCTGGTCCAGCATCTGCTTAAGCCGTTCAATGGTGGCAATATCGTCTTGCACGCCGCCGCCGCTCACGCCGCCAGCATTCATCATGCCGCTGTTTTGGTTTTTCTGGTAGAAGCGTTCTTCATTGAAGTGGTCGTTCTGGTAGAAATCTGCGGTTGGGGCAGCGGTGGCCGCCGGGGCCATGTAGGCGTCATTGGGTTTGGTAAAGGCGTGCATGACGCGGTATTCCAAATCAGAATCTACGGCGCCGCCGCGGTAAAACGGAAAGCGCGTGAGGGCATTCTGGTCAATGTTGGCCAGGAACACCTGGTTGTTGTCATCGTCTAGGTGCGCGGCCCCAATGGGTACCAGCAGGTGACGGGCGTCTGTGTCTGGGAGAAACCGGTCTTTGTCCACGTCAATGTCCAGGTAGCGCACTTTCATGAGTTCACGGTCTACAATGAGGTCGTCTACTTTTCCCAGGCGTTGGCCGTCGGCGCCTATTACTTCCCAGTTTCTAACGTCCAGGTTGCGGTCAGCTACTTTAAAATCTTTGAGGTCATGTAACGGCGTCAGGCGGGCTGGTCCGTTGGAAGATGAATATGCCATGTTGTTTTGAGTTAATGCAAGGTTTACAAATGAAGAAAAGGGGCCACGGATAGAATCATGGCGGGAGCAGGCGCGTTGGTCACCGCGGGGTCACCGCCATCGGCGTTCAGCACATATTTGTAGACCAGCCACCCGATGACCAGCAAGGCCAGCAGCACCAACAACCAGCCCCAGCCGGAGCGTTTTTTGGGTTCAATGTTAATTTCAGCCATAGTTTTAGTTTGGTAAGGTTAGGAGTATAATATTTAGCCTAACGTACGCAGCCCAAAAGCAGAGGTTTATAAATCAGGAATTTGCGATGGTGCGCGCGGAAGTGGCGGAAGATTGATTTCCGTTTCCGGGCTCTAAACTGGAAATGGAAGAGAAAACGCAAATGGCAGAGACGCTCGTAGGAGCTGCGCGCACTACGAGGTCTTTTGAGCAAGCGTTCGTCGGGTCCTCCACCGTAGAGACAAGGCGGTGCCTGGTCTCTACAAAAACCTCTGCCGCAAGTTTAGCGACAGCGTAACTTGTGGCTAAACATGTTGTGAGTTTATAAACTCACGTCAGTTGATAAACTGACCAGATGGGAAACCACAAGTTACGCTGCGCTAAACTTGCGTCAGTGATATTTATTAGGAAATGATACTTGTGTTTTCGCCTCCATTTCCAATTTAGAGCCCAAAAACGCAATTGGCGCAGACCTCACAGGTTTCCAAAACCTGTGAGGTCTTTTGAGCAGGCGGCACTGCTGATGCCCAAAACGCAGACTGCCTTTCAAACTGTACCATTTCCAGGCTTTCCATCGAGCGCCTAAGCAGGTTCCGTCGCCGGCAGGCGGGTGCCGAAGGCGCCAGGAAGCTGGTACAGCGCGAGAGGGGAAGGCGGGGCCTCGCGGCCGTGAGCGCTCGGAGCCCGGCTATGGAAAAGGCTGTCTTGTAGAACTCAGGATGGAGCGGGGGTTTGGAAGGGAGGCAAACTGCATGCACAATTACTGTTAGAACCGCAGCTTGGGTTGTCGGTGATAACACCAACAACGGCGAAGGGAACTGTCTACCCAAGCAAAGAAAGAATGTTCTTTAGATCCTTCGACAGGCTCAGGATGACCTTCTTGGCTTTCGCCTTTTCTACTTCACCTCTGGAATCTTCGGAAACGCTATAAACTCCCCTTCTGGGGTGAAGAGCAAACTGAGAGGCTCAGTGGGATCCTGTAAGATTTGCGCGGCGGAAATTCCCCACTTGGCCCAGGAAAGAGCCAGCAACTTGGCGTAGGCGCTGCTGTCCCAGGCGTTGAAGATCACGTTAGTGACATCGTCAATGAGGGTGTCCATGACCACGTGGGTATCCTGCGGTTTCACGGAGCGCAGCAGGTAATCTGGGACCACGTTGAGCAGGTAGCCGGCGTAAAAAACGCGGGCGCTGAACTCGGCGGCCTGAATGGGTTGCAGGGTTTTGGTTTCCAGCACAGCCCATACGCGGCGCAGGGCGTCTTTGATCATGGCATTGTCTAGCAGGCAGCAGATAATAAGCGCGTTGTCCAGCCGCAGACTGAACATCATGGTGCTCAATTCGTCTCTAAATTCAAACCGATTGGGCTCCGCTGAGGCATCTACGTCTACAATAAACACCGAGGCAGGCACGAAATCAGCGAAGACCATGGGCACCCGCAGCGACTGCAGCACCCGGTAGAAGGCCTGGAATTTCATGAGCATTTTGGGCTGTTCGCTCACGGCGTACTCGGGGCGCACCAAGGGATCCTGCTCTTTGATGAGCTCGGTGATGAGCGTACCGTAAAACATTTTGCCTAACCACTGGAAGAGCACTTTTTCGTCTAAAGCTCGAAGACCAGCTACGCCTTTCAACACTGCTTTCTGTACCTGTTCCTCCACAGGTGCCAAGGCGTTGGTCTGGCAGTTCGCGCAGCACGGAATCTTGAGGTCTTGGTAGGCTACTTGGCTTTGGTCCAACAGCAACAGGGCCTGCTGCCCGAAACCGTACTGTTCCATCAGCCAATCGGGGAAAACCGTGGTCTGCTGCTCTGGGGCAATGGTGGTACCGCACAGAAAACACAGGTGGCGCCCGAAGCGCATGCCGTCAAAAGGGTCAAACAGAGTAAGGTCTTGGGGCTGAGGCATAAGTAACGTGCTGAAAACGCAAAGATACGCAACACTTTTTTGCGGTGGGCAACAGACATGGTTTCCTGGCGTTCCCCTTTTGGGCACAGATTCGGCACAGAACTTGCATTGCCCCGTTTGAACCTTATTCAATGACCACTATGAAAGCATTATCCTACACCACCCTTGCGTTCTTTTTCGCCTTGCTCAGCTTCTCTACTATGGCCCAACAAAGCTCCATCCCGCCGCTGGTGAGCGTTTCTGGCCAGGGCGAAGTGAAAGTGCAACCTGACCAGATCACGTTTATGACCGGCGTGGAAGTGCGCGAGAAAACCCTGGAAGAGGCCCGCAAGGTAGCCGACCAACGCACCGCCGCCCTTATTGCCTACCTCAAGAAAAGCGGCGTGGAAGAAAAAAACATCCAGACGGCCTACCTTTACTTACAGCCAATTTACAACGGTGAATACGGACAGACCACGCCGCAATTTTACCTCGCCAACCGCACCGTCACCGTCATTCTGACCAAAGTGCAGGGCTTTGACGCGCTGCTGGAAGGCTTGTACAAGGCCGGTGCTAACCGCGTGGACGGCATCAGTTTCCAGAGTACGCAACTGAAAAAGCACCAGGACGAAGCCCGCAAGAAAGCCATTCAAGACGCCAAACAGAAAGCCACCATGTTAGCCGCTGAACTGGGTGCCAAAGTGGGCAGACCGTACCAAATCAATGAAGGCGGCGCCAACGCCCCTGGCCCTGTGTTCGCGAAAATGGCCAGACAAGAACTGTCCATGGACAGCGGCGGCGGCTCAACCTTGGCGTTGGGGCAAATCACCATCACTTCGTCTGTTGACGTGAGTTTCATTCTGGAATAATATCCCTGCCCTTTACGGGTTTAAAACATAATGCCCAGGAAAGCTGTTTTTGCCTTTGTTTCCAGAAACGAAGCCGAAAACAGCTTTTTCATTTTTATTCGTTTTGGAAACAATAGCCCTCCAGGAGCCGAGCTGTAAAAAATGTTTGGCGAATTTTGAAAGAGCGGCAACCAAGTGCCGTGTTTGTACGTGGAGCGAATTCCTGATTTTTGGGTACATTTGAGATTATGAAGGAACCTGCATTCGTTCTGGAGGGAAAACCGGTACACGTGGTAGAGACGGCCGAGGCGCTGCAAGCGGCGGCCCACCATCTCAGCCAGAAACCAGAGCTCGCCCTAGACCTTGAGTTTGACCAGCACCATTACACCTACGGCTTCACGCTTTGCCTGATTCAGATATCAGACGGGCATGACTGTTTTTTGATTGACCCTATTCCGGTGAAAGACCTGCAGCCCCTCTGGGACGTGCTGGAGAACCCGGCCATCACCAAGATTTTCCACCACGCCAACAATGATTTAATGTTGTTGAGCATGTTGGGCTGCCAGGTGCGCAACGTGATTGACACCGCCGTGGCCGCCAAAATCCTCAACTACTCCAAGGCCGCTCTGGGCGTGTTGCTGGAAGAGGAACTGGGCCTCAAGCTGGACAAATCACAGCAGATGAGCAATTGGAACCACCGGCCTTTGACCAAACGCCAGTTGGAATACGCCGCCCAAGACGTGCTCTATCTGCATGCTTTAAAGGAAGTGATGGTCATGAAGATTGAAGGCCTGGGCCGCATGAACTGGCTTTTGGAAGAAGGGAAACTGCTGGAGGAAATCACCTACACCGAGCAGGAAGACCCGCACCTCAAAATCAAGTTTCCGCAGCGGCTCACGTATTTTCAGCAGTTCATTTTGTTGCCTATTTATGAGTTCAGAGACCAGCTGGCGCAGAAATGGAACTTCCCGGCGGGCCAAGTGATCAATACCAGCGCACTCATGGCCCTGCTCACCAACCCCGAAGGCGACATCAAAGACTGGCTTTACCACACCAAAGGCATTCATGGCCGGGTGCAGCAGGAGCGCTATGAGGGGCAACTGCAACGCATTGTAAACGGGGCCGTCCAGGAGGCCTACAAACGCAAAATTCCGCATCGTCTGCCGCCTAACCCATATCCGCCCCGGCTCAAGACGCCAGAAACGGAGGCCCGCCGCGACCAATTTGGGTTGGTGCTGAAAGCTTTGATAGATAAAGTTGGGGCTTACACCGCGCCCATGCTGCTGGACCAAAGCATTATCACGCACTATAGCCAAACCGGCGAAGTGGTGATTCCCAAAAAATACGCCCGCGAGATAGTTCTGGCCACCGCAGAGGAACTGAACATCACGCTGTAGTTTTTGATACCTTATTATATTTCCGGTGGGCACCTTTTCATTGACTCACCCATGCTTTCCCTATGCCCAAGAAAAGTTTAGAGTTTGGTTTGTATCCGTGGTTTCCGGGGTATGGGTACGCGCATATTCATCCGGCCAACCGCCGCGAGTTTGAAGCCCTGGAGCCGCACAACAAGGTTTTTGAGAAATTTGACGAAATCAACGGTTGGTTGCTGTTGCGCTACGGCGACGAAGAATTCAAAGTGCGCCCAGAACTGTTCACCAACGTGGAGCCCTTGCCTTTCACCTTCGGGGAGTGGGTGAAACCGGCCAGCCAACCCAACGGCCCCGTAGCCGAAATCACCGATATTTACTGGAGCCCGCCAGAAGACGCCGCCTATTTCGCGCTGCGCCAGGGCAAACGAAAACTAGATGGCGTGTACCGCCAGGACCAACTACGGCCCGCGTAAAATTTCCGTTTTCGGGCTCATTTCTGGAAACGGGGCCGAAAACGGGGAATGTTATTATAGGACCAAGGTCATTTTCCTTTGGGGACTTCACGGGTGAGGCGGCTCATCTAATCTTTCTGAGCCATATGCCGTATAACTCTCAACTGAAACCAAAGAACTACCACTATGAAAAAAGTAACGCATCTAGCCGCAGCCGCCATGGTCGCCTTGACCTTCGGGTTTGCGTCTTGTGACTCTAAAACCGCTGAGAACGCTGAGAACACCGCCGAAAGCGCAGCAGATGAAATTAGCACAGAGGCAGATGAGACCTTCTCTTCCACTGACACGGTTTCTGTGAAAGACGAGCCTGTGAAAGACGGCGTGGCCGACAGAGCAGATTCTATCAAGTAGTAAATCATATCTGTATCATTACAGAAAGCCCGAATCTGGTAAAACAGGTTCGGGCTTTCTGTTAGTGCATGCCTGGTAATTTAACGTTTTGCCATTTTCCGTTTTGGGCTTCATTTCCAGAATTGAGCCCTAAAACGGAAAGCGAATCCATGAAAAAAGCCCTGTAGAAACAATCTTTCCACAGGGCTTTTTCTTGCCACCGAAGGCTAATTAACCTCCAACTTTATACTTAGAATCTTACTCCGGTTTCGTCAATCCGCCGGAGGCGTAATCCTGCAGATATTGGAACCGTTCGGTGAGTTGACCGCCTTTGGTGATGGTGGCGCGCGCCAGCACGCCCTGCTGGTCTTGGTTCACCAGATGCGGCAGCACCTCGTCAATCAACTGGCGGCCAAAATCACGCGATGCGTTGCGCGGAAGTTCGCAGGGCAGGTTATCAACCGCCATGACGGTGATGTTCTTCTCAGCGCTGTAGGCGGGCGCTAATTCCCCGGTTTCTGGGTTGTAATCAAAGGCCGGGTCGGCAATGGTGCTCACGCGCTTGGTGCAGGGAATGGAGCCGTCCACGTCACAGGTAATGTCGGCCACGGTGTTGATCTTGAATTCTGGCTGGCGCATGTCTTCCGGGGTGAAGAGCACGGGCGCGGCGGGGTTCCAGTAGGCGCAGCCCATGAGCAAATCTGTCACCTTCGCAAATTTGTCAAACGTGGACTGGTAAAGGTGCGGGTTCTGGTAGAAATCTTTGGAGTCCCAGACAGAGACATCTGGCCGAACATGGTAATCTGAGGAGCGCAGCTGCACAAACACCGGCTCATTGAATTCTTTGTAGAGGTAGTCAAAGACACTCACCTGTTTTAACTTCATGCGTTCCAGCACTTCCAGGGCGCCGTTGGCCACGCGCCCGCCGCCGGTTACGGCAATCTTGATGGCGGGCAGGTTTTTCACCTTGAAGAATTCCTCCAGCATGTCTTCCATGTCATAGCACTCATGGGCGGGTTTGAGGTGGAACAGGTTCCATTTGCGGCCATAGGTGAGCAACCCGTTGTACGCGCCCACAATACCGGCCCACCGCCCGAAGGCCACTACTCTGTCTCCCTGCTCATTGGTGATACACTCATAATCAATAAGCGTGATGTTTTTGGCCAGCACCGCCTGCAGCAGCTTTTGGTTATGCGCCTGCTTTTTAATAGTGTGCGAAAAAAAGAAATACGTTTTGTTAGGGATAAGGTGGTCAATGGGCACTTCCTTCACGCCCATGAGCACGTCACAGTTGGCCAGGTTTTCGCGCAGCGGCAAGCCCAGGCTGGTGTATTCCTCGTCGGTGAAGCAGCGCACCGGGCTGGGCTGTACCACCAACTGCGCCTTGGGGAATGCCTGCAACACCTCTAAGCATTTTTTGGGGCTGAGCGGCACGCGTTTGTCTATCGGCACTTTTCCTTCGCGCAGCACGCCAATCTTTATTTTTTCCATGGGTAATTCTCTCTCAATGATGGGGCGTTTTGGGGCTCATTTTCAGAAATGAGCCCCAAAACGGGTTCAACAAAATCCTGGGCCGCAATTTACAGGTCCCAACCATACTTTAGTAAATTTTAACCTGTACTTTTGTTAAATCATTTGAAGCTAACGCTTGTTAACCAAGGATAAAGACCTGTTCTACCCGTTAATTCCCATAATTAATGATCTTCAAAACCAAACCAGCAGACATTTTCAAAGAACGCCACAACGGCCCCGTGAAAGAGCAAGTGCAGGAAATGCTGCAAGCCATTGGCGCGTCTTCCTTGGACCAGCTCATTGATGAAACCGTGCCGGCCGCCATACGCCTCAAAAAGCCCTTGAACCTGCCTGCCGCATTGACCGAGCGCGATTTCCTGCGTAAGTTCGCGGGCATTGCCAAGCAGAACAAACTGTTCAAATCCTACATTGGGTTAGGCTACCATGATACTATTTTACCGCCCGTTATCCAGCGCAACATTCTGGAGAACCCAGGCTGGTACACTGCCTACACGCCCTACCAAGCTGAGATTGCCCAGGGCCGTTTGGAAGCCTTGATCAACTACCAGACCCTGGTGATTGAATTGACCGGCATGGACATCGCCAACGCGTCTTTGCTGGATGAAGCCACCGCCGCCGCTGAGGCCATGAACCTGCAGTTTGCGCTGCGCAAAGGTTCGCGCAAAAACGCCATGCGCTACTTTGTCTCCAATGAAGTTTTGCCGCAGACCCTGGATGTGTTGCTGACCCGTGCCACGCCTTTAGCCATTGAACTAGTAATCGGTGACCACCGCGAAGCGAATTTAAACGATGACACTTTGTTTGGCGCACTGGTGCAATATCCGGCCGCCAACGGCGAGGTGTTTGACTACACAGACTTCATCTCACAGGCGCACGCGCAGGATATGTTGGTGGCTGTGGCCGCTGATTTGTTGAGCTTGACCCTGCTCAAAGCCCCCGGTGAAATGGGTGCCGATGTGGTGGTGGGTTCCTCACAGCGTTTTGGCGTGCCCATGGGCTACGGCGGACCCCACGCCGGTTTCTTCGCGACCAAAGATGATTACAAGCGCTCCATCCCGGGCAGAATCATTGGGGTTTCTATTGATGCCAACGGGCAGAAAGCTTACCGTATGGCTCTGCAGACGCGTGAGCAGCACATTAGAAGAGAGAAAGCCACGTCTAACATCTGTACTGCGCAGGTGTTGTTAGCGGTAATGGCCGGTATGTACGCCGTATATCACGGACCGCGCCGCTTGAAATACATTGGTCTGAACATTCACAGCCTGGCTCAGATTCTGGAAAAAGAATTGAAAGGCTTGGGCTTTGAGCAATTGAACCAGAACTACTTTGACACCCTCAATCTTCGTCTGGAAAGCGCAGATTTGCAGCAGGCTTTACGTCAGGAAGCTGAGGCGGCAGAAATCAATTTCCGTTATTTCGGCGAAAACCAGGTGGGCATTTCTCTGAACCAGAACACAGACCTGAGCGAAGTAAAAGATATTCTGGCGGTGTTCGCGAAGGTGGCGGGCAAATCTAATTACAGCCTGGCCCTGGAAGAATTACCGGAGGAAACCAACATCACCTGGCCTGAAGGCTTAATCAGAACCTCTGAGTATCTTCAGCACGAAGTCTTCAACAAGTACCATTCTGAGAGCGAGATTCTGCGCTACATGAAGTACCTGGAGAACAAAGACTTCTCGCTCACGCACGGCATGATTCCGTTGGGTTCCTGCACCATGAAACTGAACGCCACCGCTGAAATGATTCCGGTGACCTGGCCAGAGATTGGTTCCTTGCACCCCTTTGCGCCCGCTGACCAGGCTAAAGGCTATGCTCAGATTTTCGAAGACTTAGAAGCGTGGTTGTGTGAAATTACTGGTTTTGCCGCCATGAGCTTACAGCCCAACTCCGGTGCCCAAGGCGAATACGCCGGTTTGATGGTGATCAGAGCCTACCATGAAGCCCGCGGCGACCACCACCGTACCATTTCCTTGATTCCTTCTTCGGCACACGGCACTAACCCAGCCTCTGCGGTTATGGCGGGCATGAAAGTGGTGATTGTGAAGTGCGATGAGCGCGGAAACATTGACGTAGAAGACCTGAAAGCCAAAGCCGAACAGCACAAAGACAATCTCTCCTGCCTAATGGTGACGTACCCTTCTACGCACGGCGTGTACGAGGAAAGCATCATTGAAATCTGCCAGATTATTCATGACAACGGCGGCCGTGTGTACATGGACGGTGCCAACATGAATGCCCAGGTTGGGTTAACATCGCCGGCAAATATTGGAGCCGATGTGTGTCACCTGAACCTGCACAAAACCTTCTGCATTCCGCACGGGGGCGGCGGACCAGGCGTGGGGCCGATTGGCGTAGTAGCTGATTTGGCGCCGTACCTGCCAGGCCACGCCGTGGTAGATTTGGGAAGACCGGAAGCCATCAATGCCGTGTCTGCGGCACCTTGGGGCAGCGCCAGCATCTTGCCTATCTCTTATGCTTACATTGCCATGATGGGCGGCGAAGGTTTAACTGAGGCAACCAAAATGGCCATCTTGAACGCCAACTACATTAAAGCGCGTCTGGAAGAACATTATCCTGTTCTCTATGTAGGAACCAATGGTCGTTGCGCCCATGAGATGATCTTAGACTGCCGCGCCTTCAAGAAATTCGGGGTAGAGGTAGAAGACATTGCCAAGCGTTTGATGGACTATGGCTTTCACGCGCCTACGGTTTCTTTCCCGGTGGCGGGTACTCTAATGGTAGAGCCCACGGAAAGCGAAAGCAAACCAGAACTGGACCGTTTCATTGAAGCCATGATTTCTATCAGAGAGGAAATCAGAGAAGTGGAAAATGGCACCGCTGACCAGAAAAACAACGTGTTGAAAAACGCGCCGCACCCGGCCCACATCGCGCTGGCTGATAACTGGAGCATGCCGTATTCCCGTGAGAAAGCAGTATACCCCGTGGCATACACCCGCACCGCCAAATTCTGGCCAACCGTGAGTCGCGTAGACAGCGCCTACGGCGACCGTAATTTGGTTTGTAGCTGCGCCCCAATTGAAGCCTATAATGAACAAGGCCAGGAAATGAAGGCGGTGTAAACCTCTTTCACTTTTATGCTTCTTGAAAGGCCTGCGGAAACCCCGCAGGCCTTTCCCGTTTTCGGGCTCATTTCCGGAACGAGCCCGAAAATGGGAACCAAGAAATCCCCTCTCCCCCTGGGAGAGGGTTAGGGTGAGGGCCTTAGATATTATAGTAAAGCTTTCGGCAGAGACACTCGTAGGAGCTGCGCACACTACGAGGTCTTTTGAGCCAGCGGTATTGTCTGTAGCGTTGTGTCACTGACACGACGTGGGGCTACGCAGCAAGTCAAGGCTCTCCTGCCAGAAACCGTTCTAAGCAAGTTGATGTCCCGGAATTAGGTTATTGCATCAAGAGACGCCGCCGTTGCATGGAGACACGTTGTTACAGAATATCGACGCTAGGTTTCTGAAATGCGTTTTTGGCTTCATTTCTGAAAATGAGGCCGAAAACGGAAAAAGCCGCCCAGGTTAGGGCGGCTTCTTTCGATATTAGAAATCAATCAGTTGTTACTTGATCTGGAATTCGGTGCGGCGGTTCATCTGGTGTTCGTCCTCGGTACATTCCACACCATCGGCGCAACGGTTAACCAGCTTGGTCTCCCCGTACCCGCGCCAGCTGAGGCGGTTGCGGGCAATGCCTTTAGACACCAGGTATTCCATGGCGGCCTGGGCTCTGCGCTCAGACAAGATTTGGTTGTAGCCCAATCCTTCGCGGCTATCTGTGTGCGAGGCCAACTCAATTTTAATGGTTGGGTTGTCTTTGAGCGTGCGCACCACTTTGTCTAATTCCAAGGCGGCGTCTGGTCTAATGTTCCACTTATCCAAGTCATAGTAGATGTTCTCTATCGCGATGATCTGGTTCACGGCGCTCTTATCAAAGATGAGCGTCACGCGGGTGGTATCTGCCAGGCTGGTGGTGTCAATCTTGACGGTGGCTGATTGGCTCAGATAGCCATATTTCTCGCCCATGAGTTCATACACATTGCCTTTCATGACTTGGTATTTGTACTCGCCGTTAGGGTTAGAGAAGGCAATGGTAGAATCTGTGGTGCCTTGTATGGCCAGTTTCAACCTCACATCGGCCAACGGCTGGGTAATGCTTTTCTTGCTGGGCATCTGCACGCGTTCCAGGGTGGTCACCAATAACACGGCATTGCCTAACAGCTTGAAGCTGTAGATATCATCTGTGCCGTTGTTGCTGTCACGGTTAGAAGACATATAGCCAATGGGCTCGTTCTTGGCATTCTGCATGAACGTCATCCCGAAGTCATCTTTAGGCGAGTTCACCGGGGCGCGCAGGTTCTCAGGCTTAGTCCAGGTGGTGCGGCTTCCTTTTGCTCTGAAAACATCTAAACCACCAAAGCCTAAATGTGTATCAGACGAAAAGTAGAAGTTGCCAGCCTTGTCAAACGCGGGAAACATCTCTTTGCCGCTGGTATTGATGGCCGGACCGGCGTTTACCGGTTGTCCCCAAACACCATCGGCTTGTTTTTCTGTGTAGTAGATATCGGTTTCACCTAGCCCGCCGGGCTTGTCTGAGACAAAGTACAACACCTGTCCGTCTGGTGAAAGCGCCGGGTGGCCCACGCTGTACTCGGTTACTTTGTTGTATTCAAACGGTTTCACGTTCCCCCACTTGGCTCCGTCACGCTGCGCCGAGAAAATCTCCAGGCGGTTCACGTATTCATTGGTCATGGGCTTTTTCACCCAGCTGGTAGGGTCTACGTTGGCGTTCTTCTGCTTCACTTCCACCATTTTGGTGCGGGTGAAATAGATGGTGCCCGAGGTAGAGTCCATCACGGCCGGGCCGTCATGGTAAATGTCATTCAGCGTTTCATCTACCAACACCGGCATTTGCCAGGTGCTGTCTGCGTTGCGCTGGGCATAGAACATTTGTAGGTACGGGCGGCCAGTCCAGCCATAAGTACCTGCGTCTTTGTCTTTCTCATTGCTCACGGCACCGCCACGGTCTGAGGTGAAAAGAATACCTTCTTCGTACACCGTGGGGCTGAAATCAGCGTTTCCGGAGTTGATAGGCGTCTCGTTCACAATAATAGCCGAAGGCGGTTCTGCCAGCAGTTTCAGGGCGGCGTCTGCGGCCACAGCTTTGGCATTGGCTTTGGCGGCTTCTGCGGGCACCTTCATACCATAGTTCTGGTACTGGGTCTTGGCCTCAAAATACTTACCGTTGCTGCGCAGAGCCTCTGCGTAATAAAAGATGTTAATAGGCTCTGCTTTGGGGTCTACCAGTACTTTGGCATACCACTCCTCTGCTTTGGCGGTCTGGCCGGTAAGGCGGTACGCGTCTGCCAGGCGCTGCGCCCCTTGCAGGGTTGGCTCTTTCTTAGCGAAGACCTCATTGTATTCCTCAATAGCCAGCGTGTAGTCAAAGTTCTCATAGTGCAAATCTGCCTTGCGCGTGGTGGTACAACCACCTATCGCAAAACTACCCGCCAGGAGAAGGATGAGTAGAGATTTGTATGGTTTTCTCATAGTGTGTTCAGGTTAATAAGATTAGAAATACCGTGGGGTTACCATTTTGGTTGGCTGCTTTCTTAAGACAGTGTAACCAACTGATATTTCATGGGTTGCTAAGTCACTGAGCGTGTTGTGCAAGGTAAAGTCATAGGCGTAACCCAACCTAAACCTCTTGGACAAAAAGACATCTGCCATCACCACAACGGCATCACGTTGGCTTAGATCCTTGCCTTCAAAATCATTCTTGAAGATGTTGATACCAGTTCTGTAGGAAGTACCCAACCAAACGCGCTCTTTAAATAGGAAGAAGAAGTTGAAGTCTACGTTAGAAGGGCCGTCAAAATTGTCCTTCAGCATGAAACTTGGTTTAAACTTGACGTTGGTGCCTAAATCCACCACATAGCCAGCGGTGAAGAAGTAATGGCGTTCTGGGTCAAAATTGATGTCTTCGTCAATCTCCAACAAGTCGGTCACGGAGATACCTGCATAGAAGCGTTCCGTGTGGTAGAAAATACCCATGTTCAAACTAGGACTCCAGGTAGTTTCTTTCTGCCCAATGAGTGTAGGATCATCTGGTTCATAGTTCTCCCATTTTGTGGGGTCAACCGCAAAGTGTGACACCCCAGCGGCCAATCCTATACTGAAAACCCCGGTGGAGCTCACTGGTAATTTCACAGAGGCATCAACCGTGAAGTTTTTCCTGTTTGTAGCAAAGATCTCATCACGGGTGGCATGGAATCCCAAACCTATCCGCTGGTTCTTGGTAAGCCCATCCACACTAATGCTCTGTGTGTTGGGTGCTCCCCGCAGACCTGTCCACTGGGTTCTATGGAAGGCGTTTGCTGTGACATGCTCCTTGGTACCGGCATAGGCTGGGTTAATCACCAGTTGGTTGAAGATATATTGAGAATACTGGGGGCGTTGTTGGGCTCGGAGACTATCTCCGGCCAACACCACCATGATCAGCAATACTAATTTTTTCATGTTTTATGTAGATTAAGTTCTTGTCTTTCTGTTTAGCGAACTACTTGCACCGGACCTCTGAACGTCTGTTCCTCTCCGCCACAGCCTCTCACTCTCAAGACATAGAAGTAGGTAGCTTCTTCCAGACCATCGGCTCTCCAAAGTGGTCCGCCTGGTAAACCGTAGCCACGTGCTCTGTAGACTTCATTTCCCCAACGGTTGTAGATGAACACATCATTGTCTGGGTATTTTTCCAGGTTTCTGATCACCCATGCATCGTTCTTACCGTCACCGTTTGGTGTGAACACGTTCGGGATACTAATCTGCGTGTCTGCATCAGCGGCATCTATCTGAATGCTGGCCTCTGCGCTTCCGCAGCTGTTACCAGTGTTAGTAGCTACCACTCGTAGAGTACCGGTGTTGTTTGGCGCTCCAGAGGTTAGTGTCACGCTGGTGCCAGTGGCTGTGATAGCCCCTCCTGCGAAGTTGAAGCCTGCTGGTGCGGTCCAGGTATACGTCACGCCTGCCACAGGATTCTGGATGGCAAACTCTAAGCCGGTACAGGCTCCTGTGTTGTCCAGAATAACTGGCGCGGCTGGCGTTGAACCCGGGGTTACCGGTGCAGTTGAAGCTGACACTGGCGCACATGCTCCTGCCCGTGTGGCAGTAACAGTTACACCACCGGCAGTTGTACCGGCTACTACCTGTACTTGCGTTCCATTTGCCGGGCCTTGAATGCTCCAGCCAGTTCCTGTAGTTGTCCAGGCGTACGTAACGCCAGCTTCTACATTAGCGACACTGTAGGTATATACAGTTCCAGCACACAAGGCTGGTCCGCCTTGAATCACCGGTGTGTTAGGAGCAGCACTGATAGTCAACGTGAAGGTAGATGGCAAGCTGTTGGCACAATTGGTACTGCTGTTTAAGGCTACAAAAGTTAAGTTGTATGTACCTGGTGTTGCATCTGCTGCTACTTGAAGCGTGATGATGTTACCACCACCTTGCACTCTGGTAACACCTGTTGGCAGGCCGGTCACTTCAAAGTTGGTTACTCCAGCAATGGCCGTTACGTTAAACACAGCGTTGGTTCCTCTACAAACGGCTTGGTTGGCGGTGCTTGGGGCAGTTGGCCGTACGCAGACATCCACTTCATCTGTGTTGTCATCATCATCTGGGTCTTCCTCGCTACCAGTTATCACGGCAACGTTGGTCCAGGTACCCACCCGGTTGGTGGCGGCGGTGATGGTCAACTCAGTAGTCTGACCGGCGGCCAAAGTGCCAATGGTCCAGGTGTTATTGGCGTAGGCGCCGTCTGGGCTAGCACTCACAAAGGTGAATCCTGCTGGCAAGACATCCTGCACCGTTACATTGGTAGCCGTGGCTGGTCCTGCGTTGCGGGCACTCAAGGTAAAGACAACCTGGTCACCCAAGGTCACCTCACTGCGGTTCACTGTTTTAGTAATGGACAGGTTAGCAGCCCCTACCCCAGCCCCTACCACCGTGATGACGGTAGAGGTGTTGTTCTGCGGTTGCAGGTCAGCTTGGTTGCCTCTCACCACGGCGGTGTTCACAATAGTTCCGGTGGCGGTAATGGTACCGGTCACGGTCATGGTCACGCTTTGGCCTACGGCCAGGTTCCCTATTGACCAGACACCTGTGGCATCATTGTATGTACCACCCGTTAACGTTGGCGCTCCTGTGAAATTCACCTGCCCCCTTGGCAACACATCTACTACCAGTACACCCGTGGCGCTGTTAGGACCGTTGTTGCGAGCCGTGATGGTGTACACCAGTGTTTCGCCTACGTTGGCAGTGGTTCTATTCACTGTTTTTACTACCTGCAAGTCTGTGGCAGTAATTGGGTCTGGGTCTTCTTCTCCACCTGGGGTAATCACGGTTATGACAGTAGAGGTATTATTCTCCGGACGTTCATCTGTCTGGGCACCTCTGATCACAGCCGTGTTAATGATAGTTCCAGTTGTAGCAGTAATGGTTCCTGTCACACGCAGCACCACTGACTGGCCTACGGCTAAGTTTCCTATGTTCCAGATACCAGTGGCTGCATTATAAGTGCCACCACCTGTAATCAAAGGAGCCGTTGCGAAAGTTACCTGACCAGATGGCAATATATCTGTTACGGTCACTCCGGTAGCGGCACTTGGTCCATTGTTGCGGGCAACAAGTGTGTAGGTTAAGGTTTGACCGGCAGAAGCACGCGCTTTGTCAACAGACTTCACAATTTGCAGGTCTGTCAGGTTGGTCGGCACTTCAGTACCAGGACCTACCACCGTCACTACGGTTGAGGTATTGTTCTCAGGGCGTGGGTCTGCTTCGTTGCCGCCAATGGTGGCAGTGTTCACGATAGTTCCGGTAGCGGTGATTGTTCCGCTCACGGTCATAACCGCCGTCTCATTTGCTGCCAGGTTTCCTATGTTCCAGATTCCGGTAGCAGAATTATAGCTTCCGGTTGACACATTAGGTTGGCCATTCAAATTCAATTGGTTGATTGGCAGGATGTCTCTTACATTTACCCCGGTAGCATTGGCTGGGCCGTTGTTGCGGGCAGTAATCACATAAACCAACGTCTGTCCTACTACAGCACGAGACTTATCAACCGTCTTGGTTACTTCCAGGTCTGCCAGCATACCTGTGGCAGGGCCATTGTCAACAATGGTGATGACAGTGGAGGTGTTGTTCTGCGGTTGCGGATCAGCTTCGTTGCCTCTTACCACGGCGGTGTTCACAATGGTTCCGGCAGTGGTGATAGTACCTGTCACGGTTAAGGTGGCAGTCTGACCTGCTACCAGGTTGCCCACGTTCCATACGCCGGTGTTGGTGTTGTAGGTACCAGCTGAAACTGTTGGGGCTGTAGCGAAGGTCACTTGTCTTACCGGCAGGTTATCAACTACCAAGACACCGGTGGCATTGTTAGGGCCGTTGTTTCTTACGGTAACCGTGTAGGTTAATTGGTTTCCTACCTGGGCGCGGGTCTTGTCAACGGTTTTTACTACTTGTAAATCGGTAGAAGCATTCGGGTCTGGGTCTCCGCCACCGCCATCTGTCACTACTGTGATCACGGTGGAGGTGTTGTTCTCAGGACGTTCATCTGTCTGGTCACCGCTGATTACCGCCGTGTTGACAATAGTACCGTTGCCTGTGATTGTTCCTGTCACGGTTAGTTCTACTGACTGACCAGCGGTCAAGGAACCAATGGTCCAGATACCAGAAGCAACATCATAGGCTCCTGTTGTGGTAGTTGCAGTTCCAAAGTTGGCAAGGGCCGTGGGTAGCACGTCTCTAACGGTTACGTTGGTTGCCGTGCTTGGCCCCAGGTTACGGGCTGTCACTTTATAAGTAATGGTCTGGCCAATGGCGGCGCGGGTTTTGTCAACCGTTTTCACCACTTGCAGGTCAGCCAGGTCACCAGGTACTTCTGTGCCCGGGCCTACCACGGTAATAACGGTTGAGGTATTATTGTCAGGCTGTTGATCTGCCTCGTTTCCGCCAATGGTGGCTGTGTTCACAATGGTACCAGTGGCATTAATGATACCGGTCACCGTGAAGGTCACGCTCTGACCAGCGGCCAGGTTGCCAATGTTCCATCTGCCTGTACCTGTATTATAAGTACCAGCCGTCACTGTTGGGTTACCAACAAAAGTTAATTGACCGGTAGGTAACACATCCACTACCACAACGCCTGTGGCGTTGGCAGGGCCGTTGTTACGAGCGGTAACCGTGTAGACAAGGGCATCTCCTACGTTGGCACGGGTTCTGTTCACGGTTTTCACCACTTGCAGGTCAGCCAATACGCCAGGGTTCTGAGTATCTTCCACTACCGTGATAACAGTAGAGGTATTGTTCTGCGGTTGCGGATCAGCCTCGTTGCTTCTACCGGTGGCGGTGTTTACAATAGTTCCGGTGGCGGTGATGGTTCCTGTCACCGTGAAAGTGGCAGAGGCGCCAGCCGCCAGGTTACCTACGTTCCAGACACCTGTTATATCATTGTAAGTACCGTTGGTCACAGCAGGAGCAGTAGTGATGTTCAACTGTGCCGTTGGCAACACATCTACCACCAACACGCCAGTGGCATTGTTGGGGCCGTTGTTTCTCACAACAACAGTGTAGGTGAGTGTCTGACCTACGCGTGCTCTGGTTTTGTCTACTGATTTAACTACTTGAATATCCGTGGCTGCATTCGGGTCTGGGTTTCCACCGCCGCCGTCTGTTACCACCGTCACTACGGTAGCTGTGTTGTTCTCAGGGCGTTCATCTATTTCGTTTCCGCTGATGACCGCTGTGTTGACAATAATACCGTTTGCCGTGATGGTACCCGTTACGGTTAAGGTAGCTCTGGCACCGGCTGCTAAGTTGCCAATAGTCCAGACTCCGGTGGTGGCGTTATACACACCAACTGATTCATCGGCCTCTCCAAAGGTTGCAAACGCAGTTGGCAGCGGGTCTCTAACCACTACCCCAGTGGCGTTGTCAGGACCTGCATTGAAAGCCTCTACTGTATACGTAATGGTCTGGCCAATGGCGGCGCGGGTTTTGTCTACAGATTTAGTTACCTGCAAATCAGCGAAAGGACCTGGGTTGTTTGGGTTTTGCCCTACTACCGTTACTACAGTAGAGGTGTTGTTGGTAGGCTGCGAGTCAGATTCATTTCCTCTCACAATGGCCGTGTTCACTATAGTACCTGTACTGGTGATAGTACCTGTTATAGTTAAGGTGGCGGTTTGCCCTGCGGCTAAATTACCTACCACCCATATACCAGTGTTAAAGTTATAGGTACCGGTAGAGGTAGTGGCCGGGCTGGTGAAGTTCACCTGGCTGCTAGGCAACACATCCTGCACTACCACACCTGTAGCATTGTTCGGGCCGTTGTTTCTAACGGTTACCGTATAGACAAGGGCGTCTCCTACATTGGCGCGGGTTCTGTTCACCGTTTTCACCACCTGCAGGTCTGTTACCGTGTTGGGAACGTTAATAGGAACTTCGGCAGTATTGTCATCCTCATCTGGGTCAGGCTCATTAGCCGTCACTTGCACGCGGTTAATAATGTTATTTCCGGCGGCAAGTACTCTGGCACGTAGCGTTATGACTACTGACTGCCCAAGTGGCACTGATCCTAAACTAAAGGTAATGGTGTTGCCGGCAAACGTGGCCGGTATGGTGGAAGGGCTGAAATCTACAAAGGCAAGTTGGCTGGGCAGGGTTTCTACCACGCGTACGCCGGTGGCATCATCTGGGCCCTGGTTCCGAACAGTGATGGTATACGTAACCGTGTCTCCTATAGCGGCTACCGGTCTGTCTACTGTTTTGGTGATGGCTACATCCGTCTCTGAAATCAGCGGAAGGAAGATGGTGTTGTTGTTTAACGAAATTAAGCCGTTCAATGAAAACAGACGGCCTTCATGCGTGGTGCCGTTGCTGAGCGCGATGTTGTTGTTGACAAACACATTGCCCTTTAAGGCCGAAGAAGTACCAGGTATACCGCGGTCGCCTATGATTATATTACCGGTTACCCTGAAGAACACATTTCTTGGCTGGGCGCCGTTCTGCACAGAAATAACAGAACCTTCATCAATGATGAGGTCACCGTTTATCTGAAACACAAAAACTGCGTCTCTTGACCCAGCACCGTCTAACCTTAATTGGCCAGACAACCGCGCATCACCGTCAAACCGGTACACCCCGCGGGTAAGTACCGTACCATTGACGGCCTCGGGCGTACGGCCAAAACCCCTACCTAGCTGCTGCCCGGTAAGGTTGGCGGTAGGCGCCAAGGCACCCAGCGCGCTGTAAATGCGCTCAGCCTCTGCATCAGCTGCCTGCGCTTCTGCATCATTGGCCCTAATCTGCCCCAGCACTACGCCCGGAGGAAAACCTACGGGCGCACCCGTAGTAGTTCCTAAATCAGCGTACACCAAGGTGGTCCCAATGTTCACGACAGAATTGCCTAACACTGCGAACTCCTGGGCTGCCCCTAAAGCCGGGGCATTTTGAAGCTGTGCTTTTGTTGAAAATGAGATAGCAAACAACGCTGCTATCAAGTGTAAAATTTTCTTCATGCGACCACGTAACTAGTATGATAAAAACAACTCAAGTCTTATATAGTCATATTGGGATATGAGCACCTCCATGTACTTCCTTTTACCACAAAAGTTGCAGCCTATAAAAAAGATACAAATACAACATAACGTGTAAAGGTGAGCATTTTAAAATTGGGAACGTCAGTTATCTTTTAGGCTTTAAAGAAACCGTTTCCAATAGCGCAGGGAAAACCCTTAAATGCGCCTTAAAATGGTCCTCTATTGCCCTTTGCGTGGATTCTTGGGATGAGCGGAATAGCTTTGAAATAAGAATAGCAAAATAACTATATATGAATAATGCAAACGTATTTATACCATACAACCGTTTCAACTCCTCAGAAATACCTTAGAAAAATCAAAACCTGGCTTTAAACGAAAGAAGCCCAGCAAGGTTGCAGGGCTTCTTCATTCTTCTATGGTTTAAATACGTGTCTTGTTATACGTTCACGTGCCGTTCAGCATGGTAGGAAGACCGCACTAACGGACCGGATTCCACATATTTAAGACCACGTCTTAGGCCCTCCTCGCGGTAATGCGCAAACAGGTCTGGGTGAATGAACTCAGCCACTTCCAGGTGCATTTTGGTAGGTTGTAGGTATTGACCAAGAGTCAGGATATCCAGGCCGTTCGCCACCAGGTCATCCATGGCTTGGTAGACTTCTTCCTGAGTTTCGCCCAAGCCCAGCATGATGCCGGTTTTGGTGCGCTTGCCGTATTCCTTAATGCGTTTGAGCTGCTCCAGGCTGCGGTCATACTTGGCCTGGGGGCGTACCTGGCGGTACAGGCTTCTCACCGTTTCCACGTTATGTGACACCACTTCCTGGCCCGCAGAGATCATCACCTCCAGCGCGTCCCAGTTGGCTTTTACATCTGGAATGAGGGTTTCAATGGTAGTCTGCGGCGAAAGGTTCTTGATCTGCACAATGGTTTCATGCCACACGCTGGCCCCACGGTCTTTGAGCTCGTCGCGGTTCACGGAGGTGATCACAGCATGCTTCACGCCCATGAGCTGAATGGCTTCGGCCACGCGGCGCGGCTCGTCCAGGTCATATTCATTGGGCCGGCCGGTGGCCACTGCGCAGAAAGAGCAGGAACGGGTACACACATTGCCCAAAATCATGAAGGTGGCGGTGCCGGCACCCCAGCACTCCCCCATGTTAGGGCAGTTGCCGCTTTCACAAATGGTATGCAGTTTATAGGTGTCTACCAGCTGGCGGACTTTGGCGTATTCTTTGCCAATGGGCAGTTTTACGCGCAGCCAATCTGGCTTTCTATTTTTTGTCTGAGCTTCAACCGGTTGTATGACCGGCAATGCAATCAATTGATCCATGCAGCAAAGGTACTAAGAGAGGAGCGGATAGGCAAAAAACAGCGGGGCTGCGGGAATCGTTCAACGGCGGTGGCCGTAATACAGGGTCAGGTACAGAGAAAAGAACCTGTTCTGGTTTTTCACGCCTTCGTCAACGCCCGTGCCCTGCACAATGATGATGCGGCTGGGGAACATTTCATAGAGCATGCCCACCTCAATACCGGTCACGCTTTCCATGTAACGGCCATACTCAAAACTGACGCCGGCCTTCACGTGCGCACCTACTTTGAAAGAGGGCTCAGACAACCCAGTGAACACGCCGGACCCACCCACAATTCGGTTAAGGTCAGTATGAATGTTGGGGTCATAGGGCTCGGCCCGCACATCAACAGGTCCAATGGGTTGGCCGTTGCGGTCTAAGCGAGTATAGTTGTAGTCTATGTAATAAGGCCCAAGCACGGCAATGGACGGACCAGCGGCAAAAATACCGTTTACCTGCACGCCAGACTCGGCGGCTTTCTTGAAAAAGGTGTACTCCCGCCCATAATTAGGCCGAAGCGCGAAAAAGTAGTTGCGTTTTCCTTTCACAAACGTGGAGCCTGTGTAACGGTTCTGGTACTGCACCTCTTTGGGATGCTTCACCTCTACGGCCTCCAAACCCCAGAACTGGTACCACTTGCCCTGCATGAGGTACACCTGCTTGACCATAGCCCCGCCCAGCAACCCACCGTTGGTGTTGAAATTCAGCCCATAGGTGAATTCACGGGTGTAGCTTTCATCTTCTTCCAGCCCCTGTGCCATGGCAGCGGTGCCGGACAAGAAAATAAACAGGCAAAAGGCTGTGAAGATTCTGCGCACGGTAGAAAAGGAGTTGTTTTCTTTAAAAGTAAGTAACTTTACAAGCACCTGCAAATCTTAAAATATACCACAATGAGTTCCATGACGCTACAATACACCGGTCAGTTACGCACCCAGGGCACGCACCTGGCCTCTGGCAACACCGTGGTAACAGATGCCCCCGTTGACAACAATGGCCGCGGCGAAGCCTATTCCCCCACTGACCTGGTCTGCAGCGCCTTGGGCAGTTGCATGATGACCATCATGGGCATGGTAGCCGACCGCAACCACATTGACCTCACAGGCATGACCATGGCCATCACCAAAAGAATGGCCGCTGACCCCAGACGCATCTCTGAGATTGTGCTGGAGGTGCAGATGCCCGCCCGGGACTTCAGTGAAAAAGAGAGAGCCATGCTGGAGAATGCCGCCCGCACCTGCCCGGTTGCCTTGAGCCTTCACCCAGAGCTTACCCAAACGGTGTTGTTCCAGTACGCGTAGCGCTTCTCTCTAACGCACGCAACCCCTTCCTTCTTATACAGCTAGCCCCGGTGCCAGATTATTTCTCATAGAATCTGGCACCGGGGCTTTTTGTTTCACTAAGAGGCCAGTTTTTTTACTTCCTGCAGGTTAATGCCCAAATGCGACCCATGGTACTGGCACTGCCCGTCTTTGATCACTAGCAGCTGCGGGGACTCATGCCGTACACTAAACGTCTCTGCTATTTGGTTTGAAACCGGCCGGTAGCTCAACAAGTCCAGGTAATAGGGTTTCACGCTGGTGAGACCGGCGTCTGGCCACTGGCGCTCCAGCCTGCTCTTGGCCGTGGCACTAATGGAACAGCTGGTGCTGTGCTTGAAAATAACGACCGGCTGGGTTTTAGATTCTTCTTTTATTTTCTCTAACTGCTCAGCGCTGGTGAGGGAATGCCATTGCATAGTCTACTTCTTTAGGTTCAGGGGAAATACGTAAATCACCGCGTTTACCTCCGCTTTCTAGCCGATTTATTTTTCCTGGCTTTCAGTTTGGGCTTGTTGGTGGCGGTGCCGGCTTCGTTTATGAGCATGAGTTCCTGCTCCTGGGGACCTTTTACCCGCTTGCGGCCGCTTTCGCCGCGCTTGAACGCCACGGCCTCCATGTTCAGGTGTGACTCATTAAAGTCGGTTTGCAGGCGCTTGGCTTCTTTGAGGCTACGCCGAAGTTCTTTTTCCTGTTGGGCGGGGGTGAGAGACGCCACCTGCGCCAGACTGGGTTGCGCCAGCAGGCAAAAAAGCAGCAGGCTTGTGGCTACTATAAAGGATTGGGCAAACGTCTTCATAAGGTTATCCCTAAAAATCCAGATTTCTTTTTCTTGGTAGGCATCTTGGGACCTTTTTTCTTCAGTAGCCCCTTCTTGTCAAATTCCATGTCCCGGCCACCCAGGTCACGTCCCTCATTGGCCTGGTCTTGTGGGGTAGGTTCGCTCCTCTTGAACATAGCCAGCGGCGAAAACTTTTTCTTGCCAGACACGTCTGGGCACGGAATTCTACCGGAACTGCAGCCGCTCATGACCAGCACTGCCGCCAGACTCAAAATCCCCAGAAAAGTTTTCAGCTTCTTCATAGACATGCTCAACAACTTTTATACGGTTTCCCACATAATTCGGGTAAAAAGCAGGGCGTTTTGGGGCTCTGTTTCTGAAATGACCCCAAAACCAGCGCCAACGTTGCTTTACAAAAATACCCAGATTAATTGGTACATTTTCTATATAGCGCAAAAAATTCCCGTTTTCGGGCTCATTTCCAAAAATGAGCCCGAAAACGGGAATCCTACAATTTGTCTTCGGCTGCGCCGATGTTAGAAACTCAATAGCTGTTCCACTTTTTCTTTCAGGCGTTTCACCGGCAGAAATTCCTGCTCCAGCGGCGGCGCAAACGGAATGGCCGTATCCAGGCCACCCACGCGTACCACCGGACCATCTAAAGACGTAAAGCAGTGCTCAGAAATCCAGGCGGCAATCTCGGCGCCTATGCCGCCGGTCAAAGTGTCTTCATGCAAGACCAGCACGCGGCCGGTTTTCTCCACCGTCTGCCGAACGGCTTCTTTGTCCCAGGGCAGCAAGGTGCGTAAATCCAGAATATCGGCGCTCACGTCTGGCATGGTTTGGAGCAGTTGCTTGGCCCAGTGCACGCCCATGCCGTAGGTGATGATAGAAAACTCGTCCCCCTCCTGCGCCAGCCTGGCTCTGCCAATCTCCACGGTATAATAATCGTCTGGAATAGACTCGGTGAGCGAACGGTAGAGCAACTTGTGCTCAAAATACATGACCGGGTTAGGGTCTTCAATGGCCGCGTTCAGCAGGCCTTTGGCGTCATACGGCGTGCTGGGGTACACAATCTTGAGGCCGGGCGTGTGGAAAAACCAAGCTTCGTTGCTCTGGGAGTGGAACGGACCGGCTGCCGCGCCCGCGCCCGTGGGCATGCGCACCACCACATCGGCGTTCTGGCCCCAGCGGTAGTGGCTTTTGGCCAGATTGTTCACCACCTGGTTAAAGCCCGAGGTCACAAAGTCCGCGAACTGCATCTCAATCACCGACTTCTTTTTCTTGATGGACATACCCAGGCCAATGCCCAGAATAGCGCTCTCGCACAACGGTGTGTTTCTAATGCGCTCCTTCCCGAACTTCTCCACGAAGCCCTCGGTCACTTTGAAGACGCCGCCGTACTCGGCAATGTCCTGGCCCATGATTACCAGTTCTGGGTAACGTTCCAAACTCTGGCGCAACCCGTCAGACACGGCATCTACAAAGCGGCGCTCGGTGCGGGCGCTGTCCTTGGGCCGAATCTCGGTTTGCATGAAAGGCAGGAACATATCGGCCAGTTCTTCTTTGGCATCGGCCACGGGCATGGGCGTGTTGAAGGCCGTGTCCAGGCCGCGCTCAATCTCTTCTTTTATCTCTTCGCGTATGGCCGCCAAAGATTTAGGGGTGAGCACTTTTTCGTCCAGCAGGTATTTCTCGAAGTTTTCTACCGGGTCTTTCTTCGCCCAGCGCTCAAACAATTCCTGCGGCACATATTTGGTACCCGAGGCTTCTTCATGTCCGCGCATCCTGAACGTCATCGCCTCAATCAGCATAGGCCGCGGGTTCTTCCTAATGCTGTAGGCGGCCTGCCGAACGGTGTCATAGACTTCCAGCACGTTGTTGCCGTCAATCTGCAGCGCGTCAATGCCGTAGGCGGGGCCTTTGTCTATGAAATACTGGCATTTGAACTGCTCATTGCTGGGTGTAGAGAGGCCGTAGCCGTTGTTCTCAATCACGAAAATCACCGGCAAGCCCCAGACCGCGGCCACGTTGAGCGCCTCATGGAAATCACCTTCGCTGGCACCGCCGTCACCGCTGTACACCAACGTCACTTTCTCGCGCTTGTCCAGGAGTTCTGCCAAAGCAATGCCATCGGCCACGGCCAACTGCGGACCTAAATGCGAAATCATGCCCACAATATGGTGCTCGTTGGTGCCGAAGTGGAACGAGCGGTCCCGGCCTTTGGTGAAACCGGTTTTCTTGCCCTGAAACTGCGCGAACAAGCGGTCTAACGGAATGTCACGGCACGTGAAAACGCCCAGGTTGCGGTGCAGCGGCAGAATGTATTCGTCTGGGTCCAGGGCCAGGGTAGAACCTACGGAGATGGCCTCCTGCCCAATGCCCGAGAACCACTTGCTCACTTTGCCCTGCCGCAGCAGAATCAGCATTTTCTCCTCAATCATGCGGGGCTTCAAAATGCCGCGGTAGAGCATGAGCAGGTCGTCGTCGGTATAGTCTTTTCTGTTGAAGTTCATGGTGAAATACGCCTTAGGGGCTGCTTATTTTACTAGATACAATGTGCCGGGAAAGATAGCCAAGGTTCTTATGATTTCTTCCGTTTTCTGGCTCTTTTTCTCAAATGAAGGCAAAAGTGGAGAATTGTTGATTGTTGGTTGCTGATTGTTGATTGTTAATTGGTTTTCCAGCTAGAACTTCGTCACGCATATCGTCCCCCTTTGAAGGGGGTAGGGGGATGATAAAGTCAGTTGAAGAAGCATCACCTTTAACAAGAGGAAGTAAAAATGTTATTCTCAGAAATTTCAAATCATCAGCACGAGTAATCATCCCCCTACCCCCTTCAAAGGGGGACGATATGCGTTAACACCCCTCTGCGCTCCGCGTTAAACGACCCAAACCTTCACTCCCAGAAACAGGTTTTACTTTTCAGACGCGGTTTGCGTACCTTCGTACAGTTGTCTTGGCCGTGGGCCGGAGAGAAATCAGACTTTGCCTTTATGATTCAGTTTAAAGAATTCACCTTAGAGAATGGTTTGCAGTGCCTAGTGCACGAAGACCCCACCACCCCGCTGGCCGTTCTCAATATTTTATATAATGTTGGCTCCCGCGATGAAGTGGAGACGCACACGGGCTTCGCGCATTTGTTTGAGCATTTGATGTTCAGCGGCTCGGTCAACATTCCCAGCTATGACGAACCGCTGCAGCAGGCCGGCGGCGAGAACAACGCCTTCACCAGCCCAGACCTCACCAACTATTACCTTACCGTGCCCGCCGACAACATTGAGACCGGATTCTGGCTGGAGTCTGACCGCATGCTGAGCCTGGCCTTCTCTGAGCAAGGCCTGGAAGTGCAGCGCAAAGTGGTGGTAGAGGAATTCAAACAGAATTACTTGAACCAGCCATACGGCGATGTGTGGTTGAAACTACGGCCGCTCGCCTACCAGCAGCACCCGTACAAATGGGCGACCATCGGCAAGGAAATCAGTCATATTGAGAACGCCGTGATGGATGACGTGCGCGCCTTCTTCCAGAAACATTATTCTCCGGCTAACGCTATTCTGGTGGTAGCGGGCAACATCACGTTTGAGCGGGCCAAAGAACTGACTGATAAATGGTTCGGACCGATACCGGCGGGTGAGAAATATGAACGCAACCTGCCCGTGGAGCCGCGCCAGACCGAAGCCCGTTTTCTGCAGGTAGAAGCCGATGTGCCGCTCACCGCCCTCTACAAAACCTACCACATGCCTGGCCGCATGCACCCAGACTACCACGCCGCTGATTTATTGAGCGAAGTGCTGGGCAACGGCAACTCATCCAGGTTGTACAATGAGCTGGTGAAAGAGCAGCAGCTGTTCAACAATATTGGCGCGTTTGTGACGGGCTCCATGGAACCGGGCTTGCTCATCATTCAGGGCAAACTGAACAAAGGCGTAGACCCGCAGCACGCCAACACCGCCATTGAGACTATTATTGAGAAAGTCAGAACCGAGCACATCTCTGACCAGGAACTGCAGAAACTCAAGAATCAGTCTGAGACCTCCATTGTTTTCTCTGAGATTGAGCTCCTGAACCGCGCCATGAACCTAGCCTTCGGAAAGCTGATGGGCAATCCCAACCACGTGAACGAGGAAGGCGCCAAAGTGCAGGCCGTCACCGTGGAAGACATCTACCGCCAGGCTCAGGAAATCCTGCGGCCTGACAACTGCTCCACCCTATTCTACCTGGCCCGCCCCGGCCAAGAAACAGAAACTGAAAATCAGGAAGAACCTTCCATGGAGATGGAATAAGATTTCCTGTTTTCGGCTTCAATTCTGAAAACGAGCCCGAAAACAGGAAATTTTGCATCGCTTTAAATTTATAAAATCAACGCCTTTGTTGGTGTTCTCACCAACAAACCCAAGGAAGCAGCATCAAGCTTAAACCAATCTAAGCTTGATGCTGAGAACACCAACAAGGGCGAGAAATCTGAGGAAGACGCGCTCCACACCGAAGACCTTTTATCAGAATAGAATTTCCGTTTTCGGGCTCATTTCTGGAAACGAAGCCGAAAACAGAAAGTCTAATCACCAACAACTAAACACTGACAACCAACAACCATGTCCTTCCATATAAGAACCGGCTTCGGCTATGATGTGCACCAATTGCAACCTGGGCTAGATTTCTGGCTGGGCGGTATTAAAGTGCCGCACACGCACGGCGCGCTGGGCCACTCAGACGCAGACGTACTCATTCACGTGATTTGTGACGCGCTGCTGGGCGCGGCTAACCTGCGCGACATCGGGTTTCATTTCTCAGACAAAGACCCCCAGTACAAAGGCATTGACAGCAAAATCCTGCTCCGCGAAGTCATGAAACTGATCAAGGAAAAAGGCTTTGAAGTGGGCAACATTGACTCCACCGTTTGTTTGCAGGAACCCAAGGTGAACCCGCATATTCCGGCCATGAAAACCTGCCTGGCCAAGGTGATGGGCCTTTCAGAAGACGATATTTCCATCAAAGCGACTACCACGGAGCAACTGGGGTTTGTGGGCAAGAAAGAAGGCGTGGCCGCGTATGCCACCGTGCTCATTTACAGACCGTAGAACAATTGGCGTTTTTGGCTTCGTTTCCAGAAATGAGCCCAAAAACCGCTTTCACTTGTTCGTTCGCCTGAAAATTAGTAGACTTAAGGTCTGAAACACTGAACAACAAACAAGTATTCATGAAAAAGCATATTTACACGCTGGGCCTGGCCGCCGCGTTTTTGGCAGCCGGCTGTTCCAGTTCCCAAACCGCGTCCACGGGTAGCGCTGCGGCCACCGCGGCGGGCACCATTGCCGCCAATCCTACCACGTACGCCAACACCATCACGGCCGCTGACCTGGAGAAACACCTCCGTATTCTGGCCTCAGATTCTCTGGAAGGCCGCGAAACCGGCAGACGCGGTCAGAAAATGGCCGCTGACTACATCTCCAAGCACTTTAGAGCCAATGGCTTAGCAGGCCCGGTAAAAACAGGTGCCAACCCGTATTACCAAACGTTTGACCTGGAAGAAAGCTCCTGGGGCGAAGGCTACATGACGGTGGGTTCGCAGCGCTATGCCATGGGCAAGGATTTCTTTATGGTGGGCGCATCGCCGTTCCAGGCTGAGGAAGCTGTGCAGGTGGTGTTTGGCGGTTACGGCATTGATGACCCTAAATATTCAGACTACACCAACCTTGACGTAAAAGACAAAGTAGTGGTGGTGATGTCTGGCGAACCCAAAAACGCGGCCGGGCAATACCTGATCAGCGGCACCGAAAAAATGGGCACCTGGACCCAGGACCCTCGTACCAAAGCCACCGCCGCCACTAAAAAAGGCGCTAAAGCAGTCTTGATTGTGACCGGCACCACAGCCGCTGAGTTTCAGCAGTTGACCAGCCGCTACGCCAACGCCCTGGGCCGCACCTCCATTGGGTTCGGCACCACGGCGGCGCAGCCAAGAGCGGCCCTGGCCTTGATTTCGCCAACTATGGCCGCCAGCCTGCTGGGCACTAAATCTGAGAGCCTGGCTACCTACAATGCCAATGTGGCCAAAGCCGGAAAAGCCGTGGCTTCACCGTACAAAGCTGCTAGCAACGTAAAAATCAAGACGGAGCGCAAGCGTGTGCCTTTGCCTACGGAAAACGTGCTGGGCTACCTGGAAGGCTCAGATCTGAAAGACGAACTCATTGTGATCAGTTCGCACTATGACCATGAAGGCATAAAAGACGGCAAAGTGTACAACGGCGCCAATGATGACGGTTCTGGTACCGTGGCGGTGATGGAACTGGCCCAGGCCTTCGCTGAAGCCAAGAAAGCCGGACACGGCCCACGCCGCAGCATCTTGTTCCTGACTGTGACCGCCGAAGAAAAAGGTTTGTTAGGCTCTGAATATTATGTGGAGAACCCAGTGTTCCCGTTAGCCAACACCGTGGCCAACCTCAACATTGACATGATTGGCCGCAATGACAAACAGCATGAAGGCAAGCCAGACTATATCTACGTGATTGGCTCTGACAAGCTTTCTTCTGAGTTGCACGCCATCTCTGAGAACGCCAACAAGACCTACAGCAACCTGGATCTGGACTACACCTTCAATGACCCCAATGACCCTAACCGTTTCTATTACCGGTCAGACCACTACAACTTCGCGAAGAACGGTATTCCTATTGCCTTCTATTTCAACGGCGTGCATGAGGATTACCACCAGCCCACCGATGACGTGGAGAAAATCAACTTCCCGTCTGCTGAGAAAGTAAGCCGCCTGGTGTTCTACACCGCCTGGGATTTAGCTAACCGCACTGCGCGTATCAAAGTAGACAGCAACAAGAAATAACAAGATTTAGAAAAAGGAGAGGCGAAGGCTTCTCCTTTTTTATTGAAACTATATCTTAAATCTATAATCTAAACCTTGAATGAGTATCTAGATGGAAAATCAAACAAGTGAATTTCAAAACCAACAAAACGCAGTTAAAACTAAAGCAACTCTTTGGATAAAAAGAACTTACGTGGTCGCGTTTAACCTCTATACATGGTTTTGGATTTTTAGACAAATATTCATTCGCCAATCCACAGACTTTGAAAGTTATTTGCTTTGGTTCTTTTCTACAGCTGGCATGTATTTCTTTATTCTTCGAAATGATGATCTTGAAATAAAAAAGAAGACAACATATAGCATCCAATTACAATAAAATAGTTGCTTTTACCTTCTGATTAATTTTTTCACTTAAATAAATCACAAGTACATTTACAAACAATTATTCCCTATTTTGGCTGGCAGGGGCTCAATCACAATTTCTTGTTTTCGGCTTCATTTCCAGAAATGAGCCCAAAAACGGTTTCAAAACGAAATACCAAAAAGTCCCTTCTCCCCTTGGGAGAAGGTTAGGATGAGGGTGTTATTCTGAAGTGCAATGCTTAAAAAAAACTCCCTCACCCTAACCCTCTCCTAAAGGGAGAGGGAATTTCGTGGCTCCCGTTTTCGGCTCCATTTCCAGAAATGAGGCCGAAAACAGAACGTATAAAAGACAGAAAAACTTCCCGGCACGGGCAAGACTAGAAGAGAAGAATTTGGGCACTAAACTAAAACAATTTCTGCTGGACTCAGAGACCAAGGCATTTGACCTGGACCATCGGCAGAAAATACGGTTCAACATAGGCAAGTACAACGCGGCGGTGCAGAACGGCATGGCAGCCTATGACCATCATGAGCTGGCGCGTGAGCGGGCCTCGTTTTTAAAGACGCAGACCATTAATAACCTTGACAAGTATTTGGTGGAATTTGAGAACAACTTTACCAAGCGCGGCGGCAAGGTAATCTGGGCGCAGAACGCCGCCGAGGCGCTCAAGGAGATTGGCCTGATCATGAAACGAAAGCGTGCCAAGAGCGTGGTCAAGTCCAAGTCCATGAGTACCGAGGAGATTCATCTGAATGATTTCCTGGAGAAAAACGGCATTGAAACCGTGGAGACCGATCTGGGCGAATACATTGTGCAGCTGAATGAGCAGCGTCCCTACCACATTGTCACGCCGGCCATGCACATGTCTAAGAAAGACATCGCCGAGCTTTTCCACAGGAAACTGGGCATCCCCATGACAGATGACGCGCAGCAGTTGGTACTTACCGCCCGCAACCTGCTCAGAGACAAATACACGTCCGCGGAAGTGGGCATTACCGGCGCTAATTTTCTGATTGCCGATATTGGCGCCATTGCGGTCACGGAGAATGAAGGTAACGCCCGGCTTTCCACCACCTTCCCAAAAACGCACATTGCCGTAGTGGGCATTGAGAAACTGATTCCCAGCATGGTGGACCTGGACCTGTTCTGGCCTTTGCTCAGCACCAGCGGCACCGGGCAGAACATCACTATTTACAACACGTTGCTCACCGGCCCGCGCCAGCCCACCGAGAAAGATGGCCCGGAGGAAATGTACGTGATCTTGCTGGACAACGGCCGCACCAACCTCTTGGCCAAGCCAGAGCAGCGCGAGGCGCTCAACTGCATACGCTGCGGCGCGTGCCTGAACGTGTGCCCGGTGTACAAGAACATAGGCGGCCACACCTATGAAACCACTTACAGCGGCCCCATTGGCTCTGTCATTACGCCGCACTTGGCCGGGTTTGAGGAGAACAAGCACTTGAGTTACGCCAGTTCATTGTGCGGCGCCTGCACCAGCGTGTGCCCGGTCAAGATTCCGTTGCACAATCTGCTTTTGTTAAACCGCAAGCAAAGCGTGGAAGAAGGTTTGGTGGATAAGAATGAGAAGCTGGCGTTCAGGGCGTTTGCCTACGGCATGAAAAACCGAAAGCTGATCAATTTCGCGCCGGCGGCGGTCAAGAACTTTGTGCTTAGAAAACTACAGCAAGACACCTGGGCAATTAGAAGGGAACCCCTCACGGCACCGGCGCAGTCTTTCAATGAACAATGGCGCAAGCAGCGCGGAACCTCCTAAAAAGCAAAATGCCCACCTATAAGAGTGGGCTTTTTGCTTTTTAGTCTATAGATGTATCTGCACGCTGGTTACAGACACACGTTGTTGTTTGTCTTTAAGGCCTGTACAGAAGGCTATCTCTTGCTGGTTCTTTTTTTGTATTTCTTAAGAGCCTTCATCTTTTTAGCATTCTTGTTCTTTGATTTTTTCAGCTTGTCTTTACCAAACAAAGAAGTCTTCAATTCGAACGGAGATGCCTCGTTAGCAGAAGCCACGGGAGCGGAAGAAACAACAAATGCTGCAACAAGAATTCCTAGTAGATATTTTTTCATGGCTGTTATGGATTTTGTTATAGTAAATCTGATTATTGACCTAAACTTAGTAGTTATCTTTTAACAATTCAAATAAAAAATATAATAAATATTTTTAATAACTAAAAAGTGGCTCAGTTTCGTTTAAATGGCGTTTTCATTCTCTTTTACAGGCAATATTTTTTCTTGGAATTATAGCAAGTTTCGCAAATCTCCCAAATGTGGTTCAACTTCACTACTAAACTCCATCTCCTTCTGCTTTCTTTCTACCCCTAAAATTAAACGATTTTTTTAATAAATTTCATATGTCCGTCATAAGACTTATAAAACATATGGAAATCATACTACAATTATACGGGCCAACTCTAATTATGGATATTTTTTCTTAAAAATTTCTAAAATATTTATCAAGTGTATTAATCTCTGACTGAATTGTAATACTGTCAGAAGTTGGCATAATCATCAATAAATGCCGCCTAGGTAGGTTTGAGCGCAGGTAGAGGCTGACCACGGAGGTGAAAACCGGGAGAATACGGTGAAGTCAGATTTTTGCGAACCCTGGTTGCGGCACAAGAGATAGATATAATCAAGCTGCAAAGGCCGTAAAAACAAGACGCCCACTTTTGCAAGTGGGCATCTCTATTACAATAGGTAGCCTTGAGATAGGATAAGCCGTTTTCGGGCTCTATTTTGTAAATGGGGGCAAAACTAGCGTACGCGCTTTCCGCGGTTCAGGTATTGCTTCTTATGCGATTTAGACTTGGACGCCTTGGCCTTCTTGCCTTTTTTCTTTTTCCCGAAGAGCGGAAACTCTTTCTCGGCCGCCGCAGCGGTGCTTTCCATGGCCATAGCCGCTGGCCCGCCTGCCAGTACAAACCCCGACAGTAACAAGCTAAGTACTAATTTCTTCATAGTGGTATAAGCGTAAAAGCCTTGGTGAACTTCTCTCCTTATACGGCCCTGATTTCAACTAGATAGCCAATCGGCTCAATAATTTATTAATTTCCAGAGGCTTGCTATACCTTCTACATATATAGATATTTCTATCTACCGCTTCACTAGCGCCTACAACTGCTTTAACGCGGCAATCAGTTGGGCTACCTCGGCCGGAGACACCGCCGGGAAATTCGCGATCCTGATCTGCTTGTCTTTGAACGCCCCGTAGCCAGAGCCCACCACCAGACCCTGTTTTTTTAACGCCGAAATCACCTCAGCGGCAGGTTTCTCCAGAACATCGGCCACAATGACCGTGGGCGAGCGGTGCGCCGCGTGCTGCACAAAGGGAGCAAACAGACTGCTCTCCTCCAGAAAACCATACAGCGCCTGCGCTTTCTCCTGCGTTTCTTGCCTGATGGTGTCTATGCCCTTGGCTAGCATGTCTTCCACCACTTGCGCCAGCAGGTAAATGCCCAGCACATTAGGTGTGCACGGTGTCTGAAACTGCTGGTATTGCTCATGCAAAGACTTGATGCTGTAATGGCCACCGGTGTATTGCGTTCCCTCCAGCGCGGCCGCTTTGTTCCGGCAACGCTCGTTGACCAGCCACACGCCTAGCCCCGCCGGTAACCCAAAACCTTTCTGCACGGAGAAGAACGCCATGTCCACCTGATTGAAATCTAGGGCCGCAAACGGCGCGCCCGAAACCATATCCACGGACAGCAGCGGCTCTGGGTACTTCGCCCGCAGGGCATGAATATCTTGCACCGGCATGCACACGCCAGAACTGGTCTCGTTCTGCGTAAGGGCCAGCAACTCCGTTTCCTGGGGAATATCAATAGCGTTTACATCAAACCCCTGCCCAAACGGTACTTTCAGTTGCTGCGCGTTTCTTCCCAGCCAGTTGGCGTGGTCTAGGTATTTCTGGGAGAAGGAGCCGTTCACCAGATGGTAAGAATGCGTGGCGGTGAGGTTCTGCAGGCTTCGTTCCCAAATCTCAGTGGCCGAGCCGGTGAAGTAAATGGCAAAATCCTGGGGCAACTGAAACAGCTCGCGCAAGCCTGTATCTGCTTCCTTGTACAGATCCTTGAACGCCTGGCTCCGGTGGCTCTGAGAGAACACCTGCTGGGTTAACGCGGTCTGCAAATGCTTTTCTACGGTGGGGTACAATTGGGCCGGGCCGGGCGTGAAGTAAATCATTTTTTAATGTGCTGATGTGTTAATGTGCTGATGAAAGAATTTGGAAATGGATTCCTGTTTTGGGGCTCGTTTCTGGAAATGAGCCCCAAAACAGGAATTTGCATTTGCTTTCTTTGTCATCCTGAAAGGATCTCGGTGGCAAGCTGAAATGGCATTTTTTATAATGCCTGTCTAGTTCGCCCACAAGATCCTTCCAGGATGACAAAAAGGAGTAAAAATCTTGAGGCTTATTACTTGCAACAAGATTCTTGGCACTCGTTACTTGCTACCTGCTACGTGATACTAATATAGTGTGCGTGACTTAATAGTGTCTGGAATGTGCTTGAGTTCCTTGATAACAGACCGGTTGTATTGCGTGTCCACGTCGGTGATCACGTAGCCGATGGTTTCGTTGGTTTTCAGGTACTGGCCCAGGATGTTGATGTTGTTGTCTGCCAGCGCATTGTTGATCTTGGCCAGAATACCCGGCACGTTGCGGTGAATGTGAATCAGGCGGTGCGCGTTGCGCAGGGCCGGCAACTGCAGGTTCGGGAAGTTCACGCTGTTGTAAGAGCCACCGGAATTGATGTAGTCAATCATTTTAGACGGCACGTATTGGGCAATGTTTTCCTGGGCTTCCTCGGTGCTGCCGCCTATGTGCGGGCTGAGCAACGTGTTGGGCAAACCGCGCAACAAAGACTCAAATTGCTCCTGGTTGTTCTTGGGTTCATACGGGAACACATCTACCGCGCAGCCGCGTATCTTGCCGCTTTTGATGTTGGCGGCCAGCGCTTCAATGTCCACCACGTGGCCGCGGGCCAGGTTCAGGAAAATCACGCCTTCTTTCATCAGTTCAAATTCGGCGGCGCCGATGATATCTTTGTTTGACGCCCTGCCATCTACGTGCAGCGTGACAATATCTGCCAAGGCCAGAAGTTCTTCTAAAGTGTTGCAGACAGTGGCATTGCCCAGCGCCAGTTTGTCTACCACGTCATAGAAATAGACATCCATGCCCAGGCCCTCAGCCAAGACAGACAGTTGCGACCCGATATTGCCGTAGCCTACAATGCCCAGTTTCTTGCCGCGTATCTCGTTGGAGCCTTTGGCAGATTTGTCCCACTCGCCGTGGTGCAGGCGGTTGCTTTTCTCTACAATGCCGCGGCTGAGCATGATTATTTCGCCAATGGCCATCTCTACCACGCTGCGGGTGTTGCTGTAAGGCGCATTGAACACAATAATGCCGCGCTCCGTGCAGGCCTGCAGGTCAATCTGGTTAGTACCAATGCAGAACGCGCCCACGGCCATTAACCTGGGTGCGGCGGCAATAGCTTTGGCGGTCAGTTGGGTTTTAGACCTGATACAAAGGATGGACACGTCATGCAGTTGGGCGCAGAGTTCGTCTTCTTCCAGGGCACCCGGAATAATCTCCACCTGGTAACCTTCCTGCCGGAACATTTTGATGGCCTGTTCATGAATGCCTTCCAGCACCAGAACCTTAATGCGGTTTTTGGGGTAAGAAAGCGAGCTGGGCAGTTTGTTCAGGTACAGGAATTCGTCTAAAGTTGGAGTTACGTGGTCTGCATTTTTGACCACGCTGTCGCGGCTCACGTTCTCGGTGAAGGCGTAGAATTTATCAGCTATGCCAGCCTCTTTTATTTCCCAGTCGGTGTAGCCGTCGCCAATCACGTAGATTTCGCCTTCCAGGCCCAGAGACTGAATCTGCTTGGCCTTGCCCTGGTTCTGGGTGAGCACGTTGTCGCGGTCAAACCCGGTAATGTTGCCATCTTGGTCCATCACAAAACTGTTGGCGAAGACATTCTCTGGTTTCACGCCCAGCTCCTGCACTATGGGCACAATAAATTCTTTGAACCCGTTGGAAATGATGTAGATATCGTCTTTGAAGGCTTCAAAAAAGGCCCGATTGTGCTTGAACGACTCAGAAATCTGCCCTTTAAGGTGATCAATGAGCGTACCAATGTGGCGTTGGTTGGCGTTGAGCAGGGCCAGACGTTTCTCCAGCGACTCGGTGAGCGGAATTTCGCCTTCCATGCCCAGGTCTGTGAGGCGCTGAATCTCCAGAAGCACTTTCTGCCGCTGCTCTGGGTCCGGAACGCAGATTTCGCAGAGGGCGTCCAGGGCTTCTACCTTGGTGAAGGTGCTGTCAAAATCAATGATGAAATGCTTTTTTGGCGTATTCATAAAAATGGCGTGAAACTGGCAGACCACCCAAAAACGAGGAACTACCAATGAAGGCCCCAATATCGGGCGGTATCTTGTTAAATAAAAAGCGTTTTTGACCTCAATTCTGTAAATGGAGCCGAAAACGGTTATTAATTCTGAAAAGCGGACAAGTACTTGCAGCAATCCCTTTGAAGGCAACTTCCGGAACTGGTCTTGCCACTGCTACTGACTGCTGCCTTGGGTTTACTGCTTCCAAAAAAAATGGGCTTTCCCAAAAATATCTGTTTCCTCAAGTTTCCACTGAAATTGTGGGACTTTTTACCTGAAACTGATGCAAATTTCTCAACACAGAACAGAAAATTAGTGAGGTTAGCAATTTTTTTTACAAATATGTCAATAATTAACGTTTTTACTTACAACAACCATAAAATATTATTTATTTACTTGTAATTTTCATAAAGTATTTTTTTGTACCTTAGCAGTTACATAATAAGTTCTTATTTTTGTTGTTGAATTGACAAAAAACCACGCTAAAAATGCCGCAAGTTTCAGAAATTGATAATTTAGACAGACGAATCCTCTCCATGCTCATGCAAGACGCCACCCGGGCGTACACAGACATTGCCAAAGAATTGCAGGTGTCTGGGGGAACGGTACACGTACGCATGAAGAAGCTGGAAGACCTGGGCGTTATCAAAGGCTCGCACCTGTTTATCAACCCCAACGCGGTAGGCTATGACATTTGCGCCTTCATTGGCATTTACCTGGAGAAAGGCTCTGTGTACCAACAGGCGGTGGCCCAGATGCGCCAGGTGGCCGAAATTGTGGAAATGCACTACACCACCGGCCAATACAGCATGTTCGCCAAGATTATCTGCCGTGACACTCTGCACCTGCGCGAGGTCTTGAACGAGAAAATACAGATCATTGAAGGCGTGGAGCGCACAGAGACGTTTATCTCTTTGGAAGAAAGCATTACCCGCCAGGTAAATATTCTGTAATCCCTATTTTTACCTTGGTTCGCGCTTGGGCACTGTGAAAACTATGGTATCTTTCATGGCTGTAGCCCACAACGGGTCGGCAGGACTATGACAGACAATTCTTTTTTGGTGAAAAAAACGCTTTGGTGGGCTTTTCTGCCTTTTTTTGCCTTCTGGCTGGTGGCCTGCGACGGATCTGATGGTATGGAGAAAGGACTGGTACTCAAAAACCAGAAGCGCAAGGTAGCCGTGGTGGCCCATCGCGGGGCCTCTGGCCTGGCGCCGGAGAACACGTTGGCCGCCGTGCGCAAAGCCCTGGAAACCTCGGCAGATTTTATTGAGATTGACCTGCACCAGACCAAAGACGGCGAAGTGGTGGTCATTCATGACGCCACCGTAGACCGCACCACCAACGGCACCGGTGCCATTGCAGACCTCACCTTAGCTGAAATCAAGAAACTGGACGCGGGCATTTCCTTTGACTCTTCCTTTGCGGGCGAGCGCATTCCTACCCTGGCGCAGGTTCTTAACCTGGTCAAGGGCAAGAAAAAACTCCTCATTGAGCTCAAAAAAGGCAAAGACGATTACTACCTGGGCCTGGAAGCCAGCACGCTGCAACTTATAAGCCAGTACAAGGCCAACGACTGGTGCGTGCTGCAGTCGTTCCATGATCCCATTCTGGAGCGCATTTGGGCGGCAGATTTTGTCATTCCCACGCACAAACTGATTGTAGGTAAAATTCCGTTCCTGCCCATCTTCATTGACCACGAACTCAAATTTGGAGGCTTTGACCGCTACTCCAAGGCAGCCGCCATCAACGTGCACAGGTCCTTCGCGTCTAAGGCATTCATCAAAGCGCTGCACAGTCAAGGCTTCAAAACTTTTATCTGGACCGAAGACAAACCCGCCAACATCAAACGCCTCTTTGAACTAGGCGCCGACGGCGTCATCACCAACCACCCAGAACGCATCACCCGCCAGTAATCCCGTTTTCGGGCTCATTTCTGGAAATGAGCCCAAAAACGGAATGGATTCTCTCTACACCTTTCAACTTCTATCTACCGCAAGTTTAGCGCAGCGTAACTTGTGGTTTTGCACGCAGCAAGTTTATCAACTTGCGTACACGTTATTCATTCCATACACCATTTTTGCAGTTAGGTGCGCTATAAACTGAGAGTTTTCCTAAAGTTGATTTTCAAATACGCAAGTTGATAAACTTGCTGCGTGAGCCGCCACAAGTTACGCTGTGCTAAACTTGCGGCAGTTACGGTAGGGACAAGTCTTGACCTGTCCCTACGAATCAGGAATACTGCATAAAAAATCCCTGTTTTCGGGCTCATTTCTGAAAATGAAGCCGAAAACAGGGATTTTTCATTTTTAGCTCAAGCTTTTCCAGCTCACCCACAAGATCCTTTCAGGATGACAAATAGGAAGGATTAAAACGAATCCATATAGCTTTCTGTCTCGCGGCGGATTTTCTCTTTGCCGGTTTTGAGGCGGGCGTAGGAATTGGTGCGGGCCAGTTCCAGGTCAGTGTCAGCATCTGCTTTCACGGTTTCGCGGCGGTTTTGGCTGTAATGCTCAATGCGGGCTTCCTGGCCGGCGGTGTCAATGGCTTTGCGGGTGTCATATTCACGGCGGCGGACTTCCAGTTTCTCCAGGCTCTCCAGTTCAGTGGTGGTTTCTACATCGCGCAGCAAATCATCATAAGGCCCACGCTTGGAAATAAGTTTGGTGAAGATGGGTGCGGTTTCTAAGCAGATGAACAAAAGCATGATGAAGAAGCTGGGCAGCCACGGCAGTTTATCCAAGGCCTCCATGCGGGCCATGAGTCCGCCGTAGTCATCAAAGCGGGCTTTGCCTTGGGCCAAGGTTTTGTCGCGCTGCGTGGTGAGGGTGTCAATGCGTTTCTGGCGTTCGGCTATCAAGAGCGTGTTCTGCTCGTTCAAGGTCTTCAGCTCGGCGTCAACTTTATCATACTGCCTCTTTTTCTCCTCAAAAATGGGACCGCGTCCGATTTTCTTAGTGCCGCCGGTACCATCAGATTCGGCGCTCATTTGGGCGTACAGGGTGTCACGCTGGGCAGATTTGGAGGCAATCTCGGCTTTTATGCGGTCAATGTCTTTCCGCACCGAGTCTGACTCTGTGAATTGTTTGTTCACCAATTTTTGGTGCTCCAGGGCCAGTTGGGCTTTTTTCTCCACCAGGACGCTGTCAATCTCTTTCTGGAAAATACGCAGCTCCAGCGGTTTGGAGATCACAATGGCCAGCACCAAGGCCAGCAACAGGCGCGGCAAAATCTGGAGGAACTCACGACCGAACTTGCCTTCTTTTCTGATGGTGGAGACAATGAAGCGGTCCAGGTTGAAAATCACGGCGCCCCACAGCAACCCGAAGGCCACGGCCGCCGCCACGGAGTCAAACACCGTGTACAGCGCGTAGCCACCAGAAAGCGCGGCCAGCACGCCGGTGAACAGCACGGTTGCCCCAATGCCGCCGAACTTGACGTGCTCAGACTTGGGGCATTGGGCCAGAATATGGTCATCGGCGCCGGCGCACCACCAAAAGAAATTCTTCATATAACAAGGGTGGGCTAATGGAAACCCGCTAAAAAACACTTCAAAAACAGTCTGTGGTCAACTTTTGGGCAAGGGCGCGGAGCAGGCAGTAAACAAGCAACTTCCTTTTCTTATCCCCTAACGACAAAGGTGGGAATTCTGCTATAAAGAGAACAAAAATGAATCCAGAATTTACAAAAAAACCACAGCCCCTACGCAAAGCAGACGCTGTGGCCATAACTACCACAAAATGAGATTGGTTCCGGCGCGGGAGGCTACTGAGTTTCGCCCAGTTTCTGGTACAAAAGCAGGGCGGCGCAGCTGCTGGCCAGCGCCATCTGCAGGTCTGGGGCCAGGGCTTTGTTTAGCCAGACTTTGCCGTTGTTCACCGTTTGTACGCTGGCCAGCACGGCACCTTCTTTGGAGAATTCATAGCCCAGCGGCTCACTGGACGGGATGGATTTTCCATCGAATTTATACACAGGCGCCACATCAATTTCCTGCTTACCGTTGCTGAACTTGCCCACAAAGTCTTTGCGCTGCAGGTAATGCCCGGGATCTGCCAGGGCCAAGGTCCAGGTTCCGCTCTCCGGGGAGGTGAACGCCACTTTCAGGAATTCCTGCTGCTTGCTTAATTCTACCGACCAGCCAGCCGCCTGGGCTTTGGTGGCGTCTTGTATGGCAGCGGCCTGCACCAACCAGGTTTTCTGGCTGGCGGTGTCTAGCAAAGAGAACCGGTATTTCTGGTAGGCCTCATTTACCTGAATGATCTGGTCAGGGGGAGAATCTGCCCGGCTGGTCCAGCCCCGGTGAATTTCCTGCAGCTGGTACTGGCCAAACCCGAAGCCTTTTTCTGCTCCCAATGACAACCGGAACGCGGAGCGCCCCACCACTGGCAAGGCCTCGCCCCCGCTGGTCATGGACTGGCTCACCTGCATGTCTGGCACTGAGCACCCAACGCCTAAAAGCAAGGCCGCGGCAAAGAATACTTGAACTGAAAAGCGTTTCATAGAATGGGTATAGCTAGGTTCTGGTTCCTTCAGGAAAGACAGCGGTGGCACCAAGTCCGCCCAGGGAAACAGGTCTTCAACTTAAAATAAGGTGTGATAAATGCAGGTTTTGTACCTTAGTATTGGAGAAAGACCAACTTTTCTTCGTACACCCCTATGGCACCGGGCATTTTTCTTTCCTGGCACCTGCCCCGCTGGCCTTTAACCCAGGCACTTAGCGGTAGTTATCACCTTAACCGTTACCCATGACGCTAGACGCATACAGTTTCCTGATTATCCTGAGTAGCCTGATTGTTCTTTCTTATCTGTTTGACCTGGTGGCCAAGAAATCAAAGATTCCGTCTGTGATTCTGCTGTTGACCACGGGTATTCTGCTGCAGGTCACGGCCACCGCGTTCAATGTCACGCTGCCGCCGCTGCGCAACCTGCTGGAGCTGTTCGGTATCATTGGCCTGATCCTCATTGTACTGGAAGGCTCCCTGGACCTTGAGCTGAAACGCGAGAAATTACCCCTCATTAGAAAAACCTTGCTCACGGCCACGGCTACGCTGCTCATCACGGCGGCGCTCATTGCCTGGTTTATTTATTTCTGGCTGGAGGTGCCGTTCCAGATGGCTATTATCAACGCCATTCCGTTGGCTGTGATCAGCAGCGCCATTGCCATCCCCAGTGTGACTAACCTGAGCCCTGAGAAACGGGAGTTCATTGTCTACGAAGCTACGTTTTCAGACATTATTGGCATTGTGGCGTTCAACTTCGCGGTGCAGAATGAGTCTGTGGGCGTGGGTTCTTTTGTGACGCTGGCCGTGGATCTGGTGAGCATTTTTGCCATTTCAGTGGTGTGTTGCCTGCTGCTGCTTTTCTTTGTGGACAAGATCAAGAGCCACATCAAGTTCTTTCTCATTATTGCGCTGCTCATTTTGCTTTACGCCATCGGCAAGAAACTGCATTTGTCTTCCCTGCTCATGGTGCTTTGCTTTGGGCTCATGCTCAACAACGCGGCGCTGTTCATCAAAGACCGGTTGGGCAAATACATCAGTCTGCACTCTTTAAAGGCCGAAATTGTGCAGCTCAAGCAAATCAACGGCGAAAGCGCGTTTGTGATCAGGACCTTTTTCTTTCTGCTGTTCGGGTTTTCCATTAACCTGCAGGATCTGCTGGTGCTGGATGTCTGGGTCTTGGGCTTTACCATTTTCAGCATTATTCTGGTGGTGCGCTACGTGTATCTGCAGCACGTGGCCCGGGTACCGCTTATTCCGGAGCTGTTCATTGCGCCACGCGGCCTTATTACCATTCTGCTTTTCTACAGCATTCCGGCCCAGTACCAGATTGTGGCCATGAATGAAAGTGTGCTCTTTTTTGTGGTACTGCTCTCTGCGCTGCTCATGATGATTGGCCTGCTGCTCACTAAAAACGATGTGGAAACCATTCCCAACTACTAGTTTTCCTGGGCCTGTTCTTCTACCTTAGAATCTATGAAAACTGTTTTGTCTTTTCTGTTCTTGCTGGTGTGGGGCAGTTTCACGTGTTCGGCGCAGATGAGTTTTCCGCGGCAACCGGCCATGGCAGGCATTACCCAAGTGGGTAGCAGCTTTTCTAAACAAGAACCGCTGCTGTTTGTGGGCGACCAGGAAACCTCTTTCAAGGCGTTCATTGCGCACCAGAAAGACATGGTCATTCTCAAAATGTACACCGACTCCACCATTCTCGCGCCGCTGGGCCAACGCGCCAGGGGCGGTATTGTCACCGCCGAACTCAAGAGCAAGCGCCCGCTCTTCCGGCTGGAGCACGTACTGGACTACTTCAACGTGCCCACCGAGAAGCGTTCCCTGAATGTGTTAGTGAACAAGCAGCCCGTCACCGCTCACCTGGTCTTGGCAGATATCACGCAAATCAAAAAAGTAGAAGTAATCAAACTGGATGCCACCAGCCCGGTTCGCTCCAATTGGGACGCCAACGCTGAGTACCTCAACATTGTCACCAAAGACTAAAAGGCATTTACAAGGTTTCTGTTTTCGGGCTCTATTCTGGAAATGGAAGGAAAACTGGGATTACCTTTGCAAATGTAGAGACAAGGTAGTGCCTTGTTTCTGGTGGAAGTTCCTACTGCTGCTGCTCAAATGACCTCGTAGCGTGCGCAGTTCCTACGAGTGTCTATGCCAACTCCCGTTTTCGGGCTCATTTTTGAAAATGAGCCCGAAAACGGGAGTTCCTTATAATAGTCTCTACAAGCACTTACACGGCATCTTCATCCGGGAGAATCTCCACGTCTTGCACCAGCACCAGGTTCTCTATCTCGCGGCCTCTGGGGGTGTTGGCCAGGCCACCAAGGGCGGTTTCTTTGTACCTAGTTTCCATGCTCTGGCCAACTTCGCCCAGAGCCATCACGCATTGGTCCACGGGGATTACGGGGTTCACGCCGGCAATGGCAATCTGCGCGCTGGAAAAGGCAATGGCGGCGGCGCTGGCGTTGCGCACAATGCAGGGCACTTCCACCAGACCGGCTACGGGGTCACAAATCAAGCCCAACATGCATTGAATGGTAATGGCTACCGCCGAAAACACCTGGTCCACAGGTCCGCCCAGGCAGTAGACGATGGCCCCGGCGCCCATGGCGGCGGCGCTGCCGGTTTCGGCCTGACAACCGCCTACGGCACCAGCCAATGATGCGTTCTGCTCAATAATCAAGGCAATACCGGCGGCTACCAGCAGGCCTTCGTGAATTTTACGGTCGTCTAGTTTGTGCAAATCTTGGATGGTGGTGAGAATGCCGGGCAGAATACCCGAGGCCCCGGCGGTGGGCGCGGCCACCACGCGGCCCATGCAGGAATTCACCTCCTTCGCGCCCAGCGCGCGGCTGATTAACATCTGGAAATCTGGGGACAGAACGGTGACCGGTGCGGCGGCTACTTTTTTGGCGCCGTTGTTCACCATGCCGGAACGCGAGGTCATGTCCTCAGTCAGGCCGGTTTTAACGGCGTCGCGCATGACGTCATAGGCGCGGGCCAGGCCGTCCCAGATCTGCTCTTCGGTACGGCCTTTCTGTTCTACTTCATAGTCCAGCACAGGTTGGTAAAGCAGCTTGCCGGTTTCCTGGCAGTGTTGGCTCCAACTCAAGAAATCATTGAAAAGTAAGGCCATGTATAGCGGAAAGATAAATCGTTGAAAATAAGCGGGAGTCTTTCAAAAAACCCTGTTTACTATACGTGCAACTGCTTGCAGAAGTGCGTTTAGCCTTTAAATTTACAGAAAGAAAACCGAATCTGCCGCAAAACGAACGGCTATTAGTTAGCTGTCCGTTTTTGGCCTCTATTTCCCAAACAAGCCCTAAACCACGCGCGCCATGCTGGCCGAACTCCTGCAAAAAGTCCCGTATTTCTCCCCAGACGACATTGCTGCGTTTGTGCCGCTCTGGCATAAGCAGATTTCTCTGAACCGCGGCGATTTTCTGGTGCAGCAGGGGCAGGTGGAGCAGCATCTCTATTTTGTGCTGAGCGGCGCGCTGTGGCTGTATTACCCCACTGAGCAGGAAGACATTTGCGTGGGCTTTTCGTACCCAAACACCTTGGTTACGGCCTTCCCGTCATTGGTGACCCAGACGCCGTCTACGTACTGCATTCAGGCGCTGCGCAAGGCGGAGTTGCTGGCCATTTCTAAGGCAGATTTCGAGATGATTCAGGAACAACGTCCGGTCTTTGGGCGGTTCTGGCGGCAGGAACTGGAGAAGGCTTTGATGGGCAAGATGGAGCGCGAGATTGATTTGCAGTTGCTGAGCCCCGAACAGCGGTTGCAGCGGTTGTTGCAACGCAGCCCGCATATTTTTCAGCTGGTGCCCCGCAAGTACATCGCCTCTTACCTGCGCATGACCCCCGAGACGCTGAGCCGCATTCTGTAAATCTTGATTCTGGTCAAGGTCTGGCGTTTGGCGCGCGTCTACCTTTGTCAAAAAAAGCAAAGACATGAACACTAACACCTTACTCACCCAACTAACCGCGCAGGTACAACAGGGTATTGCTACCGTCACCACAGAATTCCTTCCGCTGGACAGTGCCGCCCTCAACTTCAAACCGCACGCCACTAGCTGGAGCATTTTGGAATGCCTGGAACACCTCAACCGCTACAGCCGTTTTTACCTACCGTATTTGGAGAAAGCCGTGGCCGCTGCGCCCACGTTGGCAAACCCAGCGCCGGTGCGTTATTCCTGGCTGGGCAAGAAATCACTGGATTTGGTGAATCCTGCTAACGGCAAGAAGCACAAGACGCTCAAACACATGAACCCGCACAACAGCCTCTTGAACCGCGCGGTCATCACAGAATTCCTGCAGCACCAGAACACGCTCTTGCCATTGTTAGGGAAAGCGGCTACCGCCGATGTAAACCAGAAAACCATTCCGGTGGAATTCTTCAAATTGCTAAAAATGCGCACCGCCGAGGCGTTTGAGTTTGTGGTAACGCACCAAAACCGCCACTTGGCGCAGGCCCAACGCGTGCAAGCCCAAGTGCAGCAGCCCATCAGTCTAGTTGTTTGATTGTTACTTGCTGATTGTTTTAAACTAAAATTCCCGTTTTCGGCTTCATTTCTGGAAATGAGCCCTAAAACGGGAATTTGAGTTAAGCCTAAAAACTAAGGCAGATTAATCGCAGGAATACGAGTATTTAGTCTTCCTGATTTGGCCGGCCTCATTGGTCAGTACTTCTACGGGGTACCCTTGGGCATTGTAGATGTACGTCATTGTTGTCGTGTACCGTTCCTGGTTTTTTGGGCCCACTACCCTATAACTTGTAATGTTGCCAGCCGCCCAATCTATAAACGGAAAATACCGCATGTTCACACCGTATTGATTTAAGGGCGATTCTGGGAGAACGTTCTTTTTGCCGTCATAGGTGAGGTAGATGTCCTCCAAGGGAATAGGTTGAGCCGTGGTAGGATCTTGCGTGGTTGATTCAAATGCCTCTTTCTTGATGTGGTTGTTTACGCCGTTAGCGTAATTATAAGTATAGCGGTAATGATAGATGTTGTTAAGGCCTCCCTGTACGCGCAGCCCTGTTTGAGCCAACTGGCCGGCTGTGTTATAGGTGTGGGTGTAGACGTCTGTTTCAGTCAAGCCCGAGCCAAAGGCTCTGGTAACAGTCTGTTTTATGATCTGCCCTTGGGCATTGTATTCATTAACAGTGGCGTAACCATCGTTTTTACCCGTGATTCTTCCACCTGAATAGGAGAATTGGGCATAGTTCATGGAGGAATCACCGCTAGTGTAACGGATTTTGACCAATTGATTCTGGCCATTGTATTCATATTGGCCGGCAATGGTGCCATTAGTATTCTCAATGATGGACGATTTCACCAGACAATCCGCCAAAGGCTGCGGGTCTTCCTCTTCCTCACCGTCTTTCTCAAAACAGCTCACCAGCGCAAGTGACAATACCAGGGGATACAATAGCTTTCTAAACATGATAAATTAGTAAAGGTGAAAATTGAATAGATATGGGAAAGATTAAAGATCAAAAATCTACTTCGAACTAAACTCCTGTTTCATTGCCTTTGTTGGTGTTCTCACCAACAAGCAGGATAGTCCCTGTCCTTGGTTTTGTTGGTGAGAACACCAACAAAGGCAGGCTGATGGCTGCTACTTATTCTATACTAAATATGTTCATTGTAATATAAAGTATTTACCGTGGATTATGACCTGCGTTTTGGGGCTCGTTCCTGGAAATGAGCCCCAAAACGGCTTTTCCATTATACCGTTTCTAAGTGTTGTTCCTGCGCGGCTTTTTCCAGAGTGTGGAGTAAGTCTTTCTCTAACGGTACAAAGCTTTTCATCATGCTCAAGTCGGCTACTTTTTTTCCTTCAGAGATGAAGTGGCGCGCTTTCTCCGGTTCTTGGATGATGTAGAGGGCATAGGCGGCTTGCACGCGGTAGTCGTCGGCGCTTTTGCCCAAGGCCAGCCGGGTTTCAATCTGCTGGTAAATTTCTTTGGCCTTGGCGGGGGCTGGCTGCAAAAAACTGTAGGCAAACAGCTGCTCTTTCTGGATTTCCTTGCGCTGGGTAGGCGGGTACTGCTCCAGGAATGGCTCCATCTCCTGCATGGTCTGGAACGCCGCCTCCGGTTGCCCGGTGCTGAGGTAATACAGGTAATTGTACGCCAGGAAGTTCACCTTGAAAGTTGGGTCTTCGGTTTGTTGGTGGCGCTGCAGGAAACGGGGCATGAATACAGCCGGGTCTTCGCCGCTCAGTGACAGCGCGTTCAGAGACAGAATATCGGCCAGAGAATAATAGTCCGGTGATTGTTTAAAGCCGTCTAAAAGGTATTTGCCGTCGGTGGCAATGTTGCTGCTGTTCTTGATGGGCATGGCGTTGGCAAGGAACAGCACGAAGGCCAGAAAGACGGTGGAACACGCAAACCACAACCCGAACCCGCTGGTCACCTGCCGGTCCAGAATCAAATACAGGCACAGCGCCAAAGATACCAGGTTGAGCACCAAGCCGCCCACCATGTAGAGCATGAGCGTTTTTCGGTTATGGCCTTCCTGCGTGGGGAGCATGACGCAGAGCCCCAGGTAGCCCAGGTTCTTGTACAGCCTGAACCGAAGCCGTCCGTTTTCAATCTCCAGGGCCAGAAACCCCACCCTGAACGAGTAGAACCGCATGCCCGCCAGCTTCCCGAACAGGAAATGCCCGAACTCGTGCACCACCACCTGCCCCACAAATGCCAGCAGAAAAGCCGCCGCTGCACCCAATACTTCGGTTTTGGTCCAGGCGCCGGGGTTGTTCTTCAGGAAAAAGGCCGCGCCCGCGCCACCTATAATGCCGCCGCCCAACATTGACAGCAAAAAGAGCAGTTTCTTTTTCATATACCTTCAGATTGAAAACAGCCGATTGGTCTTGCAGAAACGAAACTACCAAAGAATGAGCTTTCTACCTACTCAATCTTGGTGTACATGGTGACTTGCGCGGAGTAGGTGATGAGCTGCCCGGTGGAACTCACGCCTTGGCCGCCCATGCCTTTGCCCCAGGTGCGCATTTGAAACGAGTCTACGGTTTGGTTAATGGACTCCGCCGCGCTGGAATTGATTTCCAGGTAAAGCACTTTGCCCAGCTTGAGGTTACCGGCCTTGGCCAGGCGCTCAGTGGTTTCGCGGGCATCTATCACGGCGGTTTCCTGGGCTTGCTTGGTGTAGAGGGCGGCATCTGTGTGAAAATAAGAGACCCGGTCCAGCGCGTAAATTCTTGTTTTGAGAATCTCCTCCGTGAAGTTCTGCATCTGCGCCAGGTCTTTTAAGGTGAAGATGATTTTCTGGTTGGCTTCATAGCCCGCCAGCACCTCCTTTTTCAGGGAGTTTTCATACTTCATGACTTTGTCTGTGGAGATAAGGCTAACCTTGATGTCATTGGGGTCTGCCACGTATTTTTTGAGAATGTCCACCACTTCCTGGCTTACTTTCTGGTTTTCGTTCATGGCCTCGCGCAGGGCTGGTTTCAAGAACTTGAGCGAAATGGTAATCTGCGCCGCATTGGGAAACACCGCAATGGCCCCATAGCCTACCACTGACACTTTCGGCTCTTCTGCCACGCCAATGTTACTGTTAGTCTGCGCGAAGATGGTGAGGGAGAAGAGGCAGAGGGAAAGAAGGAGAAACGTGGTTTTAAAATTCATGCTGAGTTAGTGATTTTATAGGGTGCATTTAAGCAACGGCGCACATAGCAATCAAAGTATTGGGAACAATATGTCAACAGGCAAGCCATATTCTTACTTATGGTAATAGTATTTAATTAAACCTTTCAACTTCCCATCAACAAAGCTCCGGGCTTCTGTTTTTAAGTCATCTCTATTGAAAATGTATGTCTCAACATACTGTCTTCCATCTGAATACTTAATGGAAAATTCAATTAAATTGTCTCTCTCAAACTTGTAGGAATAATTAGTACACCTTTCTACCGAATCAAAATAGTCACAACTACTCAGTACACGCTTTTCTAAATCATATGTGGTAATAGTTTTAGAGACAGAACTACCAAACTGTGAGCTGTCTGTATTATTGACTTGTGTTTCAAAAATAGTGGAATCTGTGTATTCAAAAGTTTTGGTCGATTCCCAATAAGGGCCAATAGTTGTAAGATACCAACCTGTTGAATCTATTTGCTTTACTAGCCTATTCTTTCCATCATAATAATAGTTTCTCTTAGTATGTTTGAGGTTTTCGTCTGAATAGGAAATCTCCTCTTTCAAGTTCTTATGTTCATCATAAAACCACTCTTGAAACAGAAATCTAGGATGACAAATCAAGCAATTCTCAGCACCAGATTTATTTTCTACAGTATTATCGTCTAATTTTAAACTTCCATTATAATCTACTCTATAATACCTTTTTATTCTTTGATTGTCTGCATTGTAGATGTATTCATAAATTTTTGGGCTATCACTGTCCTTTAAATGGGTAGTGTCTTTTGTGTACTTTGAAACTGAATAATGATGTTCAATGCCTGAATTTACTTCCCTTTTTAGGCTGCCTTTATCATTGTATTCAAAAATTGTGGTGTTTATACCTATACCATAAGTAGATGAGCCTTGCTCTTTAACCCATTTACCATTTGAAGACATTGTTCTTTTAACCAGCTGTCCTTGGGTATTGTAGTAATCAGCAAAATCATATTGACTTAAAGAAGAAGGGCCGTGAATAACCATCATTAAAAGATGATTAACTCCATATACCTTACTGCTATCTAAGTCAATCTGGTTTCTCACTAGATTGGTGCTGTCTCTCTTTTTGATTTTCCCGTTTCTCTTTATTTGATAGGCATACCCTTCTACCTTTCTTATTCCTTTATTTTTAAATTCTGAATAAGTGCTTAGGACATCTTTGTTCCAATCTGGCAAAAGGACAGGATTAATTTTTTGCCCTATGGAAATAAATGGAATCAAAACCACCAAAAAGGTTAAAAACGCCTTGGCCATAATGTCTACTTGAAAATACTTTCATTCTTCCTCCCCCTTAAGGTACCATTTCCTTACAAATTCCCAATTCCGTTTTCAGCCCCGTTTCCAGAAATGAGCCCGAAAACGGAAAACCCCAAACCACATATTAAAACCGAACAGCCACCACTTCCAGCGCCTTGGTTTCTAAATGCAGTTTACAGAGTTGGTGGGCGTTGGTGTTGGTGAACCAGAGGTAGCCTTGGTGTACCAGCAGCCCGGCGGGTTCCTGCAAACCGGCAAGCAGTGTGGTGATGCGTTTCTGGGCCAGGTCCAGCACTTTGATTTTGCCGTTGTAGGTATCTGCTAGGTAGAGTAGGTTGCCGTGAGCGGCCAGCCCCAACGGGTGTTGCAAAAACGCTTCGTCAAAGGTGCCGTCCACGTCCCCGAAGTCAAAGAGGCCCCAACCCATGAGCGTGGCCACGGTACCGTTGGCTAAATCAAGGGCACGCACGGCGCTGGCTTCGGGGTCTGCCACGTAGAGCGTGTTGTTGGCCAGGGCCAGGCCGCTGGGTTGGCTGAACGCGGCTTGGGCGAATGGACCATCGGCGAGGGCTTCCCGGCCGGTGCCGGCAAACCGGTACAGTTGCTGAGTGGCCAGGTCGAAGCGCAGAATCTGGTGGTTGCCGGCGCTGGCCACGTACAGTTGGTCTTGGTGCACGGCCAGATCCCAGGGGCTGTTGGGCAGCACGGGCTCGCCCCATTTATCTTCAAAAAAGTAATAGCTCAACTCCCCGGTTCCGGCGACGGTGGTCACCTGTTGAGTCTGGAGGTTCACGCCGCGAAGGGCATTGTTTTGGGTATCGGCTATGTATAAAAAACCGTTGTGCAGCGCCAGGCCGTGTGGTTCATTAAAGGTAGCCTGGGCAAAATCACCATCAGAAAAGCTTTGGCGCCCGGTGCCAATGACGGTACGCACTTGGCCAGAGGTGTCTAGTTCCAGAATGCGGTGATTTCCGGAGTCAGCTACATACAAATGATTGGTATTGGAATCAGCTATCAGTTTGGAAGGGAACCGAAGCACCTCTGTAGAGGCAGTTTCTAGCTGCACCGGGAAGGGCGTGCGGTCAAGTTGGTGCTGGAATGTATGAATGAGCTGGTCCAGGTGCGGTTTTATTTCGTCATAGATGCCTTCGCCGGAGCGCTGACCTACCACCTTGCCGTTGGGGTCAATAAGCACCACCGTGGGCCAGGCGCGCACGGCGTACTGTTTCCAGACGGCAGAATCAGCGTCATTCACCACGGGGTGCGTAATCCCGAACTTCAAAATGGCCTGCCTGATGGCCTCACTGTGTTTCTCCGCGGCGAACTTAGCCGAGTGTACGCCAATAACCACCAGTTCCTGCGCGTATTCCTGCTCCAGCCGTTTGATGTCTGGCAGCAAATGTTGGCAGTTGATGCAGCCGTAGGTCCAGAAATCAAGCAAGACTAGTTTCCCCCTAAAATCTTTGAGCGTGTAGGGCCGACCGGTGTTGAGCCAGCCGTGCGGGGTATTGATTTCTGGGGCGTTTACGCGGCCGGTGAGCATGGGCAGTTGGCGGTTGGGGTTATTTCCTGTTTGCATAAACGTACGAAAACCACCAAACGCTACGCAAGGGTAGTCACGCTTTCCAAGAAAAGACTATTTTTGTTTATCAGGGCGCTCCAGCCGTTGGCGGGCATTCTTTTTCAAATTTCAATCGGTCCATCTAAATTTCTTCAGCTTTAGTTTCTGTTCATGCGCCCCTTTTTTTGTTTGGCAGGCCTGCTTGTCCTGCTTTTGTCTGTGCCCAGCTTCGGGCAGATCAATGTGCTCACCAGTGAGAAACCCGTCAAGATTGAATCTATAGAAGAGACGTACCGCGTGGTGGGCCCCGACAGTGTGGTGTTCTGCTACAATTATAATTGGCGCTTGGTCAAGCCAGAGTGCGCCACGTATTTTCGGCATACCAAGCTTTCAGAGGAGGGTTATTTTACGGGGCCGTTCAAAGAATACAACCGGCAGGCCGAGCTGCTGTATACCGGCGCCTACGCCCAGAAGAAAAAAGAAGGCCTGTTCCAGGAGTTCTACCGCAACGGCAAGACCAAAGTGGCCGGCCACTACAAAAATGACAAGCTAACCGGCAATTGGGAGCTGTTCTATGAAACCGGCGAACCCAAGTGCGTGCTGCTGTACACAGAAAACTCAGTGTACATTCTGTCTGCCTGGGACCAGGCTGGCAACCAGACCGTGAAAAACGGTAACGGCACCATGAACATTCTGTTTGGTGCCAATGAATACCTGCAAGGTTTGGTGCAAGACAGCGTGATGGAAGGCACCTGGACCAGTTCAACCCAAGGCATGCCCATTTTCACAGAGGAGTTTAAGAAGGGCGAGTTTGTTTCGGGCCAATTTCCTGGCAGACAAAAGAAGCCTAATTCCTACAAAAATTCTCAGATACGGCTGTTCTTCCAGCATGATTTTTCAGACCCGGAGAAATTTGAGTTCATGGCCACGTGCACGCCCAACAAACCCATGCGCATGGCAGTGCCCACCAATCCGCCCACCTACCACCAAGATAACAGTTGGGTGGCGCAGGCCCTGTTTTTAAAATTAAAAAGGAGCCGGTTGGCCACCTCTTTCTGGCAAAAGCGCGGCCAAATCAATTTCACCTTTGTGGTCAATGAAAAAGGAGTAGTCAAAGACGTGCAACTCACAGAGGAAAGCGCCAAACGTTTTTACCTGTACCTAGATCTGGTGCCGGTGATGCAAGATGCCCTGGCCAGCTTGGGAGACTGGGCACCCGCCACCCAGAAAGGCCAACCCGTGGCGTACAAAATGTCTTTGTCTGTGGAATTGAACGAGGCCACCATTGGCATACAGTATAGGAACGAAGGCCCGATGGACTAACCTCCATTTTGGGGCTCATTTCTGGAAATGAGCCCCAAAACGGAGGTTAGTCCCTTCCATTAAAACCACTTTTGTGACTGCCCTTCTTTTGCGTTTAAGCAGTAATCAGGATTTTATTTTTTGCGGGCCAAGGTCAAAACCTTTAAGTACGTTGGGCAGTTAGAAACTCCAGCGGAATTTGCTGAAAACGGGCACTTGTAAACTAGTCAGGTAAAAGCGCGTACAATCGTAAGTTCTTCTCACCAGACCACGCTTGCTATGAAAAAAAATCTTACCTCCCGCCTCTCCAGGTCCCTGCGGAGCATCACCCTTATTCCCTGTCTGTGGCTGGCCTTGCTGCCCGCCCCGTCGGCCCTAGCCCAGGTGACCACAGATACCCTCACTACCACGCAATTGGCAGACACCACCAAGGCTGGTGTGCCAGTAGTTACGCTTGACCCGGCCCTGCAGAAAGGCGCCCTCCGGAAACGCCTCATTGCCCCGGCTATCTTCATTGGAGCTGGTTTGCTTATGATTGACAACGGCCTCTATGACCGGCATGACGTGCGCTATGACTTAAGGACGAAGGCGTTCCCCAACTTCAAATCAGACATAGATGACTTCCTCATTTTCGCGCCCACGGTGGGCTTGGTAGCCTTGGACATTTTCTCGTCACAGAACCAGCACAACGTGACCCGGCAAGTGGGGCTTTTGGTGGCTTCTTCGGCAGTGGCTTCTGCCATGCTGTGGCCGCTCAAGCAAGCCACCAACGTTCCCAGGCCAAACGGTGAAAACGATTATTCCTTTCCGTCTGGCCACACCACTTACGCCTTTGTGATTGCCACCATGGTGAGCCGCGAGTTCAAGGGCAAAAGCAAATGGATTGGCATTGCCAGCTACACCGCCGCCGGTACCACCGGCATGATGCGCGTGCTCAATGACGCCCACTGGTTCTCAGATGTATTGGCTGGCGCCGGCGTGGGTATTCTCTCCACCAATTTGGTGTACCTGGCGCATGACCGCTGGTTCAAGAACAAAGGCCTCAACAAAGACTGGCGCGCCGATGTGGTGCCTACTGTCATGTTCAACGGGTCGCCGGGCGTGGGCCTGGTTTTCCATCTCAACTAGCTACGCTCTTATTTCCGTTTTGGGGCTCATTTCCAGAAATGAGCCCCAAAACGGAAGTAATTCTGCTAAACTCAAAGATTAACCTGATATTAGGCTCTGCTTTTATAGTTGCACCTACCTACTCATGGCTTTGAACTTAAGGAAATTATTTGCCCTGCCGCTCATGTGGCTTTTGCTGTCCCCCGCGGGGGCGGCCGCCCAGGCAGTAGTACCGTCAGATTCAACTGGAACGGTGCTGTTGCTGGCATCCCTAGACAGGCCCGTGGCGTTTGCCCAGGCCCCGGCAGAAGCCGCCCCCAAAACCGGCCGCTTCCTGAAACGGGCCGTGCTGCCGTCTGTGGTCTTGATTGCCGCCGGTATCTCCACCATCAAAGACAACGGCTTCTACAGCAGTTATGATGCCCGTGATGATGCCCGCCGCAACTTCCCCAATTTCAGCACCACCCTAGACGACTACCTGTTTTTTGTGCCCATTGTGGGCCTGTACAGCTTTAACCTGTTCTCCTCCCAGAACAAACATGACATCAGGCGGCAAACGGGTCTGGTGCTGGCCTCGGGCTTGCTGACCACCGCCATGGTGTACCCCACCAAAGTCTTGACCAAGCAGGAGCGCCCCAACGGCTTGCCCCGCGCATTCCCATCGGGCCACACGGCCTACGCGTTCACTATTGCCACGGTGGTAGACAAAGAATTCAGAGCGAAAAGCCCTTGGATTAGCGTGGGCAGTTACACCATTGCCTCTGCCACGGGCGCCATGCGCATTTTGAACAATGAGCACTGGCTCTCAGATGTGCTGGCGGGGGCCGGCATGGGCATTCTGTCGGTGAACACGGTGTACTTTCTGCATGACAAATTCGTCAAAGACAAAGGCCTGAACGCCACCATTGCGCCCACCGTGCTGCCTAACGGCGACCTAGGCATGGGCTTCGCGCTGCAGTTCTAGCTTTTAGTTTGTTGCTGTTTTGAGACCAACCACGGCTTAACACCGCAGCCCATGAAAATCCTGACCACCCAACAGACCCGTTCGGCAGACGCTTTCACTATTGCCCAGGAACCCGTTTCGTCTCTGGACCTGATGGAACGGGCCTCTGGGGCGGTAAAAGGCTGGATCACCGCACGTTTCTCCCCGGCCCAACCCGTAGTAGTTTTCTGCGGCCCCGGCAACAACGGCGGCGATGGATTGGCGGTGGCCAGGTTACTGCACCATGAAGGCTATGACGTGCAAGTGTTCTTGCCAGACCCCGCGCAAAACAGATCCGCAGATTTTACCCAAAACCTCACTCGCCTTCCCCAGGAAATTCCCACGCACACCTTAATTACATCTGAAGATTTACCAGCTCTCCCGCCAAATGCCCTGGTATTGGATGCGTTGTTTGGTTCGGGTTTGTCCAGACCGCTCCAGGGGCTTTATGCAGAACTGGTTCATTGGCTGAATGAGAACGCCGCTAACATACTTTCTATTGATGTGCCTTCTGGGTTACTGGCAGACGCGCCTACGCCCGAGGAATTCTCAGTTGTTCAGGCAACCGTCACGCTCACGTTTGAAACTCCAAAACTGGCTTTTCTGCTTCCGAAATCGGGCCCGTATGTAGGTGAATGGCATGTCTTGCCCATTGGGCTGCACCCCGATTTTCTGGCAACCGTTGAAACGCCGCACCAATTTCTCACCAAGGAAGTCATACAGCACCTGTACCGGCACCGGCAAAAATATGCGCACAAAGGCACCTTTGGCCACGCGCTTCTGGTAGGCGGAAGTTACGGCAAGATGGGCGCCATTCTGCTGGCGGCTCAGGCGGCGCTGCGGGCGGGCGTAGGCTTGCTCACCGCGCAGGTGCCGGCGGCCGGTTACACCATTCTGCAGACCGCAGTACCCGAAGCCATGACCCTCACCGACCTCCATGAGCACCACATCTCCACGTTTCCGGCAACTGTTTCCCAATACCAATGTATTGGCATTGGCCCGGGCCTGGGGCAGGCCGAAGACACGCGGCTGGCCCTGGAGGCATTGTTCAGAAGCGCCTTGCCGCCCCTGGTTTTAGACGCCGATGCCCTCAACCTGCTGGCCCATGACCGCGCCCTTCTTAGAACACTGCCCCACCACAGCATTCTCACGCCCCATCTAAAAGAATTTGAACGCCTGGCAGGCCCGGCAAAAGATGATTTCCATAGGTTGGAGTTGCTGAAAAACTTCTGCGCCGAACATGCCTGCTACGTGGTCTTGAAAGGCGCGCATTCCTGCATTGGCACCCCAGAAGGCACCTTGTATTTCAACAGCATCGGCAACCCCGGCATGGCTACCGGCGGCTCCGGCGATGTACTCACCGGCATCTTGACCGCCCTGAGAGCGCAGGGTTATAGCCCGCTGGAAACCTGCCAGTTAGGGGTGTACCTGCATGGCCTGGCCGGAGATTTGGCAGTAGCCGCCCAAGAAAGACAGGAATCTTTGATTGCCTCTGACCTCCCCAAATTTCTGGGGCCAGCCTTCAAAACCTTGTCTGCCTAACGCTCTACTTTTCCGTTTTTGCCCTCATTTCTGGAAATGAGCCCGAAAACGGAAAAATTCTAAGCCAGCCACCAAACCAGCAGAAACTGCAAGAGCATCATGCCATCGGCGAGAATCAAAAAGTAGTAGCGCGACCGATATTCATGGGCAAACCAGATAACCAGCCCCGCCGACAAGGCGGCCAGCCCCAAAGCAAGGCGTACGTTGGTGTCCACGCTTCCGGGTAGTAAGATGGCATACAGCAACAAGGCCAGCAGGGCCAGGTACTTGGTGGTGGGCACGCCCCATTTGCCGGGAAAGGTGAGCGTGCCGGTGAGTTTGTCTTTGTAGAGGTCCCGTATGTCAAAGGTGAGCGTGAGCGCGAAGATGAACAGAAACCTCCGCGCAAACAGCACCATGCTGTCTGCCGAAAAGATGTTGCTGCCGGCTTCCATCTGGGGTAATTGCACGGTCACCGCGGTCCAGACGTAGGCAATGAGAAACACCTTGAGCAGCGGAATATCGCGGAGCGGGATAAACCGTTCGCGCTCCGGCACTACAGGTATGGAGTAAAGCCCGGCCACCACCACCAAATGCAGCAGAAACCAGAAATTGAGTTCAAAAAGGGCTGTATAGTACAGATACAGCGTGCATAGCACGCTTATGAGGCAGAGCGTAATGAGCACCAAACGGTTGCGCTGCACCCAGGCAATACGCGGCGTGGCGGGCACATCTTGGTTGAACTTGTAAGGCAGCAGGCTGTCTACGTTGTAAATGAAAAGCGTCGCGAAGAAAATGATGCCGCCCAGCCGCAGCGAAATGGGCATGTCTTTGAGCAGGTAGGTTTCCCAGGCCAGCGCCACGGCACAGACAGAGATAAAGAAGTTGCTGAACAGAATTGCGTCCAGAAAGTTAAGGGCGACCCTCATGGTTCCTGCGGTTGGGGTGGGTGGCTGGTGGCAAGGCAATGTACGCGTTCTAACCTGAAAGGTGCCACGCGCACGCGGTTTTATTTGCCTGTTTGGAGCAGAGGCTTTTGCTTCTTTTTCAAAGCGCCTCCGGGTTCTTGGGTACATTTCTCGTCTGGGACCGAATCCAGTTTCCCGTTTTCGGGCTCATTTCTGGAAACGAAGCCAAAAACGGAAACATGATTCCCGCCTTTCGTCTCCCTTTACAGGCCCAGGATGATACCGCTTGGTTGATTTTGCAGGGGCGAATTGCCTTCGCCAAATGCCGTGGACTTGTTATTTCTCTATCTTCCTTGGAAGGAACAAATACACAATGCCTTATTTGGTATGCGTCAGGGCGTATGCCATAAGCCCCTACAAAATCAGAAACGCGCACACTATGGCGTGGATTTACTTCCGTGACTTTCTGCAAAAAGAAACTTCAGCAGGTGTAGATCATCCCGGGCCTTCAAAGCGGGACGAAAGGCGTAGAGGAAATAGAATTCAAAAGTGAATGGAGCGGATAAAACTTGAATCCGTTTTCGGTCTCATTTCCAGAATTGAGCCCAAAAACGGATTTGCATTTCGTCTGAAATAAAAAAGCGCTGCTCTCCTTTTTTGGAAAGCAGCGCTTTACTTAAAAGCTTTTTTGCTTAGTTGTTCTCTCTGAACGTGGTGTTGTAGAGCTCAATGCTCTGCTGGATGATCTTGTAGGCATCTTCGCGGCCCAGGAAATTCTCTACAATCACTTCCTTGTTCTCCAGTTTCTTGTAGTCCTCAAAGAAACGCTGAATCTCCAGCAAGGTGTGCGGGGGTAACTCAGAGATGTCATTGAAGTGTTTCACAGACATATCATTGGCCGCCACGGCGATGATCTTGTCATCTTCTTCGTTGTTGTCAATCATCTGCATCACGCCAATCACTTTGGCATCAATCAGGCACATGGGCGCCACGTCAATAGAGCAAAGCACCAGAATATCCAGGGGATCTTTGTCATCACAATAGGTCTGCGGAATGAACCCGTAGTTGGCCGGGTAATGCACCGCCGAAAACAACACGCGGTCCAGTTTCAGCATGCCGCTGTCTTTGTCTAACTCATATTTGGCTTTGGAGCCTTTGGGAATCTCAATGATACCGGTTACCACGGCGGGGGCGTTGTCGCCGTACTCTACATCGTGCCAGGGGTTGAAGGCACTCTTTTTTGTTGTTTCTAACATATCTACTTTTCTCTATTCTACTTTTAAGCGGTTTATATTTTACCGCATGTGTTCTAACAAGGCGCGCCCGATGGTTCCGTTGGGCTCCTGAATGCGCAGCCACGCCGCCAAACTGGGCGCTATGTCTATAATCTCTGTTCTTACCGTTGACTCGCCCGCCGGAATCTGCCAGCCGTACCACAGCAGCGGTATGTGCGTGTCATAGGTCCACGAACTGCCGTGCGTAGTGCCTTTGGCCTCGGTTCGGCCCCAGTTCTCATACCAGCCCGGCTGAAACGCCACTAACACGTCTCCTGACCGGTACGGCATATAACCATTCTCCATCAGCATGCCCAAGCCGCGCGTCCAGTGCGACTTCATCAAGGCATCTGCGGTGAAAGACCGCAACACGCCCGGGAACCGTTGCATGAACCTTGCTACCTCTTCCTGTATTTCGGTGAGGTTGGCCTTCTTACTTTCCACCACCGCGTGGTTCAGGTACACCTGCTGGTTCATGAAACTGCTCACCCAGTCTGCCGTCCCAAACTTGCTGTTCAGGTGCTTTTTGAGCGAATCTGTCATGACCGCATTGTTGGAATTGCCGGCCGGAATGCGCAGGCTTTTCATGTACTGCGGATTTTGCGCGGCGCCGTGGTCAGCGGTCAGGAATATCAATACGTTCTGTTTGCCTAAATGACCATCCAAAAATTTCAGAAAATCAGCCAATTCCAAATCAAGGCGCAAATATAGGTCTTCCACCTCAATGGCGTTCGGCCCGAACTGGTGCCCCACATAATCTGGCGTTGAGAAACTGACGGCCAGAAAATCGGTGACTTCGCCTTTGCCCAGGCTCTCGGCTTTAATGGCCTCAATGGCGAAATCCTTGGTATAGGTGTTTCCGGCGGGAATGGATCTGAGAATGTCAAACGTCTTGCCGCGGTAGGCGGGAATGTTGTGCGGAAAAATAGGCTTGGCTTCGCCCGAAAAAACACCTTCGTGGCGTTGGTCATCTGCGGTGCTCTGCGTGTATTGGTCTATGGGCAACAGCGTGTTCCAGGGTTGGCTGGTATACTGTTCAGGCAGCCTGCGGGCGTTGAACGCCTGTACCCACGCCGGAAGTTCCTGCATGTAATAGGTGCTGGTGATCATGGCGCCGTTGGCGCCGTCATACCAATATGCCGCATTCGCCGAATGCCCCGCCGGAAGAATAGAACCTCTGTCTTTCAAGCTCAGGCCAATGACTTTGCTTTTCTGGTTGGTGGCTAGTTTGAGTTCATCTGTGATGGTAGTACTCAACATGTTCACCGGCGACATTTCCCCGGCTTTGGAGGTACTGCCCACGGTTTTCACGGACTTATCCTCAGAACAATAGATGTTGCGGCCGGTGGCACGGTTGTACCAGTCATTGCCCACAATACCGTGTATGGCGGGCGTGGTGCCAGTGTAGATAGACGCATGGCCCGGACCTGTATAAGTAGGAACGTAATTGTAATGGTTGTTCCGAAAGTTGAAGCCTTCGTTGATTAACCGCTTGAACCCGTTGTTAGAGTACTTGCCCCAGTAGCGGTAGAGGTAATCATAGCGCATCTGGTCCACCACAATCCCAATCACTAGCTTCGGTTTATCTGGGGCCGCGTTCTTCTTCTTTTTCTTCTGCGCGAACACCGAGGTGCTCGTGCAAAGCGCCAGCAAAAGCAAGAACCAAAAGCGTATGGACTGTTTTCCCATGTTTATGAATTTCTGATAACCGTTTTCGGGGTCATTTCTGGAAATGAAGCCGAAAACGTAAAGATATCAGCATATGGTAGTTGCCCCGCACATTTAGAGCAAGCGCGGCAAATTTAATGTTGGCGTAATACCAACGCCTGTAAACAGCAAACGCCCATTTTCCAATGGGCGTTTGCATGAAAGGATAATGTTTGAAACTTATCTGCTGGCTGCAAGCGCCTCGGCACCACCCACAATCTCAAGGATCTCAGTGGTAATGGCGGCCTGCCGCGTTCGGTTATAGGTCAGTTTCAGTTGTTTCAACAGTTCACCGGCGTTTTCGGTGGCCTTGTCCATGGCGGTCATCCGGGCACCGTGCTCAGAGGCATTGGATTCCAACACGGCCTTGTACACCTGAATCTTCAACGATTTAGGAATCAATTGCTCCAGAATCTCCTGCTTAGACGGCTCAAAGATATAGTCAGACTCTACTTGCGTGGCGTTAGCATCTAGTTCGCTTTCCTGAATAGGCAGGAATTGCTCAGTGCGCACAAACTGGGTGGCCACGTTCTTGAACTCGTTGTACACCAAGTCTACCTGATCATACAAACCGGTTCTGAAGCCGTCCATGGCTTGCTCGGCGGCTACGCGCACGCGGTCAAAAGACAGATTCCCGAAGACAGTGGTATAGTCACCGGCCATTGGGAAACTGCGCTTGTTGAAGAACTCGTGGCCTTTTTTGCCAATAGCCATGATCTCCACGTTGCCGGCGGCGGCCTGGGCGCTGTAACGCTCAGCTATCAAAATGTTGACTGCCTTCATCACGTTGCTGTTGAACGCGCCGCACAGACCGCGGTCTGAGGTTACGGCAATGATCAACACCCGCTGCACGTCGCGCTTCTGAGAATACACATTCTGGCCAGCTTCGCCTTCCACGTTGGAAAGGTTGGTGAGAATGTTATTCAGGCGCTGGGCATACGGACGCATGCGCAGAATATTATCCTGGGCCCGGCGCAACTTGGCCGCCGCCACCATTTTCATGGCTTTGGTGATCTGCTGCGTTGAACCTACAGAAACAATACGGTTACGTACTTCTTTTAAACTTGCCATTCAGTTTCAGTCACGTATAAACAGAGAAAGAAGCGCACCAGAAATCTCCGGCGCGCTTCTCCTGTTAAGTTAAATTAGTTACGGTATCTCGCAGTCAAATCGCGCGCTACTTCTTTCAACGTACCTGTTACGGTATCATCAATCTTACCGGCTCTCAAAGAATCCAATACCGGACGGTGCTGCGCGTTCAAGGTCATCAAGAAGTCTTTCTCAAACGTACGCACTTCGTTTACCGGCACATCATCAATCAGACCGTTGGTACAGCAGTAGATCATGGCTACCTGGTCCTCTACCGCTACCGGCGAGAACTGGGCTTGCTTCAACACTTCCAGGTTTCTGCGGCCACGCTCAATGGTCAATTTGGTAGAGGCATCTAGGTCAGAACCAAACTTAGCGAAAGCTTCCAATTCACGGAACTGCGCCTGGTCCAGCTTGAGCGTACCAGCCACTTTCTTCATTGACTTGATCTGGGCGTTACCACCTACCCTAGATACCGAGATACCTACGTTGATAGCCGGACGGATACCAGAGTTGAACAAGTTGGTTTCCAAGAAGATCTGACCGTCTGTGATAGAAATCACGTTGGTTGGGATATAGGCAGAAACGTCACCGGCCTGCGTCTCAATGATAGGAAGCGCGGTCAAAGAACCACCACCTTTCACCAAATGCTTGATAGACTCCGGCAAATCGTTCATGTCACGCGCAATCTCGTCAGAAGCGTTGATTTTAGCCGCACGCTCCAACAAACGGGAGTGAAGATAGAATACGTCACCTGGGTAAGCCTCACGTCCTGGAGGACGACGAAGCAACAAAGACACTTCACGGTACGCTACTGCTTGCTTAGACAAGTCATCATAAACTACCAGTGCAGGACGACCGGTGTCACGGAAGAACTCACCAATAGCAGCACCGGTAAAGGGTGCGTAGAATTGAAGAGGAGCAGGGTCAGCAGCTGGAGCAGCTACCACCACAGTGTAACGCATGGCACCGGCAGACTCCAAGGCATTCACAATCTGCGCCACGGTAGAAGCCTTCTGGCCAACCGCAACATAGATACAGAATACAGGCTCACCACGGTCAAAGAATTCACCTTGGTTGATGATGGTGTCAATAGCCACAGCAGATTTACCTGTCTGGCGGTCACCAATGATCAATTCCCGCTGGCCACGGCCAATTGGAATCATAGAGTCAATGGCTTTGATACCGGTTTGCATTGGTTCGTTTACCGGCTGGCGGTAAATAACACCGGGTGCTTTTCTTTCAATGGGCATTTCATAGAGTTCGCCGGTCAAAGGACCTTTGCCATCTATAGGGTGGCCCAGGGTGTTTACCACACGGCCTACCATGCCATCACCTACTTTTACAGAGGCAATTTTATTTGTTTTCTTTACGGTGTCGCCTTCTTTAACGTCGGACCAGTCACCCAACAATACCGCACCCACATTGTCTTCCTCTAAGTTAAGAACAAGGGCTTGCAGACCATTTTCGAACTCTAACAACTCACCAGACTGCGCCTTAGATAAGCCGTAGATACGAGCAACACCGTCACCCACTTGCAGCACCGTACCAACTTCTTCCAGTTCAGCTTCGGTTCTGAAGTTTGACAGCTGTTCTCTTAAAATCGCTGATACTTCATCAGGTCTAACTTCTGCCATGATTATAGTTTAGTAATGTATGGATTTTCTTTAAACTTGTTTCTCAATTTCTGCACGCTGGTTTTGATAGTATTGTCTATTTGTTGGTCACCAATGCGCAGCACATAACCCCCAACTACTTCTGGGTTCACCACTTCTGTCAGCTCTACTTTGCTACCGGTACGGTCCACTACCATTTGCTGGAACGTGGCACGCAAGTCATCTGTCAGCGGGGCAGCCGTGGTCACGGTTGCTTTCTGTATGCCACTGATTAAGTTGTATTGTTTTACAAACTCAGTTGCTACAGACTCCAGAACAGCCTCACGGTTTTTCTGGGTGATGATTTTGAAAAAAGCCATGGTGAGCGGAGTCATGCTTGCGCCAAAAACGGCGGTCAGGATGGCCAGCTTCTTGTCATGCTTTATAATAGGGTTGCGCAGGGCCAGTTGGAAGTCACGGCTTTCATTCAGGACTTTGGTGAAGGAACGCATGTCTGCGTACACTTTCTCCAGAGAACCTTGCTCCTGGGCCAATTCTAGCAGAGACTTTGCGTACCTGGAGGCAACTCTTTCGTCTGACATTTCTTTCTCTTGCGTGGGTTGAACGAGGATACTTCCTTTTCTCTAGTGGCGGGAAGCAACACGCCGGTTCTTAGGGTTTAGCCTAAATTGGCTTCCTGCAGGTAGCTCTGTACCAACGCACGTTGCGCGGTTTGATCCTGCAACTCACGTCTGATCAATTTCTCAGCTATCTCAATAGACAAGTTGGCGGCTACGTTTCTTACTTCTGTAAGAGCAGCTTTCTTCTCGTTCTCAATAGAAACGCGGGCGTTTTCAACCAGGCGCTGACCTTCTTCAGTAGCTTTAGTGCGGGCTGCTTCCAATAAATGGTTGGCAGACTCAGTGGCTTCTTTCAAGATGCGCTCACGCTCAGCACGGGCTTCATTTAAAAGACGCTCGTTGTCGGCTTTCAGAGACTGCATCTCCAGTTTGGCTTTTTCGGCCATGCTCAGAGCGGCGTCAATGTTGCTTTCGCGCTCACGCAGGGCAGCCATAATGGGTTTCCAGGCGAACTTTGATAACAGGAAAAGCACCACCAAAAAGGTGATGGTCTGCCAGATAAGTAGTCCAATATTTGGCGTTACTAATGGATTCATTTCTTTCAGTTAAAGTCTTGGGAAGAAACTTCTTATTAACTCAATATACTACTTGGCTTTCATTACAACTCCCGTCCAGACCAATCGTCAGGACGGGAGCCATAAAAATCATCTTACTTGATGAAAGAGATCAGAAGGCAAACAACCACCCCGAACAGGGCAACACCTTCAATAAGAGCAGAAGCAATGATCATTGCAGTCTGGATCTTACCACCGGCCTCTGGCTGTCTTGCAATAGATTCCATGGCAGAGCCACCAATTCTACCGATACCAAGACCAGCGCCAAGCGCAACTAAACCAGCACCGATACCGGCACCCATAATCGCGAAACCTGCGCCTTCTGACAAAGCTTGAAGCAATAATGCTAACATAATTGTAGGTATATATAGTTAAAAAAGAAATTCAAATTAATTAATGGGCAGCTACCGTGTGCGGCGCATCACCGTGGCCATGGTCGCCGTGACCGTCATGCTCCTCTACCGCGCCACCAAAATACATGGCAGACAGCAGGGTGAAGATGTACGCTTGCAGTAAAGCCACAAACAGCTCCAAAAAGTTCATGAAGATAGCAAATGCCACACTCACCGGGCTAATGGCCACGCTTTCAAAGATAAAGATCAAGCTGAACAAACTCAGGATGATGATGTGACCCGCCGTGATGTTGGCGAAAAGACGAACCATCAAAGAGAAAGGCTTGGTAAAAATACCGATCACCTCCACCAACGGCATGATGGGAATACCCCACTTCAACCACCACGGAACACCCGGCGTGTTGAAGATGTGTCCCCAGTAGGATTTGTTCCCAGAGAACACGGTAATCAACAACGTAAATACCGCCAAGATCAAAGTCACCGTGATGTTACCGGTTAAGTTAGCGCCACCGGGCATCAAGCCCAACAGGTTGTTAAACCAGATAAAGAAGAACACGGTCAACAAATACGGCATGTAGCGCTCGTACTTAGGGCCAATGTTGGTTTTAGCAATGTCATCACGCACAAAGACAATGATGGGCTCAAAGAACGACTGCATGCCGCGCGGCGCCTTGCCTCTGTTTTTCTTGTATGCACCGGCAATAGACATAAACACTAAGAACATCAGCAACACGCTCAACAGCATAGACGCCACGTTCTTGGTGATGGACAAATCCAGAGGACCTACCGCTTTGCCTTCCACGGTTCTGGCCTGGCCGTTAGCATCTGCATAATAGATGTGGCCATGGTTCATCACGTAGCCGTTGTAGGGCTGCAGTTCATGGTTGGCGTTGTAGAAGTTGCTGGACGAAAAAACATCCACCCCATTCTCCCCATATAATATAACTGGCAACGGTGCCACCAAGCCATCAGCGAAATGCCAGGTATAATCATCACCAATGTGGTGCATGATCATGTCACCGGGGTTGAACGCAGCACCATCTTTAGATTCTGCCGCCTGGGCTGAAAAAGTAAGAATAGCAAACAGGAATACGAGTATCTTCTTCATTAAGAGCTGGTTAAAAGAAACGAACAAATGCATCATTCGTCCCCTCTCATTTGCTTTTTTGAATTTTGGCGCAAGTTACTTAACAATGCGTAGATTTCAAATGCAGTGTAGATAAAATAAAGCGTGAAAAAGTTGAACACAAATTGCACTATGTGCTCTTCATGGAAATACCTATATACAAAAATTACTATTATACAGAAGACCATGCGCAGCCCCATGGAGCTGAAATAGTAGGCCTGCAAATTCTCAGAATCATGCTTTAACCCCAGATGGGCCACATAATGGGCAAACCCGGTCAAGAAAATAAAGAAGCCCAGCAGGTACCAGATATAGGTATGCACCAGTTCATAACCAGTAAAGCCCACCAATAAACTGATCACCACCACCAACCCACCGGTCAGCAAAATCATTCCGCGCAGAAAGCCCAAATTCCTTTTTATTTTTTGGTCAGAGAGACAATCACCTTGTACATAGACGCCACCACGGCCACCAGCAGCAAGACCAGGGTCCACCACGGAATCTCGTTCTCAAAGTATGCGTCCAGTTTGCGCCCGCCCAGCGCCGCCACCGCCATGATACCAATCATCTGGAACGCCAACCCCGAGTACTTGAGGTACGGCTTCACCTGAGATTCTTGCGGGGCAGATGGTTTATCTTGGTTGGGCTCCTGGTTCATAAAGTACAAGCTGGGTGCAAAGGTACGAAAGCCGCGGCAGGAACGGCAGAAAGTTTGCGGTGCGTTTTTGGCTTCGTTTCTGAAAATGAGCCCGAAAACGGAAATACATCTTTCCACCTGGCTTCAACTTTAAAAATTCCTTGCAGAAATGAAGGCCGATTATTACTATACGAGCTTGAGCCTGATGCGTTTGCAGAGCCGTTAACAGAAAGCCATGCGTACCCTTTACTATTGGCCAATGTCATTTTGGGACTTTCCGTTTTCGGCCTCATTTCCCAAAATGAGCCCAAAAACGGACTCCTCTGCCACCTGAATCAGGATTTCGCGTTAAGGAGAAACAAGCCGGTGCGCCAGCATAGCGAACGGGTGCATAAAAAAGTGTAAATTTGCTTTACTGCGCTTTTACCAAAGGATATTAATCTTTCCTATGGAAGCACGCAAATGAAATAAAATGGGCGCCCTATAGTTGTAGTAGTGGTCCCTTATTTTTTGGATACGCCTTGAGACGAGCACGTTTTCTTATCTATTTTCTGTTACTGGCCGTGGTGGCTGGCTGCGCGCCAGACAAGCCCTTCGGCAAGTTTTACCACAATGTGAACGCCCGGTTCAACGGCTACTTTCTGGCCCGTGAAAAAATGCGCGAGGCTGAAGCCAAGATGGACGCCGCCCTGGTCAATGACTACAACCGCGTGCTGGACATTCTTCCGCCCTTAGACACTACTTTTCTCAAAACGCTCAAGCCAGACCTGGAAGAGGCTATCAAGCGGGCCTCGTTCGCCATTGCGCGGCATCCCAAGTCACGGTGGGTAGATGATAGCTACGTGGTGGTGGGCAAGGCCCGCTATTACCTGGGCGAAGATTCTGAGGCTATCAAGACCTTCCGGTTTGTGCAGACCACCAGCCCAGACCGCCACGCCCGCCATGAAGCCTTGGTCTGGTTGATGCGCGTGTACATCCGGCAGAAAGACTATGACGCGGCCATCTCAGTATCTGAGCTGTTCAGAAAAGAGCGCATGAACGAAGAAAACGGCCGTGAGCTGTTGTTGACCCGTGCGCACCTGGCTAGCCTGCAGAACGACCTGCCCACCACTATCCAAAACATGGAGCAGGCCGTGGCGTACGCCGATAAAAAAGACCAGGAAGCCAGACTTAGGTTTATTCTGGGGCAACTCTACATGGCCACCAACCAAGACCAGAAAGCCTACGAGCAGTTCACGCTGGTTTTGAAAAAGAAGCCGCCCTACGAGCTGGACTTCTACACCAAACTAAACCAGGCCCAGGTCACCAACCTCAAAGACGTCACTGACAGAGCCCGCGTGGAGCAATTCCTGCTGGCCTTAGCCAGCGACGAGAAGAACAAAGAATACCTGGACAAGATTTACTATGACCTGGCCAAGCTGGAGCTTCGGCAGAAAGAATACCGGGAGTCGCTCACGTATCTGGGCCAATCTACCAAAGCCTCCACCACCAACCGCAATCAGAAAGCCTATTCTTATTTACTGGCGGCGCAGATTCATTATGACCACCTGCAGCAGTACAAACTCTCGCAGGCGTATTATGACAGCACCTTGCAAATCCTTCCGCCTACCACGCTGGGCTATGAAGAATTAGCAGACCGCAAAACCGTGCTCACCGCTTTTGTGCAGCAGCTGGAGATTATCAGAACCGAAGACAGCCTCCAGGCCCTGGCCGGTTTAAGCGACACCGAACGAGCCGCCAGAGTAGCCCAACAGATTACGCAAGAGAAAGAAGCCGCCGATGCTGCTGCGCTAGCTGCCTCAACCGCCAGAAACACTACCGGTGCCGCTGGTGCATCTGGTCCGCCCGTGGCTGGCCCGGCCGGCACCTGGTACTTTGACAACCCCGTGGTCATGGCCAATGCCCGCAATGACTTCCTGCGCGTGTGGGGAGACAGACCGTTGCAAGACAACTGGCGCCGCAGTGCTGCCTTGGCCTTGGGCGGTGGGCAGCAAGCCGGTCCGGCCACCAGCGCCGGGGCAGATACCGCAGGCGTGGCCGCGGCTGCCGCCCAAAAACAACAGCAATACTTAGCCGCCATCCCCTTAAACGCTGAGCAGCTGGCCGCCTCTAACCAGCGTTTGGAGGAAGCCTACTTTACCTTGGGCAACATTTACCAGCAGCGTTTGCGTGAACCACAGCAGGCCACCCAGACTTTTCTGAAGTTACTGGAGCGTTTTCCGCAGTCTAAACACGCCCCTGAAGTTTATTACAGTTTGTTTGTCTTGGCGCAGTCCATGCAGCAGAACGAGCAGGCCGCCACGTATGCCCGTATTTTGAAAGAGCGTTTCCCTACCTCCAAGTACAGCCGCCTGATTGAGAACCCAGATTTCCTGCGCACCTTCTCCGTGGAAAATGCCGCGGCCTACGCCCTGTATGATTCTGCCTATGTGCGGTATGAAAAAGCGAACTATCCGCAGGCCTTGGGCTTTCTAACGTCGCTGTCTGAGAAATATCCTCAGAATGACATCCAGGACCAGATTGCTTTTCTCAGAGTGTTGGTGGTGGGCAGAACCCAACCGGGACCGCCGTTCAGAGCCGCTGTGGAACAGTTCATGCAGACGTACAAAGAAAGTCCGCTGCTGCCCAAGGCCAAAGAACTGTTGACCGTGAACCAGAAGTTTGAAAGCGGGGAATTCGCCAAAAAAGCCGTGGAGGAACCGCCGCTCAGGCCAGAGGAAATGGTGCTGGAGGCGCCTAGCTATCAGGCTAACCTCACGGCCCCGCATGCTTTTGTGATTGTGCAGACCGCAGACACCGCCGCCACCAGGTTATTATTGAATTCATATACGCAGTACAACAGCAAGTTCCACCCGCGCAAGAACCTGACCTTAGAGACCCAACCGTTGGCCGACAGCACCCGTCTGCTGGTGGTGCAGGCGTTTCCAGATTACAAAGGCGCTCAGCAATACGCTAAATTACAGACGGCGCGTTCTTCTCCGTTGGCCGCCGGGAACGGCCCGAAATTTGTTACCTTTGTCATCTCTGCCACTAACCTGAGGCTGCTGCTGCAACTGAAGAACCTGGAGGAGTACATCGCCTTTTTTGAAAAAAATTACCAATAACATGTCGTCTTCACCTGAAACTAAGTTCCGGAAAATCATCTCGGGGCTTTGGCTCTTTTTTGCCGGTGGGTTTGTGTTCTTTTTGCTGTACGTGTTTGCGGTCAGCATCAACTTCCTGAACCTGTTCGGCGATTTGCCAGACCTCAAGACCCTGGAAAACCCCAAAAGTGAGCTAGCCTCTGAAGTGTATTCAGAAGACGGCCAACTGCTGGGCAAGTATTTCAGGGAGAACCGCAGCCCCGTGACCTATGAACAACTGCCGCAGCACTTAGTAGACGCGCTGGTAGCCACCGAGGATATTCGGTTTGAGGACCACTCCGGCATTGATTTCAAAGGCACGCTGGCCGTTCCGTATTACAAATTGACCGGCAAGCAGGACCGGGGTTCCAGTACGTTGACTCAACAGCTGGCGCGCAACCTTTTTAGAACCCGTGATGATTTGAACAATGGCCTGCTGAGCGGTGTGCCCGGTTTGCGCATGCTTATCATCAAGACCAAAGAATGGATTATGTCCATTAAGCTGGAGCGCTCTTACACCAAGAAAGAGATTTTATTAATGTACCTAAACACCGTGGACTTCGGGAGCAATGCCTTCGGGATTAAGGTGGCTTCTAAAACCTTTTTCAACAAAGAACCAGAGCAATTAAGTCTGCCTGAAGCCGCCACGCTGGTGGGGGTTTTAAAAGGCCCTTCGTTCTACAGCCCGGTCACCAGACCAGAACGCTCTATGAACCGCCGCAACACGGTGCTGGACCAGATGCGTAAGTACCAGTACATTGATGATGCCACCTACACCGCCGCTTCTGCCAAACCCATCGTATTGGATTTCAACGTTGAGAATCAGAACAAAGGCCTGGCGCCTTATTTCAGAACCGAAATTGGAAAGTCACTCTCTAAATGGGCGAAGGAAAACGGGTATGACCTGTACGCCGATGGCCTGAAAATCTACACCACCATTGACTCCCGCATGCAGAAACACGCCGAACAGGCCGTGGAGCAGCACATGAAAGTGATGCAGAAGGAATTCTTCAAGCAGTGGAAAGGCAGAAACCCCTGGACCTATGATGATGGCCGGGAGATGAAGAACTTCATCACAGACAAAATTAAGCAGACCGCCCGCTATAAGAGTTTGGTAGAGCAATACGGCAGCAATGAAGACTCCATCCAGTACCACCTCAAAACCAAGATTCCTATGCGGGTCTTCTCGTGGGGCGGCGAGCGGGATACCTTGATGAGTCCCCTGGATTCCCTGAAATACTACAAACACTACCTGCACGCAGGCTTTATGGCCATGGACCCTCTCACCGGCAAAGTAAAGGCTTGGGTTGGCGGTACCAATTACAAGTATTTCAAATATGACCACGTGAAACAAGGCGCGCGTCAGCCAGGCTCGGTCTTTAAACCGTTTGTGTACACGGCTGCCATTGAAGCAGGGTATTCGCCTTGCTATGAAGTGGTGGACGCGCCCGTGACCATCATTAACTCAGACGGCGTTCCCTACACGCCCAAAAACAGCGACGGTAAATATTCAGGCCGCCGACATACGTTGCGCGAGGCCTTGGCTTTGTCGGTGAATACCATCACCACGTTCCTGATGAAAAAGCTGGGCCCTGAAGCCGTGGTACAGACGGCACAAAGATTGGGCATCACCACAAAACTAGACCCTGTCGCGGCCTTGGCTTTGGGTTCCAGTGACGTGACCTTGTATGACATGGTGGGCGCGTACGGCACGTTCGTAAACAAAGGCACCTGGACGGAGCCGCAATATTTGATGCGTATTGAAGACAAGAACGGCACCGTGTTACAGGATTTCGCGCCGAAGACGGTGGAAGTGTTGAGCGAAGAAACGGCGTATACCATGGTGCACATGCTGCAGGCCTCTGCTGATATTAGAGGCGGCACGGCCTACTACGGTCTTCGTCACAGATACGGGCTCAAAAACGAAATTGGGGCCAAAACTGGAACTACCTCCAACTACTCAGACGCGTGGTTCATGGGCATTACCCCAGACCTGGCGGCCGGTGTGTGGGTGGGCGGCGAAGATCGTAGCGTTCACTTTAGGAGCGCCGCATATGGCCAGGGAAATAAACTCGCTATGCCTATCTACGCCATCTTCATGAAGAAAGTGTACGCAGACAAAGCCCTAAATGTGTCCAAGGCCCCGTTTCCCAAGCCCACCACGCCCATGTCTGTCAACTTAAACTGTAACGGTAGCAATACCCCGACGGTGGCAGATTCCGTAAAACAAGACCAAACCCTCACGTTGCCAGATAACGTGGGCGAAGGTTTCTAAGGAATTTGATCTATGGCGGTGGCGGAACACTTGAAGGAACAATTGCGGCATTTGCCGCACAGGCCGGGCATTTACAAGTTTTATGATGACAAAGGCATTATCTATGTAGGCAAGGCCATTGACATCAGAAAACGGGTCAGCAGCTACTTCAACAAATCCACGCAGCACAATAAGAAGACCAAAAAGCTCATCACGCAGATTCAGCGCATTGAGTTTACCATTGTTGACAGTGAGGCCGATGCTTTTTTGCTGGAGAACAACCTCATCAAGCAGCATCAGCCCAAATACAACATCCTGCTCAAAGACGGCAAGTCATACCCGTACCTGGTCATCACCAATGAGCGCTTCCCACGGGTCCTGAGCACGCGCAACAAAATCAATGACGGCTCCCGCTACTTCGGGCCATACCCCAGCGTGACCAGCATGTACGTCATTCTGGAAATGATTAGGTCTTTGTACCCGTTGCGCACCTGCAGCTACAACCTGAGCCCTGCCAACATTGAAGCCGGCAAATTCAAGGTCTGTCTGGAATTCCACATAGGTAACTGCAAAGGGCCCTGTGAGAATCTGTATGATGAAACTGAATACAATCACCACATTCAACAAATCAGAAGCATCCTTTCCGGGAACCTGAGCATCGCCAAAAATTATTTCAAAGAGAAGATGTCAGCGGCGGCGGTGGAGATGCAGTATGAATTGGCGCATCAGTTCAAGTTGAAGCTGGACATGCTGGATGACTTCCAGTCTAAGTCTACCGTGGTGAGCCACACGCTTACCAACATTGATGTGTTTACCATTACTTCCAATGAAAAATGCGCCTTCCTGAACTACCTCAAGGTCATGAACGGCTCCATCATCTCCACGCAGTCACTGGAGGTGCAGAAAAAACTGGAGGAAACCGACCAGGAGATTCTGGCCAGCATTATCATGCAGCTCAGGGCAGAATACGAAAGCTCCGCAAAGGAAATTCTGGTGAACATTGACGGCCTGGAACTTCCCTTGGAAGGCATTACTATCACCGTCCCCCAGATTGGCGACAAGCGGAAGTTGCTGAACCTTTCCATGAAGAATGCCATGTACCTGCGCAAGGAGAAGGAAAGCATGCAGGACAAGTCCAAAGACAGCAGCGAAGTCCGCATCATGGAAACCATGAAGAAAGACCTGCGTTTGACCGAACTGCCCAAGCACATTGAATGCTTTGACAACTCCAACTTTCAGGGCGATAACCCGGTGGCGTCTATGGTTTGTTTCCGGAACGCACGGCCGTCCAAGAAAGATTACCGGCATTTCCATATCAAAACCGTGGTGGGCCCAGATGACTTCGCCTCTATGTATGAAGTGGTGACGCGCCGGTATAAAAGGCTGCTGAACGAAGGCGCGTCTTTGCCCCAACTGGTGATTATAGACGGCGGAAAAGGACAATTGGGCATGGCGGTGAAGGCGCTCAAAGACCTGGGTATTTACGGGCAGGTGGCCATTGTGGGTATTGCCAAACGCCTGGAGGAAATCTTCTATCCCGGTGATACGCTGCCACTTTACATTGACAAGAAATCAGAATCCCTGAAACTGATTCAAAGGCTCCGCAATGAGGCGCACCGTTTCGCCATCACCTTCCACCGGTCGCTCAGAGACGCGGGCACCCTTAAAACCGAACTCACTGAGATTAAAGGCCTGGGGCCCGCTACCGCTGAGAAACTCCTGAGCAAATTCAAATCAGTTAAGAAAATTGCCGAACTCTCTCAGCAGGAATTGGAGCAGGAGGTAGGCAAGAGCAAAACCCAGCTGCTGTTAAACTACTTCGCGCAAAGCAAATAACGGTTGTTTTCCGTTTTCGGGCTCATTTCTGAAAATGAGCCCGAAAACGGGAAATTGGGCAATCTGTACAATCTGTTTTTGCCTCTATTTCTAAAACAGAGCCTGTAAATGGGAAAGCGCGGTTTTGCCCTCATTTGGAAAACAGAGCCCGGAAACGGGAAAGCCTACCCAAATCAGAAGCCATCCCACCTGTTCCCAAAAGGGCATAAAAAAAGGGAGACCGTTGGGCCTCCCTTTTTTTATGGTTTCTATTATTAGTAGCTCCACAGGCTATACTCAAACTCAATGAGTTCTTCCATGGCTTGCTGGGCAGCTAACAATCCTTTTTTACCGGCGCCGTACTGCTCGTCTAAGCGGGCATCATTCACGTTAGACACCTTGGTGATGTAAGAGCTGAACAACCAAAGATCAAAGGCGTCTGCCAGGTTTTTGTGCTGGGCATCATTCTGGGCGTTGAACCAGATGGCTTCCTCTGGATGCGCCTTGAATACTTTTACCAAATCAGCGAACTTGAAAGAAGCAATTGGCTTCTCAAAACCCAGGTTGTTGTATTTGGCCGGCATAATCAAGGTCAGGGCCTGAATGTCATGGTACAGGCGTGAGCGCTTTTTGTCAAAGACCACGTCTTCTTTCAACTCCAGCTTGTACATTTCATTGGCCATCAGCTCGTTGGAAATAGGGGCAGCTGCCGGGGCGGGCTTGCCATCTTTTCCTTTAGGAGCAGGCGTTCCCCAACCATCATCTGCAGCAGCAGGCTGATCAAAACCGGCTTGTTTCTCAGCTTCGGTTAAACCACCTACGGCGTTGGAAGGGCTCATGTTGGTGATGAACTCCTGTACCGTGATAGGGGTGTTAAGCGTATCTGATCTATAAGCCTGCAACTCACCGCGCTTCACCGCATCTACAATCACCTTGGAGATTTGCTTTCCGTTGGAAAACATAGGGCGGTTTTGTTTTTCGCGCAGGTCAATAGCACGCCAAACGGTTTTCTTGTACATCACATCAGACGCTGGAATAGGTCGCGCTGATGGGTTAGCGGCAGCAGAAGTAGTCATTAATTGCTGTGCCTGCTCAGACATTCTCTGCGCTTCCTGCTGACGAGCCAACTCCTCCTGGGCAGCCTTCTCCTGCGCAGCTTTGGCAGCTGCGTTCTGCTGCGTTTTGGCAGAGGTGGTTGTGGCTTTCTTGGTGGTACGCTTTTGGGCAGTACCTACCATTGGGATGCTCAGCATGCCCACCAAACCCAACACAATTAACTTCTTCATGGTACTAGGGTAAATTAGGTATTAATTAAGCTGAATGTTGATACTTGAATTATCAGAAGGAACAACCTCCTGCTGATCACGGAAGTTCATACGGCGAATCTCTTTCACATCAATGGCTATCCGGTCTCCGGCTCTGGCTTGCGCCGCTAGAGAAGAGATGTTGACGTTAGGTGAATTGCCCTGCACTTGACCTACTGGTCTGTTACCGCGCACTAAGTACACGGTGTACTGTGTTACTCTGTAACGCGCTTCCTTAGGTAATAAGTTCTTGAAACTTTCATCTGGCACCGCCTGAATTGTTAACGTACGTGGGCCAGGAGCCGCCATACCTTTCACTACATCTACTGGTCGGCCATTTGCCAAAGCAACCACTTGTGGTCTAGGCACCAGTCTCACGGTGAAATCTTGTGAACCAATTAGGTTTCCGCCGCTGCTTACGTTCAGTTTCACGTTTCTTCCGTTAGGAATCAACGTCACGAATCCTTTTTTAGCGCCTTTGATAACGGTTGCCCCAGAAGCAGAGAAAGAAGGCTCATAGTTGGCGCCCAATGCTGGCACCTGAATGTTCAATTCATTCCCACAGTTAAAGTACAATGAGTTAATAGCGGCAGACTGAATTTGCATGACCGGCTTAGCCACTATGTACTCTTGCGTTACCTGAAATGTGGTATCACGGCCAGATGGCTGACGGAAACGCACCGTTCCTTTCCAGGATTTCTTGGCATTGCCTTCAGCGTCATAGTTTCCAGCACTTGCCGTGAACTCAATCTGTCCACGTCCGGCTTTCACCTGAATTGGCCTCCCGTCTATTGACATCTGCGGAGTAATGGCATCTGAAGAAGCAGCCAAATACATTTCGGCCTTATACTTGGTACCAGCAGCAACGGTCTTTGACTCAGCACTGGCGGCTACAAATATTTTTTCGAACTTCAGGATTTCAGCACCTACCTGTTGGGCCAGTTTAGACAAAGTTTCTGCTTCATATTTCAGAACTTCAGACTCTTTCTGGGCCAAGGTTGCCAAAGCGGCTACCATTGGGGTTTCCTCAAAATTAAGGCGGGCGAAGTCTTTCTTGCGTTGCTCTTTGTTGTTGGCTACCCGTGGGTCTTCTTTACCACCCATGGCTATTTTAACAGGAACGGTTGGGTTGAATTGACGAATATACGTGGCATATTCATTCAGCTTTTTCTCCAGCTCATATCCTTTGCCATTACCGGTGCCAATCATGAGTACATTCACAACCTCATTGGCCTCTGGCTTTTTGTAGTTGCCTGTCTCAGGGTCTTTTCCGCCTGTCTCATCTTCCAGTTGTTTTCTAAGGCCGCGTAAGTACTGCACCATTTCGGCGGTTTTAGCACTTACCTGCTGCGCTTGCTCTACAACTTGTTTATCTTTTGCCGTACTCGCTCCTTCTGCTACTGCCGCTTGAATACCTTTCACGGCTCCTTTATTGTCAGCAACAGTTTTTTCATTCACTTCCATAAGGGAAGCATCAATGAATTGGAACTTCAAGAGTATTGCAGAACTTACGTTCAAGGCCAGCAGCGCCGTCAATACGAGATACATCATCCCGATCATCTTCTGCCGTGGGGTCTCTTTTCCTCCAGCCATAGTATCCTTTTGTGTTTACCGTTTAGTTAAACTTAATTTCTTTAGGATTGGCAAAGGTTATCCTCTCATGGCATTTAGCATGTTGCCATAAACATTGTTCAACGAGTGCAGATTCTTAGTAAGGTTGGTTACTTCGTTTTTGAACTGCTCTGTCTCTTGGCTTGCCTGCGTCAAGTTCTCCATAGCCACGGTTAAGTTGCCATAGAATTTGTTCATTGACTTAAGGTGTGTGTTGGCGTCTTGCAATTCCATTTCATACACCGCGTTCAGAGCACCCAGGTTTTTAGTGATGTTCACCACTTGGGCATGATACGCTTGGGCATCTTTGGTAGAGTTAGCCATGTGGGTAACCGCTTCTACTGTGGCACCATATGCTTCGTTTACTTTGTCCAGAGAACCAGCAGCCGTACGAAGACGGGTAGCATACTCTTTAGAAGCCACGGTGGCATCTGTTACATCAGACAGTTGGTTAGCAGTATCGCTTAAACGGTTCAAGCCTTGGCCTAGTGAGCTGATAGTAGCTGGTGTTACATTGGCATCACGCAGCATTTTATCTAAATCACCGGTTACATTGGCACCAGACGTGCTAGGCACACTTGGCAATGGACCATCATAATCATCACGCAATTGTGGGTACACGCGCTCCCACTCCGGCTCATGCGGCGGGTTAGGCTGGAAAGCACTTAAGAAGAAGATAGCGGCCTCTGTTCCCAGACCAACAATCAGCATTTCATCTGCACCAGGTAAGTGGAGAATTTTAAACAAAGCCCCAATAATTACTACTGCTGCACCAATGCCATAGATTTTTGGCATCACCTTATCATAGAAGAAGTTACCTCTTGATTTGCTCATCGTTTTGACAGATTTAGATTGTTAGTGTTACGTTCAGAATTAAACTAAATGATAATGAAAGGTGATTAAGTTGCTTAGAATTCGCGGTCCTCAGAACGGCCAATGTAAATCATGGCACTCCGGAAACCTATGTAAGAACGGGCAGAATCCTGGAATTCAAAGTTACGCACGCCTGTCTCCAGGAAGTAGGCAATGTCTTTCCAAGAACCACCGCGTACAATCTTACGGGGCTCTGCGTCATTATAATAAGTAGGGTTCAAATCCCATACAATAGGAACAGTAGCTTCAGAATAAGCGTCTTCACACCACTCAGCCACGTTGCCAGACATGTCATAAAGACCAAAGTCATTTGGATAATACTGGCCTACTGGCGCAGTATACGTGAAACCGTCACTGTAATAGTCACCACGACCTGGTTTGAAGTTGGCTAGCATACAGCCTTTGGCGTTACGCAGGTAAGGACCACCCCATGGGTACGTAGCCAAATCACGACCACCGCGAGCAGCATACTCCCACTCTGCCTCAGACGGCAATCTGAAGTTTGGCATAGGCGCCTGTCCATTCTCAGTGTTGTAGTTGTTCTTGTGCTTGGTGCGCCAGTTGTTGAAATACTTGGCCGCGTTCCAGTCCACGCCTACTACCGGGTAGTCATCAAAGGCGGGATGCGTATAGTAGTACTCCATCAATGGGTCACCCATGTGGTAGGTAAAGTCTTTCACCCATACGGTAGTGTCTGGATACAACTGGGTCATCACAAATTCTTCGCCCAATACATCTAATGAGTCCTGACGGATGGCATCCATGAACTGACGGTACTCATTGTTGGTGATTTCAGTCTCATCCATGTAAAAACCGCCAATGGTTACCTGTTTGTTCAGGTTAGACATGCTGGCAGCAATATCCTGATCTGTCTGCCCCATGTGGAACGTTCCGCCCGGGCAGGCAACCATACCAAAAGGCACTTCCTGGGGGTTAAACTCAGGCCGGTCTCCTGCACCTATCAGATCCCCCTCAGAGGTTCTTCCCATCCCACAACCCGCCATCAAAACGACGCTCAACGCAATGGCAGAAAACTGTAAAAACTTATTCATAATCTTGGACTTGTAAAGAAATGGCGCTACCACTTGGCGTAATTAGTTATAAGATAGCAAATATATAGAACTGTTTTCAAAAACAAAATTATTGTTTTTTCCTGAAGAATAAACAATTAACGTTGTTAAGAAAATAATATTTTAAAAGGGTCTTAATATCAACTCCATCAAACGTATGCGAAGCATACCTTCTCCTCAACTTAGAAATTATACCGCGGAGTCTTGATAGGGGGTTTTGCAGTATTCTGAGATTTAGGCAGTCTATAACCTAGCATAACCTCATGCGAAGTAGGGCTTTTAGCTGCTGCGTCTACTACCGTGAAATCAAACGCATACCCAAAGCTCAAAGCATTGTTTTTCAATAGGTAGACTCCGAGCAAACCTGTAGCCGCCTCCCCGAAGCGGTAACCCGCCCCAGCCCAGAACTTACTGTTAAACGTTACCCGGCCACCGGCTTCAACAGAAGAAAGCCCTGCGCTTAAATCCTGCTTTAAAATGGCCGTTGGTGTTACGGCAATAGAAGAAGAAAGTTCCAGGGTATAGCCACCTGTGACCATTAAATGCTTCTCTCCAGTGACAGTACTCATATTTTGGTCACCCTGGGCGTTCTCAAATTCATAGACAGATCCTAACAGGTTGGTCAGGCCCGCTCCCACATACCAGTTGGTATGCTGGTACCACAAACCTGCCCCCACATCATACTTTCTGTCTGAGCTGTTAAAGGGAACTTTTGTATCACCTAGATCATTGGGCCGATAACCACCTTTGCTCATGTTGGTGATGCCTGCTTGCGCCCCTATCCCCAGCGTTCCCCCTGCTAGCTTAAGATGAAAAGCATAGGACAGCTGCGCATTGAAAATATCTACCGCGCCAATCTCGTCTTTCATTACTACCAGCCCCACTCCGCTTCTCAACGCAGAAATGGGTGCAGACAAGGTAAAAAGTGCCGTTTTAGGAGAGCCGCCCGCATCAAAGGAACCGCCATAGCCCAGCCACTGGTACCGGTACAGCACATTGACCTCTGTTTGGCCAGAAATTCCGGAATAGCCAGGGCTGATGAACTGGCCGTTAAAACCGTAGTGGCTGAACTGAGGCAGTTGTTGTGCCTTAGCAAAGCCAGCGGTCATCAAAAAGAAAAGAAGGAAGAGTACATGTTTGCGCATTCTGGAGGGCGTTTAGACGCTTTGCTTGCTTATAAGCCTGGGCATAAGCTACCAATAATTCAGTTTACCACCAAATTGGTTTTATGCTCATAGGTACAGCCTTGCTACGCACAAACGATAGAAAAGTAGCGCTTATTTTACTTTTTACCAGTATGTTGTTGAATATACACCTCAATGGCACCTGTCATGGACGGCGCATTGGGCATAGGCGCCTGAATATCCAACTCCAGGCCTGCATCACGCACCGCCTGGGCCGTGGTAGGACCAAAGGCGGCAATACGGGTATTGTTCTGCTTGAAATCTGGGAAATTCACAAACAGGGAGTGAATACCAGATGGGCTGAAAAACGCGATGCAGTCATACTTCACCTCGGCGAGGTCAGACAAATCTGAGGCGACGGTGCGGTACATGGTGGCTTCTGTGAAGTCAAAGCCGTTGGCACGCATAAATTCCGGTATATCCTCTTTGCGGATATTGGAGCATGGGTACAGGAACTTCTCGCCTTTGTGTTTCTTGAGCACGTCAAACAAATCAGAGGCGGTCTTGCCACCAATGAAGAGCTTGCGCTTGCGAAGCACAATGTATTTCTGGAGATAATAGGCCGTCTGGTCAGAAATACAGAAGTATTTCATCTCAGCGGGCACTTCCATCTTGCCTTCCGCGCAAATCCTGAAGAAATGGTCAACCGCGTTCCGGCTGGTAAAGATAATGGCCGTATGGTCCAGAATAGATACTTTGTCCTTTCTAAAGTCTTTGTAAGACACCGGCTCAATCTCAATGAACGCCCTGAAATCTACCTTTATCCCGTATTTCTCAGCTATTCCTAAGTAAGGCGAGTTATCGTTTGCCGGCTTAGGCTGCGTTACCAGAATACTGGAGATTTTCTTTGAATGTCTGTCCGCACCCAACGTTTCTTTACCGTCAGCCATGTTTAGAAAAAATTAAACAAATGTAATCTTTTGAGCCTCTTTTTGGTGACAACGTTTCTTACACAAAAACAATTAATTTGAGCAAAATCATCAACGGAATCACTTCTGTGGCGCAAAGGTAGGAAAATAAATGTAGATTTTGGAGGGAATATTTTTTACTGACGGTGTTGAAAGTCCTTAATACTGTGAAAACTAGCAGAACGGTAATACTCACGTTGGCAATCCAATACACTACCTGCGGCGTTGACTTGGCCAGGCCTAAGTAGAGCAACATGATAAGCGGCAGGAACACCCCCAACGCCAGCAGAGTGCGTAAAAACTCCCGGTACTGGGTCAGCACAATGTCCATTACGCCAAAAATAAACCCCATCAGGCGCAGGAACAGGTATTTGAACACCACAAAAAGAAAAATCAGGACCGTGTACAACAGCACCTTTGACACCAGGTCAGCCTGCGTGGCGGTGAACAGTTGGTTCAGGAGCGCCAGATTCTCCACTTCCTCATGCACCGTCACAATCAACAAGGCAAAGGATAACGAGAATGCCAGCACGAATAGTAAACTTGACCAGGTGCCAATGGGCTTGGCCAGCAATCCTTCTTCCAGGGTAGAAATCTTGGTGAAGTTGGAAACCGTGAATATACTGGCAAAATCAGAGTAGAAGGTCAACCGCAGACCGCCATAAATGAGACCCACCATCAGCATGAACAGCACCAAGGCGCTTCTAGGCGTATCTGACTGCCGGGGTTGCACTTTCAAAACGGCAGCCCGGGCAGGGCTCAGACGGGCGCTTTCTGCCTGGGGAATTCTAAAGGACGTATAATTGGGCTGTTGCCTGGGGTGCCACACCGTCAGCAGGTGCTGCTTGCCTGGTGTCAGAAATTGAGAGAAATCAAGGGTGTACCTGGCCGCAGAATCAGCTAAAAAGACCAGCTTGTTGTCTACATAAAGGCATAACTGCGCCCGCGCCGCGAATTCTACCTGCGGGTTGGTATAGGCATCCAGGGTGACCCATTGGTAAAGGGCGTGGTGCTCTTCATGGAACCCGGGTAGATAAGGCACCAATTGGTTTTTTGGGCCTTGGTACACCAACCAGTCAGAGGTCAGCAGAGGCTTTAAAAGCGGCGCCTGAGCATACCCAGTACTCACACACAACAAAAGGCACAGAACTATGCCTTGCAACTGCTTCATTCTGCTGTACTAACCGTTTTGGGGGGGTTCTGCCCCAGCACAATGCTTAAGATAATAGAGAAACCCAACAGGCAGAGCAGCAACACCAGATTCCCCCAATGAGAGAACGCGAACACAAACCCAATCACCAACAGGTTCAGCGTAGCTAAAATCAACACAGTAGCCACCTGACTGAAGCCCATAGCCAGAATACGGTGGTGAATGTGGTTTTTATCTGGTGCAAACGGTGACACGCCACGTAACACCCTGATCAGGGACACCCGTACTGTATCAAACAGCGGCACAAACAACACCCCTAAAGCCACCGCCGGGGCCGGATAGGCATTGTACATCTCCGGGTGACGGTTCAACTCTATAAACTGAATGGCCATCACAGACACCACAAAGCCACAGAGCAATGACCCGGTATCTCCCATAAAAATTCTGGCTTTGTAGAAGTTATAGCGCAAAAAGCCCAGCAAACCGCCTATGAGACACACCGCCACGCCCGCATAGTTAGAATAGGCCTCCACATGGGCATGCCAGAAAAAGAACCCAAATGTGGCTACAATGATGGTGACAATGGTACCTGCCAGGCCGTCTAGTCCATCAATCAAGTTAATGGCGTTGGTCACACCCACAATGGTGAAAAAGGTAAAGGCGTAACTAATGCCAATGGGCAATTCCTCTACCCCTAAAATTCCCTGGAAACTGGTGATTCTGATATCAGCAATGAACATGACCACGCCCGTGGCCAGCACCTGCATGAAAAATTTCTTAAAGGCCGAAATGGAAACCAGGTCATCTTTCAAACCGCCGAAGAACAGGATAATACAGCCCGCCAGCACCTGCTGTACGCCGTTGTCCAGAATCCCGAAGATGGTGAGGGCCGACATAAACCCGGCAAATACTCCTAACCCGCCCAGCCTGGGGGTAAGCGACACGTGTACCGTGCGCTTGTTGGGTTGGTCCAGAATGTTCTTCAAGTGCGCCACATACACAATAGACGGTATGGCAAACAGGGCTATGAAAAACGACCAACTAAAGGAAAGCAGGTAGGTGAAAAATTTCATTGATGGCCTTTAAAAGTAAATAGTATCAGCGCCCGGGCACCGGTCTGGGTTCAAGAACGGCGGCCAGGCTTTCTGGTTAAGAATGAAGCACCCCTTTTTTCTCTAAAATGGAAATCTGGATCAGGTTTTCCTCCACAATACTGCCCGGCACAAACAGAAACCGCTTGTCATGAATGTTCTTGCCAATGTAATAACTCACCCAGAACTCATTGGTGAGATGAAACAAGGCCGGGTCCAGGGGTTCAATCTGCAGGGCGCTTTTGGGCGCAACCTGGTCAAACATATGGCGCAAAACCGAGGTCTTTACTTCCTGCCCGTCCTGCTCCCCATACCCTTTTGAGGCCACGAGTACATTCTCCAGGTAAAAATTATTATTATTGATCAGGTACACGTTCCATTCTTCGCCGCCCAGCTCGTTCACCTCATGGGCAACCGCCACTGAAACGCCTTCTACCTGATGGAAATCAATGTCTTTCTTCATGCGTGTGTTCAGCAATTTGCGCGGCGAAGAGGCTCCCTAAGTGGGCTACCAATCTCTCTTCTACCGCTGGTATAGAAACAGCTTGCCCCAGTTCCATCTGCATGGACGTGACAGCTTTGTCTGTGATGCCGCAAGGCACAATATGCCCAAAATAACCCAGGTCTGTGTTCACGTTGAGCGCCAGGCCGTGCATGGTCACCCAGCGGCTGCACTTCACGCCCATGGCACAGATCTTGCGCGGGTTGCGCTGCTCCTCAAAATCAAGCCACACCCCGGTTAACCCGTCAATGCGGCCCGCGTGCAGGCCATAATCTGCCAGGGTGAGGATAACCGCCTCCTCCAACAGCCTCAGGTACTTATGAATATCTGTGAAAAAATTCTCTAAATCAAGGATAGGGTAGGCCACCAACTGCCCCGGACCATGGTACGTGATATCGCCGCCCCGGTTTATTTTGTAAAAGGTAGCCTCTTTCTGGGCCAACTCCTGTTCATTGAGCAACAAATGCTCCGGGTGCCCGCTTTTGCCCAAGGTGTACACATGCGGATGCTGGCACAGCAACAGGTAATTGGGAGTTAACTGGCGCTCTGCCTCGGGCAAATCCCGGTTAGCCGATTTCACGGCCAGCACGTCTTTCAGCAGCTGCTCCTGGTAATTCCAGGCCTGCTGGTAATCTACCAGACCCAGGTTCTCAAGCTGTATGTGTTTGTTCAGGGGCACAAAGATGGCGTAAAGTGCTAACGTAAAGGCGCCCATGGCACTGCAAGGGCTGGCATTCTTTCCGTATAAGTGCTTTAGAAAGAATTAACTGCCGCAAATTACTCATTTAACTAAGAACGAACAAATGACGCATAACCGCCACCTGGGCCAACAGGGCGAAGCCGCCGCCGAAGCATTCCTGCAACGCCAAGGCTTCGAGATTCTGGACCGCAACTACCGGTACCGCCGCGCCGAGGTGGATTTGATCGCCAAAAAAGACAAGCTGCTCATTCTGGTGGAAGTGAAAACCAGGAGCACGCACGCGTTCGGGTTTCCGGAGGAGGCGGTGTCTGCGCGCAAAGAGGAGATGCTGCACCTGGCCGCCGAACACTACCTGGAGAAAATCAACTGGCAACATGAGGTCAGGTTTGACGTGATCTCCATTCTCTGGCGAAACCACCAACCGGAGATTCTGCACATTGAAGACGCCTTCCATTAAGGTGACATCAGAGCCAATCCACATCTTCCGCGTTAGCGAAATCCCGTTTTCGGGCTCATTTCTGAAAACGAAGCCAAAAACGGAAACGCCAGGCCCTGTTGCCTCTGCCGCGAGTCTAGGCGAAGCAGTACCTTTTGGCTGTTCACTCTGTAAGTTTGTAAACTTACGTCAGTTGATAAACTGACCCAGTGTTTTATCACAAGTTACGGCTTCGCCTAAACTTGCGATAGACAAGGCCGTTATCATTCCCGTCATATTACAGAACAACCATCTATACCAGCGTTAATCCCTAAAATCCTCTGGCACGATTGACGTTGCGCTTAACACTCGCGCCAACGGATTTGGCGAGGGAATGAAGTCCAGCGCAAAAGAAAAATCCCTCCCAAGTGTTAGAAACCTGGGAGGGATTTTGCGTTTTCGGGCTCATTTCTGGAAATGAGCCCGAAAACGGGAATTAAATTGAAGGCCAGAGGCTTCTTCTTACTTGTCTTTTTTCTCGAAGACCAGCGCGCCGTGGCGGTCATACTGTTTTACCAGCACAGGTTCTTTGGGCGGGTCAAAGCCTGACTCGGCGTATTGGAACTCAAACTGCCGGCGGCCCCTGAAATCATAGAAATTAATCCAGGTGCCTACTTTTCGGCCTTTGTCATATAGGCCCTGCCATTCCACCTGGCCGTTCTCGTAGAATTTGAGGTATTCGCCCTGCACCTCACCGTATTGGTAGGGGATTACTTCCTTGATTTTGGTCCTGGCGGCGTCATAATAGGAGATTTCGGCGTCACGCAAAAAGCCTTTGTCATAGTGAATGCGCTGAATGAGCGTGCTGTCTGGCCGGAAGGTTTCCCAGCGCAGGTGCTTGGCGCCCATGTAGAAATAGCCTTGCTCAATAACTATATCGTTCCGCTTTTTGGTGTAGGGGCCGTGCAAGATGAACATGGGCGTTTTCTTGGGGTCCAGGGTTTTGGCCTTGAAAACGCGGCGCTTCTTTATATCATAGTAATGTTTGTCCTGCACGTAGGGGTTGGGCTCCTTGTATTCGCGCAGGTAATGGAACGTCTCTATGACCAGGCTGTTGCCGCGGCCCTGCTTGGCAAAACCTTTCTTGACGCGGTACCCAAAATAGGCTTTCTTCTTCTTGGACTTTTTCTTCTCTTTCTCGGTGAGGCTGTCTTTGGCGGCCACTTCCAGGGAAGGAATTGACAGGGAATCTACCACCACCGCGGCGGTGTCTGCGGGGTCCAGCACCGCGGCCTTGTCTTTCTGCCAGAAGAACAGTTTCTTTTTCTCTTTGCCAATAATCTGCGCCTGCGCCGCCGGGGCACTTCCCAGGCAGAGCGCCAGGCCCAGCACCAGCGGCAAACTTGCCCACGCTTTCTTAAAACCCATGGTCATCACGCTTTCTAAATTTCTTCCTTAAACGGTTTGCGGCGAATTCTGGTATGCGCGGGAGGTCAACCCCACGCAGTTGCCGGTTCTTAAGGAAACAAAATAAACGCTATTTAATTCAGAATTTCCTGTTTTCGGCTTCATTTTCAGAAATGAGCCCGAAAACAGGAAAACCAAGCCCGCAGAAGCAGGCTTGGCCCTAAATAATTTCCCGAGATTAACGGTTAGTTGGCGCTGGCGATTACGGTAGGCTCGGCCATTTCTTTCACCAAGCCCTGGAAGCCTTTGCTCTGCAGCTCTTTCCGGGCTTTGTCGGCCTCTGCTTTGCTGTTGAACCTACCCGCCATAATGCGGTGCACCGTTTTGCCGTTCACAGTTTCCTCGCGGCGGGCAATGGGCATTTTCTGGTAGATTCTGCGGAGTTTCTCAATCTGCGACTCTGCGTTCTCCTTGCTCCCAAAGGAACCGGCCTGAATCACATACAACTGCTCTTGTAAAGCGGCCGGCGCGGTGGGTGCGGCGGGCACTGGGCTTTCTGCTTTTACGGCTGGCTCAGCTACTGGGGCAGCCGGAGTGGCAGCGGCCAAAACTGCTTCTTCTGGTACGTCAGTGACTGGTTTTCTGGTTTTGGCGCGGGCGGCCAGGAAAGCCTCTGGCAATTCCAGCACTTCCACCTTCACATCTGCGAGGCCAGCGCTGCGGTATTTGATTTTTTTGGCGGCGGCTTCTGAGAGGTCAATGATGCGGGCGCCTCTGAACGGGCCGCGGTCGTTAATCTTCACTACCACGCTCTCGCCGTTGGTGAGGTTGGTGACTTTTACTTTAGTGCCAAGCGGAAGGCCGTTGTGGGCGGCTGTGAGTTTGTGGCGGTTATAAACTTCGCCGCTGCTGGTGCGGCGGCCGTGGTATTTTGAACCATACCATGAAGCTACCCCGTTTTGCTCGTCGCCTACTTCTTGCGCAGAAGCAGCAGGGAGAAAGCTGAAGAAAGAAATAAAAAGAACGGCAACTGCATAGTAAATTTTCTGTATCCCCATTGTAGGATTAGTTGGTGGAACATCAATTCTAAGGGCACAAAATTAGTAAATAATTTTTCAATGCAAGCTTTACTGTCCATTTGCGCCTTAGTCTGCACTTTGCAAAACATTTTAAAGTTATATTAATTTGCATTAAAGTTCAAAATATGAAATAGAAAATATAACAATAGTTATAAAGCGTGGTATGCCAAACTTAAAGCTTTCCTTTAAGCCATTTTCTGGCCTTACAGCCGTTAGGGCGCAATTTTAAGAAGTCCATATGGTTTTATTGATAAGCCAACATCCTTGGAAAAATAGAAAGGCCCGAAAAAAAATGATTTTTTTCTCAAAAAGTTAGCAGACCCGCCCATTTTTTAGTGGATTGCGTACCCAATTAGTCATGATATAGCCAATTTTCAATATTCAATTGCATGGATTTCGGATACCTCCCAGACGTTAGCCAGGTTGATTTCACCTTGCCTCTGGACCACCCTGCCACGGCCCGGGTGTTGGCCCAGGCCCAGCGCCCTACCAAACCCAGCCTGTACCTAGGTTGCCCTACCTGGACCAACAAACCCTGGGTGGGCACCTATTATCCGGCCGGGGCGCAAGACGCGCAGCTACTGTATTGGTACTCAAGGCAATTCAACACGCTTGAGATGAACACCACCTATTACAGAATCCCAGACGCCACCGCCATTAACCGCTGGCGACAGGCCGTGCCGCCGGGTTTTGTGTTCTGCCCTAAGCTTCCGCAGGTGATTAGTCATGACCAGTTGCTGCACCACGTGGGCGAGCCTACCCAACAATTCTGCGAAGCAATTTTAGGCTTGGGCCCGAGTCTGGGAATGGCATTTCTGCAACTTCCACCGTTCTTTGGGCCCGATGACTGGCCAGTGCTGGACGAATACCTGGCTAATTTCCCAAAAGAAGTGCCGCTGGCGGTGGAGTTCAGGCATGAAAACTGGTTCAAGGAATCTGACGTGACCCAACTGGCCTTCCAGACGCTGGAGGAACGCAACATCAGCACCGTACTCACAGACGTAGCCGGCCGAAGAGACGTGCTGCACATGCGCCTGACCACGCCCGTGGCCATGATCAGGTTCAACGGCCACGGGTTGGTGCCCTCAGACCATGAACGCCTGAACGCCTGGGCCCAGCGCATTCAGCAATGGCTGGACCAAGGTCTGCACACGCTTTACTTTTTCATGCACCAGAAAGACATCATGCACGCGCCGCCGGCCTTGGTGCACTTTGTGAAAGAACTGGAAACGCGCACCGGCCTTACGCTTGCCAAACCAGAGAAAGTGCAGCAGTTTGTGCAGGGCAGCTTGTTTTAAATAAGTTGAGAGGAATTTCCGTTTTCGGGCTCAATTCTGGAAATGAAGCCGAAAACGGAAATTCCAGCGCGTGTTCCAGGCTTAATTTAGAAAGATACTTCAGAAGAATTTTCCCGAAGGGAGGCAACCGTTTTCAAGAGGCTGGCATCTATGTCCTTGAAAACGATACTGCTATGAACTTATCACATCTCTTCCGGAATGCCTGCCTGGTCCTGGCCTTATTGTCACCGTCCCTTCTTTCGGCGCAAGCCACCACCCCAGTTTTGCGCGCGCCGCATGACACCGTGCAGATTGACCTCAAAGGCGCCACGTTCAAATTCACCTTTAAAGTAAGCGAAACCAGCAGAGAGCGCCTGGTGCGCATTGGCCCGGCCAACCGAACTAAGACCATGCACGTTCGCACCGGCCAAGACAGTGCTGCGTTCCAGTACCAGAACAAAGCGCATGAACGGTTCAAGGTGACCAACGGCCAAGATACCATTGACCTGGTGTTCTCGTATTTCACGCCGGCCCCGCACGTGGAACTCAACAAAAAAGCTAGCGCCGAATACGCCAACAAGAATTACCAGGCCTCGGTAGATTTGTACAGGCAATCTATGGCCGCCACGCCCAAAGGTCAACACGCACGCACCACTCTATATAATATGGCCTGTGGCTACGCGCTTATGGGCAAGAAAAAAGAAGCGCTGCAAGCCTTGCAACAAGCCGTGGCCGTGGGCTACAAAGACGTGGACCATCTCAAGAAAGACGATGACCTGCGCACCCTGCGCGAAGAGAAAAAATACCACCATTTGGTCAAGCAACTGGAAAAGCAGAAGGCCTTGCTCAGTGACCCCATGAAAGCCCAACTGGTGACCACAGACGTACACAACTTCTGGAAAGCCTATGACATGGCCGCTAAAAACCCCGCCCAGAAAGAACAGATTTTTGAGAAAGAATACTTCGGGAAGGCGTCTTTGGGTTTGGAGGATTATTACCAGAACAGAATTGGGTCTGTGGAACAGTTCCTGAGCAACCTGCACAACAAAACCGACTTTTTTAAAGCCATCCGGAAGAATACCCTGGCCGTGGACACCATGAAGGCAGGCATTTACGCCAGCTTTAGAAAAATGAAGGAGTTGTACCCAGCCGCTTCGTTCCCTAACGTGTATTTTGTGATTGGGCGCTACACCTCGGCGGGCACGGCCTCTGAGAACGGACTTTTGATTGGCATTGACCAATATTCCCGCACTGCAGACGTGCCCATGCATGAAATGAACCTCTGGGAGCGCAACAATTATGATTACGTGCAGAACGTGCCGGTGCTCATAGCCCATGAACTCATCCATTTCATACAAGTACAGCGCAACGATACCACGCTGCTTTCCAACGCACTGGCAGAAGGCATGGCCGATTTCATAGGCGAACTCATCTCTGGGCAGAACATCAACCAACGCATCCACGCCTTCGCGAACCCAAGAGAGAAACAGATCTGGCAGGAATTTGAGAAGGAAATGTATTTAGACCGAAGCCACAATTGGTTAGGCAACGGCAGCCAGGAACGCCCAGACCGCCCCGCCGATTTAGGCTACTACATGGGCTACAAAATCTGCGAAGCCTTTTACCAGAAAGCCACAGACAAGAAGCAAGCCATCAAAGACATTCTGGAAATCACAGACGCCAGAGCCTTCTTCGAGAAAAGCGGCTACGCCCAGAAGTTCGCGCAAGCCAGCAACTAAAACAACTTCCTGTTTTCGGGCTCATTTCTGAAATTGAGCCCGAAAACAGGAATTGCTGCTTAGCTTAAACGCTTCTTTTTCTGCCTCTACCAGCTTTTCCTCCCGCAAGTTTCCAACTGGTGGCTGCCCATGATGGAAGTTTACAAACTTCCTTATTTACCTACCAAAAGCATAAGCAAGTTGATAAGCTTGCTCCGTTAAAAGCTCCAAGTTGAAAACTTGAAGCAGGGAAAGTGTTTCCGCTCTTTTACGCTCTTCCGGATTTACCAATCCGGAAGTTATCTGTCGGGGATTTATCAATCCCCGTGCACATTTTTTTCCATCTGGATAGTAACGGGGATTAGGAAATCCCCGACAGAGTGGTTCAGGATTGGTAAATCCTGAACAGCGGTACAGTGGTTCTGGTAGGTTAGAGTCTGCTTAAGATACACTGGACTTTCTGTTTTTGGCTTCATTTCCAGAAACAAGCCCGAAAACGGGAAATCTTATCTCGTTTAAAATTGAATCTGAAAGGTAGTCACGCCGTCAGAACCGGTCTCAAGCGAGAAGGCAAACCCGTGCTGCATCAGAATCTCCCGCACCATGGTCAAGCCAATTCCCTGGCCGTTGGCTTTGGTGCTGAAAAACGGAGAGAACAGCTTTTCCTGTACTTCGGGGGTAATGGCTTTCCCGTTGTCCTGAATTAATAGTTGCGGCGGTGAGGCGTTGGTTTTAACTTTTACCCAACCGTGGGGCTCCGTGGCTTCCAGGGCATTTTTGACTACGTTGATCAAGACTTGTTCCATTTGCTGCACATCCAGAGAAACAGGCGGCATCTGCTCAGTCAATTCCCATTCCCAACGCACGCTGTTTCGTTCAAAGCTAGGCTGCATCAATCTATGAATGCTGTGCAGCAGCGCGTGTAAATCTGTTTCCTGTTTATGCGGAACCGGAATGCGCACCACATTCGCGAAATTGGCCATAAAGCCCGCCAGGTTCTGGTTGCGCGTGATGCAGACCTGCAGGGCTTCGTCAAAGTCTGGCTGGGTGTTGGCATTGAGTTGCGGTGAGAAATAGGAAAAGGACTGCAAAATAGAGTTGACCGCGCCAATGGAATTGTTGATCTCATGCGACATCATGCGAATCAGTTTTTCGTAGGCATTGCGCTCTTTCTCCAGCAGTTCCTGGGTGAGTTCCTCTAGTAAGATAAAATAGCGGTGGTAGCCTCTATCCAAAAACCTGATTTTACGGCAGCGGTACGTCTGTATGCCATTGGGCCGAAGCACGCGCTGCGCATCTTTGGGCAATTCTGACAGTGATTTTCCCCAGTGATTGGGCAATTCAGTGAGCGGTTTGCCCACTACCTCTTTCCCCGAAGCCTGAAGCAAAGTCACGGCAGCAGGATTCACGCCAGCCACGCGGTCATGGGTGTCCAGGAGAATAATGCCAGACGGCGATGCTTCAATCAGGCGCTCCAGCAGGAAATGTTTTTCGGTTTGCACCACGCGCTCTTCGCGCAGCTCGTCCATCATTTGGTTGTAGACGGCAATCAATTGGTCCACTTCCGGCTGGCCGGTGTCCAGAAACTTGATGGAAAAGTCGCGGTCTTTGATGGATTCTATGCCGGCGGCCATTAAATTCAAGGGGCGCACGAAGGCGGTGTAGAGCTTGGCGGTTAACACCAGGCTGAGCAAAATCAGGGCCTCGCAGGCAATAAACAACCATTTATCATATTGCAGCAGTTGCCAGGCCAGAAAACCCATGGCTGCGTACAGCAATGTCGCTGTCAAGATAAATTTACTCCGCAGCGTCATACGGAATGTTGAATTTTTCCAGCCGTCGGTACAGAGAGCCGCGGCTCACGCCCAGGGCTTTGGCCACCTTGCTCACGTTGTTCTGGTAATAGGCCATGGACTTTTTGATCATGTTGGCCTCCAGTTCATCTAAGGTCATGGCGCCCACGCTGGGCAACAGTTTTTCATCCAGCTTACGCGTGCTGCCCTGCAGGTGCGTCTGAAAATCCTCCACATCTAGCAGGCTTTTGCCAGACACCAGCACGGTGCGCTCCACCAGGTTTTTCAGTTCCCTGATGTTGCCGGGCAGCGGCTGTTCCCGTAGCCATTTCAAGGCTTTGCTGCTCACCTGCAGTTCCTGTTTGTGGTAGGTTTTCTTGAGGTTGTTCACGAAGTGCTGCACCAGCAACGGAATGTCTTGAGGCCGCTCACGCAGCGCGGGCAGTTTGACGGTGATCAGGTTGATTCTATAATATAAGTCTTCGCGGAATTTCCCTTCGTGCACCATTTCCTGCAGGTTGCGATTGGTGGCGCAAATAACCCTGATATCTAAGCTGCGCGAGCGGCTGTCGCCCAATACTTCATAGGTGCGATCCTGGAGCACGCGCAGGAGTTTCACCTGGCTTGCCATGTCCAGTTCGCCAATCTCGTCCAGGAAAATAGTGCCTTTGTTGGCCATCTCAAACCGACCTACGCGGTCGGCTTTGGCGTCTGTGAACGCGCCGCGCCGGTGCCCGAACATCTCGCTCTCAAACAAACTCCCCGAAATGCCGCCCAGGTTTACCTTCACAAACGGCGCTTTCTTGCGGTGGCTGTTTTTATGGATGGCTTCGGCAATCAGTTCTTTGCCCGTGCCGCTGTCGCCTTCAATCAACACTGATGCGTCTGTGGCGCTGATTTGGCCCACGTTGCGCAGCACCTGCAGCAAGCCTGGGTCTTCGCCCACGATCATGGAGAAATCGTACTCGGTGTCTAGTTGCGGGCGGCTGAGTTTGCCAAGTTTTTTCTCTACCGGCGTTTTGGCCAGGTCCAACGCAGTCTTCACCGCCTGCAGCAGGTAATCATTGCTCCAGGGCTTGGTGATGAAATCAGCGGCGCCGCCTTTAATGCCGTCTACGGCCAGGTTGATGGAGCCCCAGCCCGTAATCAAAATGACCGGTAGCGTTGGGTGCGCTTTCTTAAGTTGCCCGAGCAGTTGCAAGCCGTCTTCACCGGTGGTATTGATGGAGAAATTCATGTCCAGAAGCACCAACTGCGGCACCTGCCGGCGCACGACGGCCAGCGCTTCCTCGGGACTGTCGGCTTGGGCGGTGGTGTAGCCGGCCTGTTTCAGGAGCAAGCTCAGGGAGGCCCGCACGGCCAGGTCATCGTCAATAATTAAAATCATGGTGGTGTTGGTACGAGGATGGAAGTTACCTTTTTTCGGGCAAATGGCCGAAGCCTTTTTAGCCCCACCCCAACCCCTCCCCAAGGGAGAGGGGCTATCAGGAAAGGCGTTTTCGGGCTCAATTCTGAAAACGAAGCCAAAAACGGAAATTCAAATGTCTGACAATACCTTGTGCGAGTCTGGAGACTCAGGCCAGTTTATTGTAGGTGAAAGAAATGCGTTTCCGGGCCCATTTCTGAAAACGAGCCCGAAAACGCAATCTAAAGAAAGCCCCTCTCCGTTGGGGAGGGGTTGGGGTGGGGCATTACTCTTCATGCAGCGCCACCGCCGGATATATTTTGGCGGCTTGCTGGCTGGGGTACAACGCGCAGACCGCGGCCAGCAGAAATATCAAGACGGCGGCCAAGCCAATGCTCTGCCAGTAAATGACCGGCGACAATTGAAACACATCTAGCAACGGGAACTGCACGGCCAACAACAAGCCCAGTAACAACCCGAAGGTGGCAATCACCAGCACTTCGCCCACAAACTGGTTTCTGATCTGGCCCGAAGAAGCTCCAATGGCGCGGCGCAACCCAATCTCTGAGTAGCGGCGGTTGATGTTGTACCAGAGCACGCCAAACAAACCCAGCGCAACATTGAACACCAGAAATCCGCAGACCAACCCCAAGGCCAGCAACGGCACCAGCGTCATCTTAGATTTATTCTGGCGCATTTTCTCCAGCGTAGTCACTTCCATGGTCCAGCCTTTGGCAATGCTGCCCAGTTCTTTCATCATTTTAGCTTCAAACGCCACGCCGGTACCGGGCTTCAGGCGCAACAGCAGATTTCCCCACGTGCGTGGCTCCTCTGTTGTTTCTCTATTGATACGGGTAAAAAATGCGGGCTCTTCTGCGCCATATTCACTACCCGCCCTAAAGTAATCCGCCACGCCCACCACCTGGTAGTGGCTGGAATCAACCGGCAGCAATTTGCCCAGCGCTTCTTCCTTACCAAACAACTGTTCCTTCAACATTCTGTTAATCACAATGGGTTGATGCAAGGAGGTCTTATCCTGTGGCCCAAACCATCGCCCTTGTGGTACGTCCAGCTGAAAGACCTCTTTGTAGTTGTCCTCCACTTCATACATGTTGGCGTGCAGGTTTTTCACGTTTCCGTAAGACAGCGGACTGTTCATGGTGGAGAAAGAGAACGGCGTATTGTCACTGGAGAAAGCTGCGTGCTCCACCTCCGGAAAACTCCGCACCCGCTGCATCAGCTGGTCTTGCACCAGCAGGTTCTGCGCCATGGAGTCTGAGGCAGACCTAAGTGACAGGCTCCACACATTATCATAGGCGAACCCCAACGGCTTGGTGTAGTTGTGGTAATTGTACAGCCCGAAGCTCAGCACTCCGAACAGCACCAGGAACGAGAAGAAAATCTCAGAGATCAACAGGAAGTTGCTTTTCTTCCGGTTCCAGATCAAGGTAAACAGATGGCGTAACATTATTTGGACCCTCCTTTCAAGGCCTGCACCGCGTGCAGACGTGACATTTTAAACGCGGGGTACACCCCAGAAATCAAACCGAACACCAGGCACAGCAGCAAGCCCCAGGCAAACACCCGCAGGTTGAGCCCCAGGTCTGCGTACACAATCACACCGCTGTCATTGATGAGCGCCAGCGCGCCGGCCGCTAACAGAAAACCCAGCACTCCGCCCAGCAAGGTCAAGAATACGTTCTCCACCACAAACTGGCCAATAATGACCCAAGACGAGGCCCCAAACGCTTTTCTCACCCCAATCTCTGAGGAGCGCTCCAGAATACGGCTGATGTTGATGTTCACCAGATTGATGGTGGGTAAGAGCATGAACAAGAACGCCGCCAGGGAAATCAGGCTGTAAAACATAGCCACATTTGAATCTTTGCCCTTACCCAATAACGTACGCGCGAAGGTTTCCAGAATAGTGTCTGGGAAAGAGTACAGGCTGGCTTTTTCTTTTGGGTTGGAGGGCTCTACCTGCGTCATCATGCGGGCGTATTCTTCTTTCATCTCCGTGAGGCTTCCTCCTTTTTTAGCCTGCAGAATGGCGAAGAAAGACCCTCGCAGGCTAGGCCCCTTGAATTCATTGCGCTTAAGAGTAATGGGCACCCACACATCTGCATAAGAGTTGAGCCTCAGCACAGACACGTCTTTCACCACGCCTATTACCTTGTATTTCACCTGGTTCACCTCAATGGGTTGCCCCAAAGCCTCCTTCGCCCCGAAGTACTGGGTGCGGGTATGCTGGTTGATCACGGCCACATGACTGGAGTTTTCCACTTCCTGCTGACTGATAGCCCTACCTTCCAGAAATTCAAAATCCAGAATCTCCCAGAACGTCTGGTCTGTGTGCTTGAGGTCCAGGGCCAGTTTCTTGTTGTTCACGTAGCTGTTGACCGTTATGAATACTGAGTTGATGGAGACTTTCTCGGGGGTTTCCAGCTTTTTCACGTAGCGGTCCAGAAAGTAATAACTGGGCGGGCCGCTGCTGCTATAACCTTCCTTGGTTTCCTCTTTGAGCATGTTCACAAACAGCAGGCGGTCGGTTTCGCGCTCCGGCATCTGGGGACCAAACACGTGGTCAAACAACGAGGTCACCACCATGAGCACCATCAAGGTAAAACTGATGCCAAACAAACTGATGAAGGTGAAGAACTTTCGGCGTTGCAGTACCGCCCAGGCAATTTTTATGTAATTCTTAAGCATGGCCGTGGGGTTAAATCTGCGCTTCTAACACGTGTGAGTCTGCCACCTGCTGCCCGTCAAAGAACCTAATCAGGCGGTTGGTCTTGAGAGCCATGTGCTCGTCATGGGTCACCATCACTATGGTGGTGCCTTCCTCTTGGTTCAGACGGAGCAGAATGTCCATGATTTCCTCGCCCATCACACTGTCCAGGTTGCCGGTAGGTTCATCGGCTAGAATAATCTCGGGGTTTCCGGCCAACGCTCTGGCAATGGCCACCCGTTGCCGCTGCCCACCCGAAAGTTGATTGGGAAAATGTTTGGTGCGGGCGCTCAGGCCTACTTTCTCCAGCGCTGCCAACGCCCGCTTGCGCCGCTCACTCCCCGACACGTTGCGGTAGAGCAAGGGCAACTCCACGTTGTCTACCACGCTCAGGTCATTGATCAGATGGTAACTCTGGAACACAAACCCAATCTTTTCATTCCGAAGTTTGGCCAGCTGGCGGTCTGAATGGTTTTTCACAAGTTGTCCGTCAATGATCACCTGACCGGAACTGGGTTCATCCAGCAAGCCCATGATGTTGAGCAGCGTAGATTTCCCGCAGCCCGAAGGCCCCATGATGGACACAAACTCGCCGCGTTCCACGTGCAAATTCACGCGGTGGAGGGCTACCGTCTCAATGGTCTTGGTGCGGTAGACTTTTTCAATGTCTTGTAACTGGATCATAGTCTGATGTGCTAATATTTTAATGTGCTATTTCTCTTCTTCGTCCCTCTTTGAAGGGGGTAGAGGTATGTTTTACTCGTGCTGATAGTGTAATTTAAAAGAATCATTTCATGATCGTTTCAAAGTGATTTTCATGTTACTTCAGCTGTCCTTGTCATCCCCCTACCCCCTTCAAAGGGGGACGAAATGCGTAATCATATTTCCGTTTTCGGCTTCATTTCCGGAAATGGAGCCGAAAACGCATCTGCCGGGTTCCCCCTCTCAGCTGGAGAGGGGGTTAGGGGGTGAGGCTTTTACCTAGCTCAAAATCATATAAAGTAAGCGCTCGAAGGCGGTAGTAGGCAATCCAGTAATCTTGCAGGGCGGTGATGTAGGCACGGCGGGCCTGGTCTTTTTCTTGCAAAGCAATATTCAGGTCTGTGATGCTGATGCGCCCCACCAGAAACGTGGCCTTGGTAATGTCATAGCGTTCCTGGGCAATGGAATCAGCCGACGAGGTGAGTTGCAGCCGCGCCTTGAGTAATTCAATCTGGTTTACCTGGGTGTAGACACTTTGCTCGAAGGCGGTCTGTTCCTGTTCTACCGTGTATTGGGTGAGTTGCAGGTTGGCCTGGGCGGTTTTCACGCTGGCTTTCTGGCGGCCCCAATCTACCAGGGGTACGCTGAACCCCAGGATCACTTGCTGTTGGTTCTCAGGACGGGCGTAGCTTTCAGAGAAGTTGCTGGCGCTTTTGGTCAACCCGAAGGTGGCGTACAGATCTGCGTTGAACCCGCCTTTGCCTTTCGCCTCAGCTACTTGCTGTTGGGCTTGCAGCACTTTGCGTTCAAATTGAAAGCGTTCTTTGCGGTTACGTTGGGCTTGTTCCAGGGCTACTTGTTCTTCAACTTGTAATTCTGGCACCACGGTGGGCGATTGCACGGCCACTTTTTCGCCTTTGGGCAAGCCCACGTAAGCAGCGAACTGCATGGCCACGGTTTTGAGTTCAGTAGAAGCCTGGGCCTTGGCCATCTGGGCGTTCATCAAACTCAGTTTCAGTTGCAGCAGCTCGTTCCGGGAGAGGCGGCCCAACCTATGTTTTTCTTCGGCAATCTTGAACAGGGCCTGGTTGTTTTCCACGTTCTTGGTGGCCATCTCGTAATTCACCTGCTCCAATAACACATCAAAAAAGCGCTGGGTAGCAACCGTAGCAATGGTCTCACGGTCTTCCAGGAACTGCCGCTCAGACTCCTGAAAGCGGAGCGGTTCTACTTTCCGGTTCCAGGCCAGAGCGTTGTACCCAAAGATGGGCTGCCTGAACCCGATGATGGCCGGAAAACTGTTGTAGCGCCGAATGCCCTGGTTGAAATCATCAAACCGCTGGCTCTGCGAAGTGAGGAACAGCTGCCCACCCGTTAACCCCACCGCCTGACTAATGGACACGCCCACATCTGAATTACTCAAAGACACCGCCCTGAAATCTGTGGTGCCATCGGGCTGAATCACGGGAATAATGCTGCGGGAGAAATCTGGCAAGGTGCCGCTGAGCGTGACTTGCGGTTTGTAGTCGGCTTTGAACGTGCGGTACTGCCAGTAACTGCTGGTTTTGTTGGTGGCGGCCTGCTTGCTGGCAATGGAGGAACCCAGGGCCAAATCAATGGTTTCCTGGAGCGTTAACCTGCGGGCCAACAATGCGTCTGTGGCAGTTTGTTGCGCCTGGGTTTCCCCCATAAAAAGCACCGAGGCCAGCACTATATATAATAGAGTCTTTTTCATGGTTTCCGGGCTTAATCTTGGGTGAGGGTCAGTTCCTGGAGGTGCACGTATTCCTTAGTGTTGGAGAGGATGATTTTCTCCCCGGCGGCTATGTCGCCCTGCAGTTCCACAAAGTCCAGGTTGCTGGCTCCGGTCTTGAGCATTCTGCGCACGGCTTTGGTTCCTTGCACCACAAAAACCGCCTGTTCTGTGGCCCCAGTGAAGAACGGACCGTTTTTCACGCGCAGCACGTTGGGTTTGAAATCAGTGAGCACGAACACTTCCACCCGTAAATTAGACCGTAAGGCCTGGTGGTTTTTCTCCTGCAGCCGCACATAAAACGTAATGATGCCGTTCTCTACCTTGGGCTGTACGTTGGCCACTTCGCCGCGCAAATCTGTGTTGTTGATGCGGACTGTTATTTGCCCGCCGGGCTTTACTTGTTCTGCGTAGGCATCTGAGATGGTGGCCTTTATTTTGAAGCTGCTTAAATCCGCTACGCGGGCGACGGGATCGCCGGCGTTCACGGTGGCGCCTACTTCTTCGTTCACCCAGGTCACCACGCCGGCGCGGGTCGCTTTGATGTCGGCTTGGGCTAGTTGACGTTGCAGTTGGTTGATGTCGCGGTTCTGCATTTCCAGTTCAAAGCCCACGGCTTTCATACCTATGTTGGCGGTGGCTTTTTCGTCTTGAATCTGGCGCTGCAGCTGTTCCGATTCCAGGCGGGCTACTTTCAGGTCCAGTTCGGCTTTCTTCACGTTTTCCTGGGTGCCGCCGCCAATGGAAAGCAAATACTGTTCATCTGCCAGGGCGGCTTGCAGGCTTTTCACACGTACTTCCTGCACGGCGTAGCGGGAGCGCAGTTGGTTTACATTTTTCTGGAGGCTATTCCGCACCTCGGCGGTTTTATTCTGCTTGAGTTGCTGCTCGTCGCGGAGTTTATCAAAGGCCGTTTGGGAAAGCTGTTTGTCTAATTGCAACAAGGGTTCGTTGGCGGTGACTTGATCGCCGGGGGTGTGGAGCACGCGCTCAATTTTGGCTTGAATAGGACTGGTGATGACTTCCTCTTTCTCCGGCACTACTACGCCCGTGGCCGTAATGGATGCCTCCACGGCGCCCACTTCCACGGTACCTATTCTTAGCTCAGACACCGGCACGCTGGTCTTCAGCACCGACCGGAACGCCAGCACCGCCAGCAACACGGCTACCACGGCCAACCCACCCTGCCACCACCGGCGGCGCTGGGATTTCTGTAGCTGGGCTTGGGGTATTTCTCTGTCCATTTTCTCACTTGGTTTGCTTTTTATATCCAAGCGCCATGCCAGTTTACATATTATTGATTTACAATGATTTACATTGAACTCAACAAAACAAAAGTGTCCAGTTATGGACAGTGATTCCAGTTATGGGCAGGTTTTCAAAAACAAGAAATGACAGGCTGCTCACGCTTCCGTTTTCGGCTTCATTTCTGGAAACGAGGCCAAAAACGGAAGTTTATTGACTGGACTTGGGGCTTGCTTCTCACTTCTTTTTCTGCCGCAAGTTTCCAACTTGTGGCTGCCCATGATGGAAGTTTATCAACTTCCTTTTCTACCTAGCAAGAGCATAAGCAAGTTTAGAAACTTGCTCCGTGAAAAGCTCCAAGTTGAAAACTTGAAGCAGGAAATGAGTTTCCGCTCTTCTAGGTTTATCAATCCCGAAAAGTAGACGTTGATTTACCGTTTGCCTCACAGCAATTTTCACGCATTTCGTCCCCCTTCAAAGGGGGACGGAATGCGAATAGATATCAAATCCTCAGACACAAAAAATCCCTTCCGTTTTCGGCTTCATTTCTGAAAATGAGCCCCAAAACGGAAGGGATTGGCTACTGCAAGAAAACCTATTTTATCTTGAACAGGTCATCTGGCAGGTTTTTGTTGATCTCTACGCTGGTCACGTTGGAGGAAATAATCTGGCCGCCCAGGTGCAGGTCAATCTGGTGCGGGAATTTCACGCCGTTCACCTCGCGGTAATCTTTATAGTCCATGGTCTGGGAAGCGTTGCCGTAGCCGGTTTCTTCAATGGCCACTTCGCGCACTTTCAGGCCGGTTTGGGCGTCAAAATAATGGAAAGCCTTTTTGCCGCTGGGCATCACCAGTTCTAACTTGTAGGCATCGCGGCCGGCTATTTTTTCCATTTGGTTCAGGGCCAGTTTCACGCCGGCCTGCCCGTAGTTGAGAAACCCGAAGGCCCAATTTTCCAGCTTCTGGTCTTGCAGTTCCGGGCCGGCAATCTCTTTCACCTGCGGGCCAGACACCATCTGGCCTTTGGCGCCGTTGATCTGCACGCGGTTGATTTCATAGCCGCCGTTGTTCACGGTCATGAGCATTTTGTCCTGGCCTTTGCTCTGCTGGCTCACCACCAGTTGCGCGCCCGGCACGTTCATAGTGCGTTTCACGGTGAGGTCTTTCACTTTCTCCACGTTCTCTTTTCCGCCCAGGGCTTTCAGGTAGTTGGCCAACACGCTCTGCGCCGTCACGCCGGCCGGCAACGAGGCCATGGGCGCTTCGGTTTTTTCACCGAACGCATTGTAGTAGGCCAAAGGCTGATTTCTGTTGAAAATCTTGAGCCTGTCGGTGATCTCACGGGCGTTGCCCACGGCGGTCAGGTAGGCATTGTTGGGCTGCAGATACTGTTGGGCCACGCGCTGAATGTCTGCGGGCGTGACAGCGGCCACGTTCTTGAGGTAGTTGGCGTAATAGTCTTTGGGCAGGTTGAACCGAGCGGTATTGATGGCGAACATGGCCACCGTGAGCGGATTCTCAAGAGAACGCGCAAACGAACCAGTCATCATGTTCTGTACTTTCTTCAACTCTTCTGCTGGTACGGGCTCTTTGCGCAGGCGGTCCATCTCAATGATAATCTGCGCGAAGGCGCTGTCTGTCACGGCATTTCTAACGCTGGCGTAAGCACTGAACCGGCCGGCCAATCTATCTGGGCTCAAAGACGAATTGGAACCGTACGTATAAGCGTGTTTTTCGCGCAGGTTAGCGTCTAAGCGCGCGAAAGAACCGCCCAGAATGTTGTTCATCAAAGTGGCGGCAATGGCGTCTGGGCTACCGGGTTTCAGGTCCACGGCGTAGGTCACGGCAATGTTAGACTGTACTGAGTTTGGTCTGTCTACCACGGCTACCTGGGTGGCGGGAATTTTGGCGGGCGCGGGGTAGGTGGCCTGGGGCACGGTGCCTTTCTTCCATTTGTCAAAATATTGTTTCACCAGTTTCTTGGCGTCTTTGGCCGTAATGTCTCCTACAATGGCCAGGTACCCAATATTCGGTCTGAAATAGGAGTTGTAGTAGCTCTGCACATCAGTTAGGGCGATGTTCTCAATGCTTTTCTCCGAGATGATTTCGCCGTACGGATGGTTTTTCCCGAACAACAGCGCCTGCTGCAGATTGCTTTCCATGGCCGCCGGGTCATCTTTGGAAGACACCACGTTGGCGGTCATCTGCTTCTTGAACTTGTCTAGTTCCTCTTGCTTGAACTGCGGCCGGAGCACTACGTCTGAGGTCAGTTCCAACAACTTGGGGAAATGCTTCTTTAAACCAGACGCCGAAAAACCGGTAGCCGTAGTGTTCAAAGACGCGCCAATGAAGTCAATCTCCTCGTCTAGTTGGTCTTTGGTGCGGGTGGTGGTGCCAGTGCGCAGTAGATACCCGGCGGCGCTGGTCATGCCTACTTTTTCGCCTTCCAGCACGGGGGGGCGGTCCAGTACCAAGGTCATGGCCACGGTGGGCAAATTGCGGTTTTCCACCACATACACTTTCAGGCCGTTAGACAGCGTGAAGGTTTCATAGTTGCCCAAGGCAATAACGGGCGCCGGCCCCGCCGCCGGCGGACTCTGTTTGGTTGTCTGCGCAACGCTGCCAAGGGTGGTGGCCAGCGTCAAAAAGAAAATCGAAATATATTTTTTCATCTGAGTTACTGAAGAATAAAAGAGAACAACCGCTTATCTGGCTTGCGCCGTCTTGGGCAAATAATGCAGCACGGCGCGGTTTTCTTTGGTTAAATATTGGTTGGCTACGCGCATAAGGTCTTCCTTGGTCACGGCCAGAAACTTGTCCAGCTCTGTGTTGATCAGGTTGGTGTTGCCGTAAAGCGCGTGGTACGAGGCCAGTTTCTCGGTGCGGCCCTCAAGCGTGGCCAGGCCGTTGATGTAGTTGGTTTCTATCTGATTGCGCAGCTTCTGGAATTCCTGGTCAGTGATGGGTTCTTTTTTCACGCGGTCAATCTCAGTATCCATGGAACGCTCCAGGTCATGCACATCCACGCCCATGTTGGCCACGGCCAGGTTGATGAATAAGCCCGGATTTTCCATAGACATAGGAATAGATGCCACGGTCACGGCTTTCTGCTGGTTGTCTACCAAGGCTTTGTTTAAACGCGAACTCTGCCCACCAGACAGCAACGTGGTCAGCATACTGATGGCGTAAGAATCTGGCGTGCCCTGCGCCGGAATGTGGTAGGCCTGCACCACGGCGGGTAACTGAATGTTGTCAAAAACCACTTTTCGGCCTTCTTCTACTTGCTTGGGTTCTTCTACCGTGGGCCGGTGAATGGGCGTGGTACTCTTCGGGATGGCCCCGAAATACTGCTCCACCAGTTTCTTGGTCTGCTCTATGTCCAGGTCGCCGGCAATGGTGAGGGTGGCGTTGTTGGGCACGTAAAACGTCTTGTAGAACTGCATGAACTCTTGCAGAGACGCACGGTCAATGTACTGCGCTGAGCCAATGGGCACCCAGCGGTACGGGTGCACCGCGTACGCCGTGGCGAAGGTGTTTTCTAGCAAAGAACCGTACGGCTGATTGTCCAGGCGCTGTTTTTTCTCTTCTTTCACCACCTGGCGCTGCGTTTCTACGCCCTGCTGGTCAATTTTGGCAGATCTCAGGCGGTCGGCTTCCATCCAGAGGCCCAAAGCCAATTGATTAGAGGGCAGAATCTGGTAATAATAAGTTCTATCGAACGAAGTGTTGGCGTTCACGGCCCCGCCCGCGCTCTGGATCATGTTGATGTATTTGCCGCGCTCCACGTTCTCAGAACCTTCAAACATGAGGTGCTCAAAGAAATGCGCGAAGCCGGTGCGCTGCGGGTCTTCGTTCTTGGAACCCACGTGGTAGAGCATGGTCACGGCCACGGTGGGAGTGGTTTTGTCCTGGTGCAGAATCACGTGCAGCCCGTTGGGCAGGTCGTACTCGGTGAAGTTGATTTTGTTGCTCTGCGCCTGGGCGGTGAGCCCGGCACCCAGCAACAGGATGCTCAAAAATGTACGTTTCATTCAAAAAGCGTTAAAAATACTAAGGGTTTTGTCTGTTGGTTTGGTACTTGGGTTGGTTTCTGTTTTCGGGCTCAGAGCTTGTTTACATTTGTCTTTCGCGCTGCAAACTGGCATCAAAAGAACCTGGCTTTGCTTTTTTCTCGCACCATAGCGCTGCTATGCTGCTCAAAAAACGCTTCGCCAGAACCTTTCGCTCCCAGTTTTCGCTTGCAAAATCAAAATGTAAATAAGCTCCCAATTCTGAAAATGAGCCCGAAAACGGCTTTTTCTGGTGGGCTGGCCACAGGGCACTTCCCAGGTTTCCAGAATCTTCCCTTAAAATTAAGGCAAAATTTCTGAAAAATGGTTCCCCCGCGCCGGCTTGCCCGCAGATAGTGCTGATTTTTAAGCCGAAGGCATTAAACCTATTGCCGTATTCCTGCTCTAAATACCAAACCTCCTACCAAACAAAAAAGTATGAAAACCTTACAAAACCTTCTCAAATTTACCGGCGTCTGCCTGCTGCTGCTCGTCTCCACCGTTTCGTTCGCGCAGCAAGGCCAGGGCCAGGGTGCCCGCCTCACGCCCGCTGAGCGCACCCAAATGCAACTGGACCGCTACCAGAAGCAACTGGAACTCACGCCAGAGCAGGCCACCAAAATCAAAGACATTATCCTGGCCTCGGCCCAGGAAGTAGACAAAATGCGCACCGAGGCTGGCGGAGACGGCAACCGCCGGGAGGCCTTGCAAAGCCTGAACCAAAAGCGCAACGAGCAGATCAAAGCCGTGCTCTCTGATGCCCAGAAAGAGAAATTCGACAAGATGCTGGCCGAGCAGCAGGACCGTATGCAGAACCGCGGCGGCCAAGGCGGCGCACGCGGCAATAACTAGTAGCCAGTTCTTCATGTGATTCCTAAAAAGCCGGGGCCTTGCTTCGGCTTTTTCCGTTTTCGGCCTCGTTTGCGGAAATGAAGCCGAAAACAGGATTGGCGTAGACACTCGTAGGAGCTTCGCACACTACGAGGTCTTTTGAGTGGACGGTAATGGGGTGTTCGCCCGCAAAAAGAAATTTAGAAAAAGAAAGCAACGCGGGTGAGACAAGGCGGTGCCTGGTCTCTACAATCACAATGAAGGGAAATCCATGGAAATGTTTTGTTGTTCCTGTAGAGACCAGGCACCACCTTGTCTCTCACGGCTGAGGTCGCAAAAGCCTTTGCTCAAAAGACCTCGTAGTGTGCGAAGCTCCTACGAGTGTCTATGCCAACGGCTTTTTCCGTTTTCGGCCTCGTTTCTGGAAATGAGGCCTAAAACGCCCGGTTCTAAACGAAGTTGCCGCCCAATTCCAGCCACTTGCCAAAGCCTGCAGAAGATTCTATCTTACAGACTGATTCACCCTGCCCGCCTGCTATGAAATGGATAAAAGCTTTGTTGGCCACTGCCCTCACTGTGGTATTGGTCTATGCCCTCAACCGAACGTTTTTCCCGGTGCCTGCGCTGGGTTCCTTTCTGAGTCCGTATGAAGGGTTCTGGCGCGGTGTAGAGAAAGACGATGCTTTCAAAACCGAGGAACTGACCTTGGAAGGCGTGCAGGCACCGGTGCAGATACGGTTTGACTCGCTCCGCATTCCGCACATTTTCGCGCAGAACGACCATGATCTGTATTTCGCGCAGGGCTATCTTACGGCCAAAGACCGGCTGTGGCAGATGGAGTTCATGACGCACGCCTCAGCGGGCCGCCTGGCCGAAATCATTGGGCCGCAAGTCCTGGAGATGGACCGGTACCAGCGGCGCATGGGCATGCTCACTTCGGCCAAAGAATCCCTGGCCCGCATGCAAGCTGACCCCAACACCAACGCCGTGCTGGAAGCCTACACCGAAGGCGTGAACGCCTACATTTCGCAGCTACAGCCCCGGGATTATCCCTTTGAATACAAACTCCTGAATTACGCGCCTGAAAAATACACACCATTAAAAGTAGCCTTGCTCCTCAAACGCTTGGCGCTTGACATGACCGGTTATTCCGATGACCTGCGTATGACCAACACCCTGCGCAAATATGGCCCTGAGGTGGTGAAGGATTTGTTCCCGGATTATCCTTTCAAAGAAGAGCCTATTATCCCAATGGGTACCAAACCAGATTTTACGCCGCTGACCGTTCCGCCTGCGCCACCGGCATACATAGCCGCCTTGGCGCAGCACACGCTGGAGCGCCAAAAGCCCGAAAACCTCGGCAGCAACAACTGGGCAGTGACTGGAAATAGAACTGCCAGTGGTTATCCATTATTGGCCTCTGACCCGCATTTGGGCTTGAGTTTGCCGAGCATTTGGTATGTGTTGCAGTTGCATGCGCCGGGCGTGAATGCGTACGGCGTCACTATTCCGGGCGCGCCGGGGGTGGGTATTGGATTCAACGAGCAGATTGCCTGGGGCATGACCAACGTGGGTTCTGATGTGCTGGATTGGTACCAGATCACCTTCAAAGACAACTCGCGCCGCGAATACAAACACGGAAACCAATGGAAACCGGTGCGCCGTGTAGTGGAGAAAATTGCCGTGAAAGGCCAGGCACTGGTGCTAGACACGGTGCTCTACACACACCACGGTCCGGTGGTGTATTTGCCTGAGGAAGAAGCCTACCGCAGTAGCAGCACGCCCACCGGTCACGCCATCCGGTGGACAGCGCATGACAACCAGAACGAACTCCACACGCTCTACGCCGTCAACCGGGCCCGCTCTTACTCAGAATTCAGGGAAGCGTTGCGTACCTGGGCTGCACCCGCCTTCAACTTTGTGTATGCAGACTCCAGCAACATCGCCATCGTCTCCAACGGCTTGTACCCTTTGAAATGGCAAGGCCAGGGCAACTTCCTGCTGGACGGCGCCAACCCCGCGCACGACTGGCAGGGCTGGATTCCGATGGACCAGGTGCCGGCGGTATTTAACCCTAGCCGTGGGTTTGTGAGTTCGGCCAACCAGGTACCGGTGCACCCCCAGGACTACCCATATTACCTGGGCTCCAGCTTTGCCGGCTATGAACGAAGCGCCCGCATCAACCAGCGCCTCACCGCCATGACCCAGGCCACACCCGACAGCTTCAGAGTCATGCAAACGGATAATTTCAGCTTCGTGCCGAAGAACGCGTTGCCGACGTTGTTGGCCTTGGTGCAGCAGGAGAACCTGACTGCCGCACAGAAAAAAGCCTATCAAACCCTGGCTTCCTGGAACTACCGCTTTGACCCAGAACTGACCGCGCCCACGCTGTTTGAGGAATGGTGGCAGAGCCTGGCACGGGCAATCTGGAGCGATGAATTCCCCGCCGCCACCTACAAATCCCCGTCCCGCGACCGACTAGTGCAACTACTCCTGAATGAACCTCAGGCCCGCTGGTATGACAACGTAGAAACCCCGCAGAAAGAAACCCTAACAGACTTGGTGAACACCACCTTCCTGCAAGTAGCCGACAGCATGAATACCGCTGATGCCCAATGGAAATGGGGCCACGCCAAGAATTCCAGCATTAAGCATTTGGGTTTAGTTCAAGGCTTGGGTCACACGCTCAACACCGGCGGCAGCGCCAATTCCATCAACGCCCTCAACGGCAGCCACGGCCCGTCGTGGCGCATGGTGGTGCAACTGGGCCCCACCGTAAAAGCCTGGGGCGTATATCCCGGCGGCCAAAGCGGCAACCCTGGTAGCCGGTTCTATGACAACCTTTTACAGGACTGGCAAGCCGGGCAATTGCATGAACTGTTGTTTTTGAGGAATGCGGAGGATAGGAAGGAGAAGACGCAGGCGGTGTGGGTGATGAAGGGGAAGTAGAGTATTTTGAGTTATAAATTTTTAGCTAATTCATTAAATGCAACGGTACACAAAAATTATCACCTCAGCCTTAATACTTGTAATAGTTGGTTTTGCTGCTTTGATGTGGACAAATTTTCATTCAATGGCAATTGAAGACAGCTACGGTGATTTACAAGAGATTTTCTACAAAGCGAAAAGCGGTGATATCATTATAGATTCTAATAAAAGAGTAGGTTTTATCTACAAAGACTCTAAAAGAATTTTCGTGGAGGAAGACGATTGTATGAAAGATTTGAACAATTGGGCTAGTACCAAGGATGCGCAATTCAACCTAACGGTTTATCGGCCAGAATACTTTGAAACTTATACTAGTAACCCATCATATGAAGTAGTTATGAAGTTAATCAAAAGTCAGAAGCTTGTTCCAATAGTAAGTATTAAGTAGGCCCCAATTTGTCATCCTGAAAGGACCTTGTGGGCAAGTGAGGGAAGCGGTTGCAAAACTCACCTTCATTAATCCTTTTGTTATATGTCATATGAAAAATACATTTCTGCTTTTGATAATCGGATTAATACTTAATAGTTGCAGCAGCAATATTGTTAGGCTGAAAAAGGGCGGCTCTATTATAGTTGTTAAAAGAATAGAAGTCACTGATACTTTATCAACAAATGTAATTGGCAAAGTGGTTAATCGTTTTGAAGGTTTTGCTTTACCAAATGCAGAAGTGAGATTAGAGAATAGCCAAGAAGTATATACTGCAAAATGTGATAGTAAGGGAGCATTTGAATTTGCTAATATTCCTAAGGGAAAATATCGGATTATGACTAGTTTTATAGGTTATTCTAATTCTACTGATTCATTAGATATTAAAGCAGCAGAAAAAATTCAGATAAAGGTCAAGCTGTATACAGTCTATTAATGCATCAAGTCTAGAATCTTCCGCACAACATTGTTTAGATACAATCTCAGCTGACTCTCAACGTCGCCTATACTAACCCGTTGCATCATCAAGAAAAATTAAACTTGCCTACTCTATCAACCAAACTAAACCCACCCATGCTCTTCCTCCTAATCCTTCTCCTCAGCCTTATTGCCCAACTTTTCCTGCCGTGGTGGACCATTGCCATCATCTGTTTCGCCTTGGCTTTCTGGAAGGCGCAGCACGGGGGCAAGGCGTTTTTGGCGGGCTTCGCGGGGATTGGGCTCACGTGGTTGGGCGCGGCGCTGTACTGGCATATTATCTCAGACGGGATTCTGAGTGAGCGCGTGGCCACCATGCTATTCGTGAATTCGCCTTGGTTGTTGATAATTGCTACCGTAGTGATTGGTGGGTTCACCGGCGGACTGAGCGCAGTATCTGGGTTTCTGGTGCGGCGGGCGTTGGCCTAGCGTTTTCGGGCTCGTTTTCAGAAATGGAGCCTAAAATAGAACCTGCAGCGTCGTGGCACCGACACGACGTGGCGCTACTCAGCAGAGGCGTTGCTCGTTTCTGAAACCGTTCTTGGCAACAAGCACCTGTTTTTGACCAGGAGGAAAGCCTTTTTTAATTGAGACGTTTCAGCTTCGTAGCGTCTGCGCCAAATTTCCGTTTTTGGCCTCGTTTCCAGTTTTGAGCCCCAAAACGCACTTTTCATCCTTCCCAAAAAAATAGTTGAGAAAGTTTGTAATGCCCCGCCACCTGCCTCGTCTTTGTAATTGAATGGACTTAGAAGAGTTTAAAACCAAGGTACTCCCGGCCAAGCAGAAGCTGTACAGAATGGCGCTGTTCCTGTTGCAAAACAAGGAAGAGGCCGAGGATGCCCTGCAGGATGTGTTCCTGAAACTCTGGACCAACAAACACAAGTTGCACGCTTACGCCAGCATTGAGGCGTTCGCGATGACCGTCACCAAAAACTTATGCCTGGACAGACTCAAAAGCAGAAAGAACAAGCACCTGGTAGACGTCACCGACCTGGAGATGGGCAATGGAGAAATCACCCCGTACCAGCGCTCTGAGCAGACAGACCAGGTGCGCCACGTGCAGGAACTCCTGAAGAAACTGCCCGAACAACAAAGAATGGTGCTGCACCTGAGAGACGTGGAAGGCTACTCTTACGAAGAGATAGAACAAGTGACGGGCCTGCCGGTGAATGCGCTGCGGGTGAATTTGTCAAGGGCGAGAAAAAGCGTGCGCGAAGGACTTTTAAAGATGGAAAAGCATGCACACTGAACAGATAGAAACCTTACTGGAGAAATACTACAACGGTGAAACCTCGCTGGAAGAGGAAAGCCAGCTGGAGCAGTTCTTCTCCCATACAAAACTATTGCCAGACCACCTCAAGCCGCACGCGGTGCAGTTTCAGGTTTATGGCCAGGAAAAAGAGGTGGAACTAGACAAATACCTCTCAGAAGACTGGCTGTTTGAGAAGATTGAGAACCCGGCCAGAACTTTCAAAGCAACATCGGCGGCGCCGAAGAAAAACAACTTCTTCCAGCAGTATTACTGGCAGATGGCGGCGGGCATCAGCTTGTTACTGGCCGCGTTCTGGGGCGTGAATTATTACCGTGACAAAGGTTTTACTGCCAGCGGCAGCCCAGAAGTAGTAGCCCTGCAGCAGGAAGTGCGGGAGATGAAACAAGTGCTGGCCAGCACCTCGTCAGTGAACGGGGCCTCTGCCAGTGACCGCATACGAGTGGTAAGCCAGGAATTCAACACCCAGGATTTTTCATCCGCTGAAAACCAGGAAGTGACGCGGTTATTGATGAAAACCATGACCTCAGACGAAAACGTGAACGTACGGTTGGCGGCCTGTGAAGCGCTTTTTCAATTCAAGGAAGAACCCGCTGTGCGCAAGGCTTACATTCAGGCCTTGGGCCAGGAAAAAAACCCCTTGATGCAACTGGCCCTTATTGAAGTGGTCACGCATTTAAAAGAGAAAAAAGCCGTACCGCAACTGCAGAAACTGGCTAACCAGGAAAACCTTTTACCCATTGTCAAACTCAAAGCCCAGGAAGGCCTGGGCACCTTAATCTAAACTGAATCGGCAAGGCTGAGCTTTTAGAACTTCAGCACTTCCATTACCTTTTTTACCTTTTACTTTTATGAAAAGAGCATTGTTACTGGCAGGGGCTAGCCTCCTGCTTACCTGGAATTCCTTTGCCCAAACCGCGGTAGGCGGCGGCAGAAAATCTGACTCAGAAGAAACCCGCGGCGAGGCCAAAACCTTCAAAATGAAACTGGGGGGCGGCAAAGACAAACAAGTGCGCATCTTCATGTACAACAGCCACGTGCAGGTACTGGGCCACTCCGGTGATGACGTGATTATAGAAGGCCGCGGCACCGCGGCGGCTGGTGATGCAGCCCGCGCCGAAGGCCTGAAACCGCTCTACAACACCCTGGAAGACAACACCGGTATGGGCCTTTCAGCGGTGAAAGAAAACAACACGCTCACCATCACCAAAGCGTCCCGCGCCGGTGGACGGTACATCATTAGAGTGCCCAAAAACGCCTCTGTGCAGTACAAAGAAACCAACTGGACCGGCGGCAACCTGACCATGGCCGACCTTGACGGTGAAATTGAAGTGAAACTGAACAACGCCAGCGCCACGCTCAACAACGTGTCGGGCCCCGTGGTGGCCAACACCACCAACGGCACGCTTGACGTTAAATTCAGTTCCCTAGACCAAAGCAAGCCCAACGCCATCTCCACCGTCAACGGCAAAATTGACATTACGCTGCCCGCCAACACCAAGGCCAATTTCAAACTCAAGAGCTTGATGGGCGAAATCTATACCGACTTCGACATGAACCTGAAGAAGGAGGCCAAAAGCGACCTGCCTATGATTGGCGGCGGCAACAACATTGACGGCAAAACCAACGGCGGCGGCGTGGAAATGAGCATCCAGACCATTAACAGTGACATCTTCATCCGGAAGAAGAAATAAAGCAAAGGCATTTTTAACCTGATTCTTATGAAAAAGTTATTACTGCTCGCCCTGCTGCTGTGGGGTGCCGGGAACCTCCATGCCCAAACACAAGTCGTGGAAAAGACACTGGCTTTGCCCGCCTCGCAAAAAGTGAGCCTCAACCTCAAGTTCGGGAATGACATCAAAATCACCGCCTGGGACAAAAAAGAGGCCTACGTGAAAGTGACCTATGAAATCAATGAAGGGAAACTGAATGAAGCGTTTTTACTCTCCTTTGACCCCAGCGCTGATGTCTTGAAAGTGACCGCCGACTTGGACCATGAGCTCATGCGCAAAACGACCAGAACGCAGGCGTGCCCAGAAGGGCACAACAACAACTCCAGTTACATCAAAAACGGCGAAGTCATCCAGACCACCTGCACCTTTATCACTTATGAGATTTTCCTGCCCCGCAACGCAGACCTCACCCTGGAAACCATTAGTGCCAACATTGAGCTGCGCGGCCTCACCGGCACGGTAAACGCCAAATCCATCAGCGGTTTTGTAGACATGGACTGGTCGCCCAAAGCCGGTGCCAGCGTGGCCATGAAAACCATCACCGGCGAAGTTTTCTCTGACCTGGACATCGCGCTCAGAACCAAACGCCAAGAAGCTTCTTACGTGGGCTACCAACTCAAAGGCGACGTGAACGATGGTGGCCCCAGCATTAACCTGGAGACTATCAGCAATAACATTTATTTCAGAAGGAAGAAGTAATACCGTGCGGCGAGGAGCCGAGAAGTTTTGGTTGTTTAGTAGCGTACAGCGCCCGGCTCAGTCCCAGAGTCGGGCGTCTGTTTTTGCCCTCGTTTCTATTTTTGAGCCCGAAAACGCAAAATCCTTTCTGGTTTCTGAAGTCTTTTCCGCAACTTGGCTCCCGAACAAAAACATCCTCCATCTATGCGGTACGCGCTCACCAACGGCACCATTTATTCAGGCTATACCACCGCCCAGGGCTACGCGGTCTTGTTTGAAAACGGCCAAATCTTAGACCTGGTGCAAACCGATGAAATTCCCGAAGACTTTATCAAACTAGACGCGAACGGCGGCATTATCTGTCCTGGTTTTGTAGACTTGCAGGTGAACGGCGGCGGCGGCGTGTATTTCACCCAATACCCCACGCTGGAAAGCCTGAACACCATTAGAGACGCGCATCTGCAGTTTGGCACCACCAGTTTTCTGCCCACGGTTATCTCGGCGTTTCAGGACAAGATTCTGCAGACCATTGACGCCGTGCACCTGGCCATGCAGCAAAGCCCCAGCACGTTTCTGGGCATGCACCTGGAAGGCCCGTTTTTCAGCCCAGAGAAACCCGGCGCTCATGACACTGCCTGCATCAGAACCGCCACGCATGAAGAGCTAGACGTACTGCTGGAAGCCGGCAAAGATGTGATCACCTATTTGACCTTAGCCCCCGAGTGCGTCGAGGAAGGCGTCTTGAAACGGCTGGCCGAAAGCGGCATTGTCTTATCGGCGGGCCACAGCATGGCGACGTATGACCAGGCCCTGCACTTTTTTAACAACGGCGTGACTGCGGTGACTCACCTTTACAATGCCATGAGCGGCATTGACACCAAACAGCCCGGCCTGGCTGCTGCCACTTTAGATTACGGACAAGCCTGGACCGGTATTATTGTAGACGGACACCATTGTCACCCGTACGCGGTTAGGTTAGCCAAGAAAATGCTCGCTGAAAAACTGTTCCTGGTTTCTGACTGCGCCGCCTGCGTGGGTTCAGATATTCCGTTCACAGACTTCGGCAATTTCAAGTCTTTCTACCGCAACGGCCGCTGCGAAACCGAGGACGGACGCCTGGCTGGTTCGGCGCTGACCATGTTGGAAGCGGTGCAGAATACTGTAAACATGGTTGGTCTGGAAGTAGATGAAGCAATAAGAATGGCGACTTTATATCCGGCACAGGTGATGAAATTGGAAAACAGAGTAGGGCAGTTGGTACCGGGCGCGGCGGCGAATCTGGTGGTGCTGGGCCAGGACTTGCAACTGCAGCAAGTGTGGGTAGACGGCCAGGAAGTGGCTTTGGCTAAATAGTAATTTCTGTTTTCGGGCTCATTTCTGGAAATGCAGCCAAAAACAGAGACGCTACAAGGTCTTTTGGGCGATGGCTGCTGTAACCTCCGTTTTTGGAGATCAGAGAGCGCTTATCCTTTACAATAATTGCCATAAGCTTTTCCCCTTTTCTGCAGGCGGTGTAGAGACGCCGCTCGCTCAAAAGACCTCGTAGTGCGCGAAGCTCCTACGAGTGTCTGTGCCAGAAGCCTTTCCTTCGCCAAATCTCGCCAGTCCCTGTTTACAATAAATGTAAGCCCAGCCGTTTTTGGGCTCTGTTTCTGAAACGAAGGCAAAACCACCAAATCTTCCGGAGCAACTATAAGAATCCTGTGTTTTCATGCGCACAAACCGCGCTGGCACTTGCTTTCCTTTCCATTTCTGTGTAAAATTAAAGTTGTAAAGCAGACGCTTTCTATAGTTCTCCCTTTTACCACCAAACTAACAAACTTTTGAAACGACGTGATTTTATAGGACTGACCGCCATGGGCGTGGGAGGGCTTTGGCTTTCTGGCATCCCTTCGTTCGGTCACGAGATTGACCCGGCCCGTGCGCTGGAGCCCGTGAACGTGGCCCTGCACAAACGCCTTTCTGATGTGGCCCTCAACACCGCCAAAAGCAAAGGTGCCACCTACGCCGATGTGCGCATTGGCCGGTACCTGGCTCAGAACATGTTCACCCGTGAGAAGCAGGTGCAGGGCATTAGCACCACCGAAAGCTACGGCGTGGGCGTGCGCGTGATCGCCAACGGCACCTGGGGCTTTGCTGCTACCTCAGACGTGAGCGACAAAGGCATCATGAAAGCCGCCGAGCAGGCCGTGGCCATCGCCAAAGCCAACTCCAAATTGCAGAAAGAACCGGTAAAACTGGCTCCGCAGCAAGGGTACGGCGAAGTTTCCTGGAAGACGCCTATCAAGCAAAATGCCTTCGCGGTGCCGGTTTCTGAGAAAGCCGATTTGCTCTTGGCCGCTAACGCCGCCGCTTTGGCCGGTGGCGCCAACTTCGTGAACTCGGCCTTGTTCCAGATAAACGAGCAGAAATATTTTGCCTCCACAGACGGTTCTTATATTGACCAGGACATTCACCGCATTTGGCCCAACTTCACGGTAACCGCCGTAGACAAAGCCAGTGGTAAGTTCAAAACCCGTGATGCTTTGAGCGCGCCTATGGGCATGGGTTTTGAGTACCTGACCGTGAAAGCGCCTACCATGAAAGGCCCCGAAGGAACCGGCCTGATGGGCTATGATAAATATTATGACATTGTCGCAGACGCTGGTCTGGCCGCCAAGCAAGCGCGCGAGAAACTGACCGCCAAATCTGTGCTGGCCGGTAAATATGACTTGGTATTAGACCCGAATCACCTCGGCTTAACCATTCATGAATCGGTGGGTCACCCGCTGGAACTGGACCGCGTGCTGGGCTACGAAGCCAACTACGCCGGTACGTCGTTCGCAGACTTAGAGAAATGGAAAACCAAGAATTTCCCGTACGGCAGCAAACTGGTCAACATCTTCGCTGATAAAGTGCAGGAAGGCTCTCTGGGCGCGGTGGGGTATGACGACGAAGGCGTGAAAACCAAGCGCTGGGATCTGATCAAAGACGGAACCTTGGTCAACTACCAGGCCACCCGCGACCAGGTGCATATTCTGGGCGAAAAAGAATCACATGGCTGTTCGTACGCTGATAACTGGAGTTCGGTGCAGTTCCAGCGCATGCCCAACGTGTCTCTGGCCCCGGGTCAGCAGAAACTGAGCGTGGACGAGATGATCAAAGACGTGAAACGTGGTATTTACATTGCCGGCCGCGGGTCTTATTCCATTGACCAGCAGCGATATAACTTCCAATTCGGCGGTCAGCTGTACTATGAAATCAAAGACGGCAAGATTGCGGGCATGCTAGATGATGTGGCCTACCAGAGCAACACCCAGGAATTCTGGAACTCCTGCGCCGCCATCTGTGATCAAAGCGATTACCGCATGTTCGGCTCTTTCTTTGACGGAAAAGGCCAGCCTAGCCAGGTGAGCGCAGTTTCGCATGGATCTTCGCATACGCGTTTCAACGGCGTAAACGTGATTAACACCGGTCGGAAAATCTAGCGATTTTCTAGTTCTGAGTTCTGAGTCTTAAGTCCTGAGTTTAAATTGTAAAAATAAATTTTATGGCTGAAAGTATCATAGCTGCTAAGTCTTACAGTTTCGCGTTGCGGATGATTAAGTTGTATAAGCATCTGCAGAAAGAGCAACGGGAGTTTTATGTACTGACCAAGCAGGTTTTGCGAAGCGGAACTTCTATTGGGGCTAATGTGGAGGAAGCTTTAGGTAGCCCTTCAGGTGCAGACTTCAGAAATAAACTGACCATTGCGCTTAAAGAAGCCCGTGAAACCAGCTATTGGCTTAGGCTTTTTAAAGACTCAGAAATTATCTCAATTACCTCTTTTGAAAGTGTGCATCAAGATTGCCTCGAGATTATAAAAATCCTCAAAAGCATCATCCTCACCTCAAAAAAGAACGAGAAAAAGGGAAGCGCACCCCCAACTCAGGACTCAGGACTCTAGACTCAGAACTAAAATCAATTAGTTTCCATCAACATCAGACGAATCTAACAAATGGCAATATTATCTAAAGACCAAGCGCAGGCGCTCCTCAAAAAAGCCTTGAGCTATTCAAAAGCCGACGAGTGTGAGATCAACCTCAGCGGCTACAAAGGCGGCAACATCCGCTACGCGCGCAGCACGGTAAGTACCAGCGGCGAAGAAGAAAACATGTCGCTGAGCGTGGAGGCGCGGTTTGGCAAGCGTTCTGGCGTGGCCACCATCAATGAGTTTGATGATGCCTCGCTGGAGAAAGTGGTGCGCCGCGCCGAAGAGGTGGCCCGCATTGCGCCCGAAAGCCCGGAGTACGTGCCCATGCTCGGCCCGCAGAACTACCTGCCCAGCAACGCCTGGTTTAAAACCACGCATGACATCAACCCCGAGTACCGCGCCGAAGCTGCCCGCAAAAGCATGGTTCTCGCCGACAGCAAAAAACTGACCTCGGCGGGTTTCTGGGAAGACCGCAGCGGTTTCAGTGCCAAAATGAACTCCAAAGGTTTGTTCGCCTACAACCAAAGCTCTGGCGTTGACTTCTCGGTGACCATGCGCACCGAAGACGGCACCGGCTCTGGTTACGTGACCCGTGACGTAAGCGACGTAACCAAACTGGACACCGCCGTGGCTTCTGCCATTGCCGCCCAGAAAGCCATTGGCTCTATGCAGGCCAAAGCCGTGGAACCCGGCAAGTACACCGTGATTCTGGAGCCTACCGCGGCCGTAGATTTAATACAGAACATGTTCCGGAGCATGGACGCCCGCTCCGCGGAAGAAGGCCGAAGCTTTTTGAGCAAAACCGGCGGCGCCACCAAGCTGGGCGAGAAAATGTTTGACGCCCGCGTGACCATTACCTCAGACCCCACCAACCCAGAAATACCCACCTCCACCTGGGCCGGCGACGGTCGGGCCCACGAGAAAGTAACCTGGATTGACAAAGGTGTGGTGAAGAACATGCCGTATTCCCGTTTCTGGGCCGAGAAAAAAGGCGTGAAAGGCTTGCCTTCGCCGGGCGGCTTCATCATGACCGGCGGCAACCAAAGCCTGGAAGACTTAATCAAAGGCACCCAGAAAGGCATTTTGGTCACGCGTCTGTGGTACATTAGAGCCGTGGATCCGCAGACCCTGCTTTACACCGGCCTCACCCGCGACGGGACTTTCTACATTGAGAACGGCAAGATCAAGCACCCGGTCAAGAACTTCCGCTTCAATGAAAGCCCCGTGATCATGCTGAATAACCTGGAAGCCCTGGGCAAACCCGAGCGCATTGGCGGCAACCTGGTACCTCCCATGAAAATAAGGGACTTCACCTTCACCAGTTTATCTGACGCGGTATAAAAAGCCTCACCCCAAACCCCTCTCCCTGCGGAGAGGGGCTTTTTCGTTTTCGGGCTCGTTTCTGGAAATGAAGCCGAAAACGCAGAATCCTTTATTATATTTTTGCTTCATTAAGCTACTATCATTTTGTGAAAACACGTTTACTGTTTCTCTACTCGCTGTTTTTATTAGTATGGCCCCTTGCCGGGCAAAGCCAGCACATTGACCCTGCGTTTTCACCTGTGCTGGAGCGAAACGCTGACATCAACACCATTCTGCGCCTCCAGAGCGGCAAATTAGTGGTGGCCGGAGTCATTGATGCAGCTGAAGGCGACAGGGCTTATGGCCTTGTGAAAATGGATATTAACGGCAACCTAGACCCAAACTTTAAACCCCAAAGCGCTTATTTTAGCTATAGCACCCTGGCGTTGGCTGAACAGGCAGATAAGTTTTTGTTGGTTGGCGGCACCTTACTAGCAAATGCCACGCAACCCAATATTGGCATTGTCAGACTTCAGGAAAACGGAAGCCTTGATAATTCCTTTACCAGCCCTTTGGCTAGTGGGTCTGTGAGTACCATTCTAGTGCAGCCCGATGGCAAGTTGGTGATTGGTGGCACCTTTACCTTGAAAGGCAATGCCGGACTCAAGAACATTGCCCGGTTAAAACCAGATGGGGCCCTTGACGAAACCTTTACACTTACAACCGGGGCCCAGGGAAACGTGAAAGTGATTAGAGCTCAACCAGATGGCAAATTACTGGTGGCAGGAGATTTCACCTGGTTTGAAAATTCAACTTCTTACAAGAAAATGGTTCGGCTACAGCCAAACGGGGCAGTAGATTTTTCCTTTTCCTGGCAAAACCCTGTGCATGACCTCAATGGCATAGTTGACCTAATTACCAGCCCGGAAGGCCGCATTTATTTCGCTACCAAGCAGAAGGTCAACGTTTCTGATAATGGTTTTATAGGTGTGGGGAGTTTACTGATGAATGGCTCATCCACTTTCTTTCAGAACCCTATGTACAATGGTTCTGGTGATGCCTTAAGTGGCAACATTACCTCCTTGGCTTACCAAGACGGCAAGTTGCTATTGGGCGGATTCCTGCTGCATAGATCTGTGCCTTCTTTGGTGGCCCGCATTACGTTAGATGGGCAGTATGACGCTTCCTTTGCCAAGATCCGCGCAGAAGATACTGCTCCAGCCAGAGCGTTGGCGGTGCTTCCAGACAACACCTTTCTCATAGGTGGCACCATGGCCGAAGCCCAGGGCTTTTTCAGTAGTGGCCTTACCAAAGCAGACTTGGCCGGCCAGGTGCTCAATTCGTTTTCCCCAGATCTCAAGGCCGAAGCGGTAATCAGAAAAGTGCAGGTACAGCCTGATGGGAAGATTATCATTGCCGGCGACCTTTCCCACGTAAATGGCACCCATACCGGTACGGCTGCGCGGCTTTTCGCCAACGGCACCTTAGACCAATCGTTTACCCAGAGAACCCTTCTGCGGGGCGTTACGCCAATTTTCGGCCTACAGGGAGAAAAGCTCATCTTACTAAATTCAACCAACAGCGGTTTAGTGCGAATTGACCAGAACGGGCAGCTAGACAACACCTTCATACAAACACCTGCCACCGGAATCACGGCTGTAGCGGTGGCCCCTAACGGGAAAATTGTGGTCTCAGGCTCCATCAACGGGAAAAGTTTTGCGCGCTACAACGCAGATGGCTCTTTGGATCCCACTTTTGAGGTAAGTTCGTCTTTGGTGTACCCGGCGCGTAGTTTGGCAGTGCAAGCAGACGGCAAAGTACTGGCCGGTAAATGGTTTTCACCCGTTCCCACTTCGCCAGCAGAGTATATCATTAGGTTACACGCCAACGGTACGCTTGATGAAGGCTTCTCTATTGGTGCCGGTCCGCAGCATGCCATTGCCAGCCCTTACATCTTCAACACCTTGCCAGAACCAGACGGAAGAATTTTAGTGGTGGGGCAGTTCACTACTTTTAACGGAGGGCCCACTAACGGCTCTATCATTCGGCTAACCGAAGATGGTTCACGCATGGAGCCTTTTACCGTTCCAGGCGCGCAGTTAGGATCTGTGCTGGATGTGGCGAGAACCCCTGATAACACGTATTATTTGGCTGGACAACGCGTGAATGGCCTTTACAAGAGTTTGGCCAAGGTACTGCCGGGGCCGCTTTCCTCTGCAGAAGCTATAAGCAACAGCACTTTTGCCCATGTTTCCCCTAATCCGTTTTCGCAGGACTTGCACTTGATATTGAAAAACCATCCTACCACTCCCGTCTTGGTCAGAATACTGTCATTGCACGGGCAGGAAATGTATAACACCAGCTTTCCGCAGGGTGCAAAGGCAGAGCAGTATGTTCTTAGGCCAACTGGCCTGGCAGCCGGAACGTATCTGGTGGAAATCATTTATAACGGCAAGAAAGCCACCCAACGCCTCATAAAATTACCGTAATACTTTGCTAGCCCCGTTCACTTTCGCCCGCCTGCAATACCGTTCCGGCAACTGGGACACTGACCAGCGTATGCCGTCAAACCTGCTGCATTCGTTGGTGGAGTACACCACCGTGCCCGTGGTGGAGCAAGAGAAAGTGGTCAGCCTGGAAAGCACAGACATTTTCAGGTACCCGTTCTGCTATTTGAGCGGCCACAAGCTGGTGCAGTTCAACGCCAAGGAGAAAGCCAATTTCACCAGGTATGTGCAGAACGGCGGCTTCGTGTTTGTAGATGATTGCAACCATGACATTGACGGCCTATTTGCGCGGAGTTTTGAGGAGCAGATGCGCGTGTGCTTCGGGCCGAAGGCGCTGAAAAAAATTCCCAACAATCACGCGCTGTATTCTTCTTTCTTCAAGTTTGAGGAAGGTCCGCCCACCACATCTTTTGAACTCAACGGCTGGGGCGATGACCTGGTGCATGACTACCTCAAAGCCTATGAAGTGAACGGAAGAATTGGCGTGCTCTACAGCAACAAAGACTACGGCTGCGAGTGGGACTATGACTTTAGGAACAAGCGCTGGCTGGCGGAGGACAACACCAAATTCGGGGTGAATATCTTGATGTACGCGCTTACCAGTTAATTAAAAATTAAGAATGAGGAATGGGGAATTAGGAATTAGCGGTGGCGTTTTGGGGCTCATTTCTGGAAACGAAGCCAAAAACGGAAAACTGCTTGCGTAGTTTTTAACCAGTTCTTTTCTAGGGTCAGGCATTCGGGCGTGCAAGACTTTGATAAACACTTGGTCAAATGAATTACTTCCTTTTAGTTTGGCCAGATAAAGGCTTTCCCACGCTTCAGCATAGTCTCTTTTATAAAATAAAACCTTCGCGTTAAGATGATGGGCGTAGGCGTAGTTTGGGTTTACAGCCAAGGTGTGACGGATTAACCTCTCAGCATGTGAGATATCTGAGGAAGAGGGAGCTGTCTTCTGTTTGACAATAATCATAAACACGTAATCTTTGAGCAGTTCAATATTTGAGGAATCACACCGAAGACCCCGATCGAAATTATCGAATGATTCTTTGTAGGCCTCAAACATACCCGTTATATACCCAAAACCATGGTACGCCTCTGCATTGGTTGAGTCCAGCAGCCACGCCTGGTTGAACCGGTACATAGCCGTAATTACTTCTCTGTTCTGGACATATTGCCATCCCATGGCTGAAAATTCCTTACTACTCGCGGGTCTAGTTCCGCCTTGTTTATCCACGGTAGCCAAAAATTTCTGGTCTGCTGCCAACATGCTCTTTGATTTAGGTTTGCCGCCATACATCGGCAACAAACTGGGCTTCTTTTCGCCGCGCTTCTGCCACTCTTTCCATAAATCAGACTGCGCGTGCGCTTGGAAAACAGACGACAAGAACAAAAAGAGGCAGAAGAGCTTTTTCATGCGCGGAATTTTGTAAAAAGTGGTGAACCTAAGGTACTCAGAAAAATTTTGCCGGTGGCAAAGCTCTTTCTGTTTTTCGGCTCATTTCTGAAAACGAGGCCAAAAACAGAAAGACAAATCCAGTCTAATCGCTTACTTTAGCCAATACGAACCGTTTAGCTTTCACCCCGCCCTTGACTGCACAAGAAGTAACCCAGTTGTTAAGCAAACTGCCCACGCTGCGGCAGGAAATAGGTAAAATTATTGTAGGCCAGCAGGAAGTACTGGACGAAGTGCTCATCACGCTTCTGGCCGGCGGCCACGGCCTGCTGGAAGGCGTGCCCGGCCTCGCCAAAACGCTTTTGGTCCGCACCCTGGCCAGCGCCATGGAGTTGCCGTTCCGGCGCATCCAGTTCACGCCAGATTTGATGCCTACTGACATTCTGGGCACCGAAGTTTTGGAAGAGGACCATGTGACCGGCAAGCGTTTCTTCCAGTTTAACCAAGGCCCCATCTTCGCCAGCATTGTACTCGCCGACGAAATCAACCGCACGCCGCCCAAAACCCAGGCTGCGCTGCTGGAGGCCATGCAGGAATTTGAGGTGACCTACGCCGGCAAAACCTATCCTTTGCCCCGGCCGTTTTTCCTGCTCGCCACGCAGAACCCCATTGAACAGAGCGGCACGTACCCCTTGCCCGAGGCCCAACTGGACCGTTTCCTGCTCTACATCAAAATCAAGTACCCCACCGAGCTGGAGGAAATCTCCGTGTTGAAAAGCACCACCGGCGGCGCTCGTGAAAAAGTGCAGCCTATTCTGTCTGGGCCCGAGGTTCTGGCCTTGCAAAGTCTGGTGCGCGAGCTGGCCATCTCAGACGAATTGGTCAGCTATGTTGCCCGTCTGGTGCGCGCCACCAGGCCAGAAGACAGCCCGGTGCCCTTCGTGCAGGAATTTGTACGGTGGGGCGCCGGTCCCAGAGCAGGACAGGCCCTCATTCTCACCGCCAAAGCCAGAGCGTTGCTCCAAGGCAGGTTCGCGGTAACCTTGCCTGACCTGCAGACCATGGCCTACCCCGTGCTACGGCATAGAGTGTTAGTGAATTTCACGGCAGAGGCAGAGAATATTTCCACAGATAGAGTAGTGGAAGAACTCCTGAAAGGCGTGGAGCTGCCGAAGGAGGTGTTGCGATAAAGCACGTATAAGGCCTGAGAAACTTGGCCTGCTTATGCCTTTCAACCAGCACTACAACAAACACCTGAAGGCTTTCGCCAAAAACCACCGGCAAGGTTCCACCAAAGCCGAAATCAGGTTATGGTGTGAATTGTTGAACAAAGGAAAGCTAGGCGTCTCTTTTCTTCGGCAGCGGCCCGTGGGAAACTACATTGCAGATTTTTTATGCAAGGAACTGATGCTGATTATTGAAGTTGACGGTTATTCCCACAACTTTAAATCAGACGAAGATTCCGCAAGAGACAAAGTATTGTCTGACTTAGGCTTTACAGTTCTTAGGTTCTCAGACAATGAAGTGATGCATGATTTGCCCAATATACAGCGAACATTGGAAACTTGGATTGCAGAAAAGAAGGCTCCAAATTTATAATTTTTTGTGCACGCATATCGTCCCCCTTTGAAGGGGGTAGGGGGATGATTTAGACCACTGAAGATGCATTAGCTATAAAAAAAGCAACATGTTAAAATATTTCTCGGGAATGCTTTCAATCAGCAAATGTAAATCATCCCCTACCCCCCCTTCAAAGGGGGGACGAAAAAGCTCCTAAAAATTCAATAATTACTCAACACTAAGTAACAATGCCCCACCGCCTTCTCAATCCCCAGACCTTTGCCGCTATCAAAGACTTGCGCCTGGTGGCCAAGGCCGTGGTAGATGGGTTTCTGCTGGGGCAGAACCAGAGCATCCGGCGGGGGGCGGGCATTGAGTTTGCGCAGTATAGAAGTTACCAGCCCGGCGATGATTTGCGGCAGCTGGACTGGAAGATGTTCGCGCGGTCAGACAGGTATTACATCAGGGAGTCTGAGGTGGACAGCAGCGTGGCCGTGCGGTTTGTGGTAGATGCCAGCGGCTCCATGGCCCACCAAGACGGAGACCTCAGCAAGCTGGACTACGCCCGGTTTCTGGTGGCGGCGCTGGCCTACCTGGCCACCCAGCAAGGCGATGCCGTCGGGCTTTTTATCTTGCAGGAAAACCAGTTGGTGCAGCTCGCGCCGCAGCAGGGCAGCCAGCACATGCAGCGGTTCTTCCACCAGCTCAGCCACGTGAAACCCAACGGCCAGTTCCCCGCGGCAGACCGGTTGGCCCCGGTGTTCGCCAGAAAACGGCAACGTGAAATCACCGTGCTGGTCACGGATATGTACGAGCAGACCACAGAGATTTCTGACACGCTCCGCAAGATTGGCGCCCGCGAAAAAGACACGCTTCTATTTCACCTCATGGGCCGCAACGAACTGGAATTCAACTACCAGGGCCAACTGCAGTTCCAAGATCTAGAGACCGGCCAAACCCTGCAACTTAACCCAGACACCCAGCGCGAAGCCTACCTACAACACCTCCAGACCTGGCTCCAGGCCCTGGAAACCGAAACCCGCAAAAAACAGATCCACTATGAACGCTTCCACCTGCATGAACCGCTGGACAAGGCACTTCGGGCGTTTCTGCTGAGCCGGGCGAGACAATAAGAGGAGTTCTGAGTCTTGAGTTCTGAGTCCTGAGTTGCCGTTTCTGGGCTCAAATTCAGAAATGAAGCCGAAAACGGCTTGGATTTTTTCGCGCATTTCGTCCCCCTTTGAAGGGGGTAGGGGGATGATGTACTCGTGCTGATTATAAACATTCCCGAGAACCAATTCTACCAGCTGCATTTTTATAGCTAATGCATCTTCAGCGGCCTTTATCATCCCCCTACCCCCTTCAAAGGGGGACGAAATGCGTCAAAAATTCACGCCAGAATAAGTTTAAAGCAGGCAAAGAAATAATCCTTCAAATACCCAAAAGCCTTTGCTCAAATGACCTCGTAGTGCGCGCAGTTCCTACGAGTGTCTGCGCCAATTCCCGTTTTCGGGCTTGTTTTCAGAAATGAAGCCGAAAACAGAACGCTTGCTCCTTATCTTTACCCGCAACAAAAGAACAACTATGGCAGAGGGTTACGTGGGCATTGGCATTTTCATGCCGAGGAGTGAGACCAACATGGGCACGCTGTGGCGGTCGGCGTCTTTGCTGGGGGCCAGTTTTATTTTCACCATTGGCCGGCGCTACCAGAAACAGAGCTCAGACACCAACAAAAGCTGGGCCCAGATTCCGCTGTATAACTACACAGATTTCGAGGATTTCTTCCGGCATTTGCCCTACAGCTGCCAGTTGGTAGGTGTGGAGTTGGATGAAAAAGCCGTGCCCGTGGAGCAGTTTCAGCACCCAGAGCGCTGCGTGTATCTGTTGGGTGCCGAAGACCACGGACTTCCGCCCACCGTGCTCTCCAAATGCCACCACCTGGTGCAGTTGCCGGGCAAAACGTCGTTGAACGTGGCCTCGGCGGGGACGGTGGTCTTGTATGACCGCCATTTCAAAAAGCAACTCGGCCAGAAGTGAGCAGGCGTTTTTGCGTGCATGAATTCCGGCGGAATACTGGCCAGGAGATAGGAAATACCGCGCCAAGCCAGTAACTTGGTTCCTGCCGTTGACCTCTTCAATGGCTTGCGATTTATGTGGTACTTCTTGCATCTAAAAAGGTAGTTTGTTCCAGTTTCTACACCCCAGTTGGTTATGGGCGGCGGTAGCGGTGGCGGTGCCCATTGCCATTCATCTTTGGAACAAGCGCCCGCCCCAGACGGTGCTGGTGGGCAGTATTAGGTGGTTGCAGGCGTCGCAGAGCCAGAAACTCAGCCGACTCCAACTGTCGGAGCCCTGGCTGCTGTTGTTCCGCTGCCTGTTGTTGGTAGTATTGGCCTTGGTGTTGGCCCAGCCTTTCTACAAGCGCCAGATAACCGCCCAGCCTGAACGGCACGCCTATCTGCATCCGGCGATGCTGCAAGAAAACTATCTTCCCCAGATTGCCAAAACTGTAGATTCATTGGCACAGAACGGGTGGCGAATTCACCTGTTGACCCCTGGTTTCCCTAATCTTCCGGTAAACCCAGAAACGTCCATCACTACTTTTCAGGCAGATGCCTCGGCCACAGATACTACCAATGCCTGGGCCCTATTGCGGGTTCTCAACAGAAGTCTTCCGGCGCATGCGCAGGCCTGGGTGTTCAGCACAGATTTGCTCCGGCACCACCGCGGCGAATTCCCTGCGCTAGCGCCCAACATGACGTGGGTGCCGGTGAGCGTTCCGCAGACAAACGTCTGGTTGCAAGAGGCGTTCTACACTACTTCGGGCCAGTTGCGGCTCCAGTTCGGGAAAAGCAATGGCCAGGAAGTCACGTTCCTGGAGAGAAAAGTACCGAAACCCGTGCCGGGGCAAATCCTCACACTACCAGAATTCCCCTCGGTTCGATTCTCACAAAATGCTACTTTGGACTCCCTCACGCTGCAAGGCGGTGCCCGAAATTCAATTCCAGTGACTACCGCGCCGCTTCGGGTCTTGGTCCGTTTTGACCAGGCGCGGCAAGCCGATGTGCGGTATCTCAAAGCCGCGTTGCAAACGGCGCTGAATTACCGCGGAGCTGCGGTTGACCTCACCGTTTCCTCGGCTCCGCAAGCCATGCCCACCGCCGCGCCCCACTGGGTTTTCTGGCTCACAGACGAACCACTGGCCCCGTTTTTGGCCTCATTTCCAGAAACGAGCCTGAAAACGCTGCAAGACGCACCTACCTCGGCCCGCATCCAGAAATCCGAAAGCTGGCTCCAGATTCCCGGCCTCGCGCAACCCGTGTCCCTGCATCAGCGCGTACCCGCCCCCGTAAACCCTGCCGCGGCTGTGCTCTGGCAAGATGGTTTCGGGCAGCCTATGCTCACCCAGGAACAAGCCGCGCGCCACACGCAGTACCGGTTTTACAGTCGGTTTCACCCAGCCTGGAACGCTTTGGTAGACAATGGTCACTTCCCGGAACTGCTGTTGCGCCTGCTCTTCCCAGAAAACACTGCCTGGAAAACCTTATATGACGCCCGCACCCTGCCCGCCGCCGTGGAAATCCCCCGCGCGTTTTCGGGCTCGTTTCTGGAAATGAAGCCAAAAACGGAAGAAGTATTGGACCTAAAACCGTGGCTGGTGGCTTTGGCGGCGCTGTTGCTGGCATTGGAAAGATGGTTGGCGGGGAGGAGGGGAAACCAATTATCTACACTGAAATGAAGTTCTTTAGCTCAAGTCAGCTTCTCCTTATGGCCTTGACTATTTTGGCTTTTCTATTTTCTTGTAAAAGTAGAAGTACGGCTATTGTTGATCCTCCTGTGCCCACACAAGAAACGGCACTTCCTCATGCTACTAATGCCAAAACAGATTCTCTTCAGAATTTTGCATGGGAAAGCAGTTATTGTGAACATCAAGGCAAATACAATTCTAAGCTATATTCAGCGAAACAATTAAAGGACACTCATTATTTATGGCATAAGTTTGAAAGTCTCAATGAATTAGAAGACGTTACTTTTATGTCTCTACAGGAGTTGACTGCTGACACCATTAAAAGAAAAAGCATTAAGCTTGATGCTGATTACCGAAGCGCTACAGATAGGTTAAAAAACTTGAAGTTGATTCCATCTAAGTTCTGGGCTACCGTTAAAGATTTAAAACTAAAAGAGCTTGAGGAATTATATGCGTTGAGGAAACTAACCATTGAAGCATATAGAACACCAGTTATACTTCTCAACAATAGTTATTCAAAAAAATGTGAAGTCTATGTTAACGCGTTGGCATCTGAAGACAGCGTTTTGTTATTCAAGGCCTGGGAGAATCTTATAGAAGAAAAGAAAAAGAACAATGGTGCCCCAGAAAAATTAGCTGCAAAATTCAAGGAGCAAAGGCAATCTCCTGAAAGACTTCAATATGCAAAAATTGAACTTATGACATTTGGTTGGTGGAACTGCGCCAATCATCAAAGAAAGTATAACAGTCTCTACAGAGAAATGCCAATGGAAGAAGAGTTTAACAAGCTTTTCGTTAAAATGGATTCTGATTGTGATGATGTAGATTAATTACTCTGCCATTCTTTAAATTCTAGCCAAAACCACCTTGCCACACCCCACCTCCCATACCATCCCAGCCACCGCCGTCCTGTACCAGGTCCGCAGCAAGTATTTGGCGCGCAAGGCGTGGCTTTTTGCGTGGCAGGCGCTGGGCGTGATGTTGCCGTTAGCGGTGTGGGCGTATAGAAGCTGGCACCAGGGAACGGGCGAAGCGGCCATTGCCGCTGGCCTGCTGGGCGTCTTGCTCTTACTCTTGCAGGTAGTGCGCTGGGCACAGCTCAAGAGAAAGACCAGTACCCGGCAAATAGCCCAGCACCTGAACCGGAAATTCCCGCAACTGGAAGAAAGCGCCGAACTGTTTCTGGTGCCCTACCATGACTTGACCTTATTAGCCCAGCTTCAGAAACAGCGCATCATGCCAGCCTTGGAACAGCTACCGGTCGCGCAGGCGGCGCACGTCAACGCCAGGAATGGTTGGTGGGCGCTGATGGCCGGACTTCTGCTGGCTGGTGTGATTTGGCTGGTACCAGGCTTCCCGCGGGCTGAGAAACCAACCGCCGCCGAACGGCCCGGAACTTCGGCTAACGTAGAAACGCCCGTTGTTGCACCGAAGGCAATTTTACCGGCCATAGAACAACTGCACGTGCGCATTTCGCCACCGGCGTACACGCGCAAGGCACCGTATGCCGTGACCACGCCGTCGTTTAAGGTAGAGGCGGGCGCGCAGGTGACCTGGACGGTGCAGACTAACCAAGCCGTAAAATCATTGCAACTGGTGCTGAGCAATCATAAACCCATTCCGTTACGGCCCGTGAGAGGGAAGGAGAACACGTATTCGGCCAGCACCATGGCTACGCAGTCCTCACTGTACCATCTCAAGTTGAACGGGCAGGCCTCAGATTTTTATTCACTGGAAGTGATTCCAGACCAGCCTCCCAGCATTACCGTGCAGAAACCTGCCGCTTACACAGAGATTCTGTTTGGCCAGCCGCAGCGCGTAACTGTTCAGGCCACGCTGCAAGACGACTACGGCCTGCGCAGCGCCGAGCTGGTGGCCACGGTGGCCAAAGGCGAAGGCGAGGCCGTGAAATTCCGGGAGCAGCGCATTCCCTTGAATCTGTCGTTTGCCGGTCAGCCCAGGCGTTTGCAACTGAACCAGACCCTGGATTTACAGAAACTGGGCATGACCTACGGCGATGAACTCTATTTTTACCTGCAGACCCAGGACAACCACCGCGGCTCCTTCCGCACCGAGGCTTTTTTGGTAGAGATTGAAGACACCACCGTGGTAGAATCCATGGATGATCTGTCATTGGGCGTGAACCCCAACCCAGAGTATTTCCGGAGCCAACGCCAGATCATTATTGACACGGAGAAACTGATTCAAGAGCAGAAAAGCCTGGCTCCGGCGGTGTTCAACGACCGGGCCAACAACATTGGCGTGGACCAAAAACTGCTGCGGTTGCGCTACGGCAAATTCCTGGGCGAGGAGTTTGAGTCCAACATCGGCGCCGCCGGCTTACCCGAAGGCCACTCTGCGGACGACGGCCATGACCATGCGCCCAAGCAAGGCGAAAGCGAGCACCAAACCCAAATGAACGAACTCCTGGACCCTTACCTGCACAAACATGACCAGGAAGAGGCCGCCACGTTTTTTGAGCCCGCCGTGAAAGCCAAACTCAAAGGCGCGCTCGCCCAGATGTGGGAAGCCGAACTCCGGCTGCGCACCGGTCGGCCCAAGGAAGCGCTGCCGTTTGAGTACAAGGCGCTACGGCTGCTCAAAGACGTGCAGCAAAGTTCCAGGGTGTACGTGAAGAAATCTGGCTACGAGCCGCCGCCGCTCAAAGTACCTGAGAAGCGCCTGAGCGGTGACCTCAGCAAAGTACAGACCGTAGCCCTGCGCCGCGAAGAAAAGCCCGAGGCCTCTTACCCTGTGGTGCGGCAGGCATTGCAGCGCGTGGAGAATCTGAAAACGGGCGGCACCCCCCAGCCAGATGACGCCGCGGTGCTGGAACAGGCTGGGCAGGAGCTGGGCAAGGCCGCCATCCGGGAACCGGGCAATTACCTGCGGGCGCTGCAAGATCTGCGGCGCGTGGTGCAGGACCTGCGGGCCAAACGCAACGTTTGCGCCGACTGCTTGGTGCGGGTACAGACCGCGCTGCATCGTTTTTTGCCTCATTCTGAAAAACGAGCCCAAAAACGCCCCTCGGCCGCCGCTAAGAAAAAACTGGCCCAAGACTACTTTAACCGTTTAAATTGACCGTGACCATCCCGCTGCCGCTTCTTCTTTCCTTGGCATTGCTGTTGGGCGCCTGGCTCACGTGGCTGGCCGTGCGCCGGGCAGACCGCCGTTGGCTGTGGGCGCGGTTAGTGGCAAATTTGCTGGCGGTGGCGTGCCTGTTTTTCCTGGTTTCGCCGCCCAAAATCACGCGCATCTATAATGCCTCTGAAGCTATTTTAATAACCGAAGGCTACAGCACAGACACGCTTGAGCAGTTATTGAAACGCCTCAAACCCAAGCCGCAGGTTTTTTACTTCGGCGTAACTGAAAACAAACCGGGCAATCTGGTAAAAGACTTGACGGCTTTTCAACAAGAGCACCCGGCAGTGCAGACGCTGCACGTGTTGGGCCACGGGCTGAGAGAAGAAGAATTGGCGGCGTTAGATTCTATCAGGCTGGTGCCGCATTTATCACCGTTGCCAACGGGCGTGCTGGCTGCCTCGTGGCCGCAGAAAATCACGCTGGGCAAAGACCTGGTGGTGCAGGGGAAATTCACTTCGCCGGAAAAGGCTACTAGGTTGTATTTGCACGCCGCTGGTCTGAACCGAGATTCGGTGGAAGTGAAAAAAGGTGTGGGGCAGGCATTTTCGCTTCGGTTCAAACCCAAGTCTGCGGGGCGTTTTGTGTACCAGTTGCGGTGGCAGCAAGACGATTCCACGTACCAGGAACCCGTGCCCGTGCAGGTGGAGGCGCCTCGTCTGTTGAGCGTGTTGTTTCTTTCGTCCTCACCTTCGTTTGAAACCAAGTTTTTGAAGAACGCGCTGGCCCGGCAGGGGCACGGCGTGGCGGTGCGCACGCAGGTGAGCAAAGGCGTGTTCCAAACCGAGACCGTGAATTTGCTAACCCTTGCGTTGCCCCGACTCACCACAGCGCTGCTTCAGAAATTTGACGTGGTGCTGATAGATGACGTGACCTTGCAAGGTTTGTCCGGCAGTGAGAAGCAGATTTTGCAGCAGGCCGTGCGGCAGCAGGGCCTCGGGATTTTGACCTCTGTTTCCCAAACGCGGCCCAAACCAATCCCTTTTTTCATTGAAGCCGTTTTTGGCTCCGTTTCCGGAAATGAGGCCAAAAACGCCCCGGTGCAGTGGGCGGGACAATCTTCTAGCCAAGGTGCGGTTCCCGCGCCAAACGTATTTCTGAAACCACGGGAACATCAGCAAATTTTGGCCTGGGGGAAAACACGCGCGCACGCCTGGGCAATACACTCCAGAAAAGGTATGGGTCAGGTGGGCGTGAGCCTACTACTGGAGACGTTCCCGTGGGCCTTGGAAGGAAAAGAAGCCCACTATCAGCAATTCTGGGCCACGCTGTTGAGTGCCCTGGCCAAGCCTGCCCCAGCGAAGCCTTTTGCTTTTTCGCCCACTTATCCGGCCGTTAACCAACCGCTTTTGCTTACCACTACGGAGCAAGATATACAGGTTCTGAAAGCCGGTAGTGAACCACGTGTGTCATTGTCTTTGCAGCGAGAATCTTCTTTGGCATACAACACCGGTCTTTGGTGGCCCCAGAGCAGCGGCTGGCGTACTTTTGAAAGCGCTGGCGACACCTTATCATCTGTCTATGTCAACGCTGCCAGCGCCTGGGAAACGCGTCATGTATGGGCAAACCAACAGCGCCTGAAAAAAGCATCTCTGGCGTCAGAGCAATACCCGGCTGGCGCGCAGCCAAAAACTCATTCCCAGCCCTTTCCCCTATGGCCGTTCTGGCTTGTTCTCCTTTTGTGCGCCGCTTTTCTCTGGGTAGAGGAGAAGTTCTAAAAATTTTATACCTTTGCTAATATTAAATTTTATTATAGAAAGTTAGCATCCAAATACATTCATTTATCGTTCATATCAGGCAGTTAATCGAATCTCCCCCACCTGGTTCTGCCCTTTAAGTACCTTTGCATCATACCAGATTGCATCTCAGATTATACTATTGTTTTCATCAATCACATCCCGTATGCGTATATCTTTCCTCTTCTTTCTGAATGTACTTATTGGCCTGTTCTTGACCACCCAGAGCGTTCAAGCCAACCCAACTCTTTTGCTTGCCAACACAGACTCCCTCAAAACTCTGCCGCTGGCAGGCAACACGTATTGTGTGGGAAGCACGTTCACAGTCCCGTTTGAGACCGAATACACTTTCCCGAGTGACAACGTCTTCACCGTGCAGTTGTCCAGCTCCAGTGGCGCTTTCACGTCGCCCAGAGCCTTGGGAACTGCCGCTGGAACTGGTTCAGGGTCTATTGAGGTCACGTTGCCGCTGAACATCACGTCTGGCACAGCTTATAGAATTAGAGTAGTCGCCTCCAAGCCCCCGACTGACCTGGTGGTGAGAGACAACGGCACCAATCTAACCATTGGAACGCCCTTCGCCGCTCCTACCATCACCGCCAATGACGGTCTTTGCGCCGGTGGCACGTTAAGCTTAAGCGCTAATAACATCAGTGGCGCCACTTACGCTTGGACCGGGCCTAACAACTTTACCTCCACCAGCCGCACACCTACTATTCCTAATGTGAGCACTGCGGCTGCCGGCATGTATACTGTGGTAGTGACCTTACGCGGTTGTACTAACAGCGCCAGTAGAGAAATCACCATTAAACCGGCTACCGCCGATGCCGGCCCGGATAGAACTATTTGTATTGGGCAGTCTGTGCAATTGGAGGCTACCGGCGGTGTATCTTATAGCTGGTCTCCCACTACTACTCTTAATGACCCAAAGATTGCCAACCCAGTTGCCACGCCCACAGCTACCACTACCTATACAGTAACCGTCACCAATGAAAACGGTTGCGTGCGCACAGACCAGGTAGTTATAACAGTGGCTCCGTTGCCCGTTTTAACCATTGCGCCGGCGGCTGCTTCCATCTGTATTGGTTCTTCTGTGCAATTGCAGGCCTCTGGCGCTGTTTCTTATTCGTGGAGCCCAGCTATTGGCTTGGATGACCCCACCAGCGCCACACCTATCGCCAGCCCAACCGCCACTACTACCTACACGGTTACCGGAACATCGGCGGCTGGCTGCGTGAACACAAAAACCGTGGTGGTAACTGTAAAGGCTCTGCCAATTGCTAATGCCGGTTTTGATAGAAGTATTTGTTCAGGGCAAGCTCTTACGCTAGGCGGCACCAATACCACCAACGGTGTTTATTTGTGGGAACCAGCCATAGGATTGTCCAGTGCTACTCTCAAAAACCCTTTGGTAACCCTACAGAATACCACCTCACAGCCTATCACCACCATTTATAAGTTGACAGTAATTTCCAACGGATGTACCAATACTGACGAAGTAGCAATCACCGTAAACCCCTCCGTTCCAGCTAACGCTGGGCCTGACCGAGCTATTTGCCTAGGTGGAAGCACACAGTTAAATGCAACCGGTGGCACTGGTTACCGATGGTCTCCTACTACTAACTTAAGTGACCCTAACAGCCCAAATCCTGTTGCTTTTCCTACGGCCACCACCCGTTACATTGTAACAGTCACCAATGCTGAAGGCTGTAGCCGCAATGATACAGTATTTGTAAACGTGAACCCAGTACCGGTAGTGACGGTGACTCCGGCTGCTCCTTCTATCTGTATTGGTTCCTCTGTGCAGTTACAGGCCACAGGTGCCGTAACCTATGCTTGGAGCCCGGCCACTGGCCTAAGTGATTCAACAACTGCCAATCCCATTGCTTCTCCTTCAGCAACCACTACTTATACAGTTATTGGGTATTCTGCTGCAGGTTGTGCCAGTGCGGCTAAAACAATAACCGTTAGAGTAAACCCCTACCCCATTGCCAATGCAGGATTAGATAAGACCGTTTGTTCTAGACAAGCCACAATAGTAGGGGTACCAGCAGTACCTGGTTATACCTATTCTTGGTCACCGGCTACTGGCCTTAACAATCCAAAAGCAGCCAACCCAACGCTTACGTATCCGGGGGATAGTACAACTCGCTTTAAAGTTACTTACACCTTGACTGTAACCGCCAACGGCTGCTCTTCTACAGATGTGGTGGAAGTCACTGTGAACCCTACGGCTTATGCAGGACCGGCTGTCACTATTTGCCCAGGCGGTAGTACTCAGTTGCAGGCTTCTGGTGGTGCCTCATACAGCTGGAGCCCGGCCACTGGCCTGAGCGACCCCACTATTGCTAACCCAATCGCCTCTCCAACGGCTACTACCACGTACACGGTGACGGTGACCAACCCAGACGGCCTTTGCACCTCCTCCTCAAGTGTTAGGGTAACGATGGGCACTTTCCCTACCATTGCCGCCACCACGTCTGAAACTAATATCTGCCCTGGCAGTCCTGTGAACCTTACAGCCACCGGCGGTACCAGGTACACATGGTTCCCGGAAACAGGCCTGAGCAACCCGGCCATCGCCAACCCAGTGGCTACGCCTACCGAAACCACCACGTACACAGTGACAGGTTACAACGCGGCCGGCTGCTCTAGTACCGCGCAGGTGACAGTGACCGTTAAACCATTGCCGCAGGTAACCTTAGATCCATTTGGCCCGATTTGCCTGGAAAAAGGAAACATAACCTTGACTGGTGGTTCACCTGCCGGAGGAACCTATACTGGCCCGGGCATCACAAACAACATTCTGGACCCACGGGCCGCCGGTGAGGGCACCTTTACCATTTCTTATACCTACAGTGATCCGGCAGTAGACTGCCCTGTTACAGTGACGCAGCCGGTGACCATTGCCAATTGCCTCAGCGCCGCCGACGAGGCCCAAGCCGCTACCTTGAGTGCCTACCCTAACCCGGCACAGACGGAGTTGTTGGTGACAGCTTCAGTAACCAAGACGGAGAGCATTGCCTTACAGTTGGTAGATATGAAAGGAAACGTTGTCTACCAGAAATCAATAAAGGCCAGCGCTGGTGAACTGAAACATGAGATTCAGGTAGGGCAATTGCCGCAAGGCTTGTATGTGTTGCACTACCGCACCGCAGCCGCCACCACTACCAGAAAGATTGTTATCTCCCGGTAACCACACCGGCAAATAAAGAAACCCAAGCGCCCCTGCCAAATGTTGGCAGGGGCGCTTTTTTGTAAATCTATTTGTCGGCTGGAAACCAAAAATGCCTCGATAGAAGCTACCGGCTTCTTCTAGTAGTAGTCCATTTAAGTAATCCATTTACTGAATTTAAATAGGGCGATTGAAAAACCTTATCGACTTCAAGCCTATAAGTCAGACTTCCGAAAATAGGGGTCAGGTATTCCTTCAGAGCAAAACCTATACATGGATGCTATTGGGATTATTATCCTTGGAATGTTTCCTCATTTTCGGGCTCATTTCCGGAAATGAGCCCGAAAACGGAAGGCTGGTGCGTTTGCCTGTTAAAGGCAACCAATCTGAAACTCTGAGCCAATTCATTCCATTGAATGAACAAACGGTATTTGAGCAGCACTTTCCCATTTAGCCTATATGACCAGGTGCCCTTTCATGTTAAAGATTTGGACTGATGCGGTGCGGAGCTTGACCAAAGGCGAATACCAGAGACAGGGCAACGGCACCATAGAGTAGCAGACACAAAAAACCGTCTGCGTTTTGGGGCTCATTTCTGGAAATGAGTCCCAAAACGCAGACGGCTGCTTACTCTTTCTTACAAGTACCGGTTACCGAAGGATTTTGAATTCGGTGCGGCGGTTGAGTTGGTGTTCTTCCTCAGAGCAGGTGGCGCCGTCAGTACACTTGTTGCGCAACTTGGTTTCGCCGTAGCCTTTGGCAATGACTCGTTTGGGATTTATGCCTTTGGAGAGAATGTACTTGACGGCGGTGGCAGCGCGCATCTGCGACAGCAGTTGGTTGTATTTCATGGTCTGGCGGCTGTCTGTGTGCGACCCCAGCTCAATGCGGATGGTGGGGTTGTCCTGCAGCATGGCTACCACCTTGTCCAGCTCGGCAATAGATTCCGCCCGAAGGTCATATTTGTCCAAATCATAGTAAATGTTCTCCAGCACAATGGCCTTGTTAGGCGTGTCGCGGTTGAGCACCATTTCCATGGAGACCGTGTCAGTCACTTTCCGGCAGTCTGGGGCCACGTGAATGGTTTGGTTCAGGTAGCCGCGCTTGCTGCCTTTAATGGTATAGAGCGTGTTGGCTTCCACCTCAAACAGGAATTCGCCTTTGGCATTAGAAGTCACCTGGAACGATTTGAGCGTGTCGCCGCCGGTGGCTTGCACAGACAGCGTCACGCCTTCAACCGGCGAAGACGTAGACGTGCCGTTTTTGCTGGTGATGCGCACAAACGTCACACCGGCCAGTTTACACGGAATGAACTTGGGCGCAAACCTAAAAATGTTGTCTGAGCCCACGTCTGAGTCTCGGTTAGAAGAGAAAAAGCCGTTTTTGCCGTCCTTTTCGTAAATGAGGCCAAAATCATCCCTGGGCGAATTAAAGGGATAGTACAGGTTCTCCACCTGTTTCCAGGCATTCTTGTTGCCCACCGCGGAGAAGATATCCAAGCCGCCCATGCCTATGTGCCCGTCTGAGGAAAAATAAAGCTTGCCGTCTTTGTTGATCACCGGGAACACCTCCTTGCCTGGCGTGTTGATCTCTGGCCCTACGTTCTTGGGGTCTGTCCAGGAACCGTCTGGGCGGCGTTCAGAGAAATAGATATCGGTTTGGCCGTAGCCGCCGGGCATGTCAGAGACAAAATAAAGCAGGTTGCCGTCTTGCGAAAGTGCCGGGTGGCCCATGGAATAAGACTCGCCCTTGTTAAAGGCGAACGGCACCGGCTCCTGCCATTTCCCGTTCTTGAGCGTGGCGCTGTAAATCTCCAGGCGGTTGATGAATTTGTCGTTTTTGGAGAATTTCTGCCACACGTTGGCTCCCTGCACTTCCTCTGGCAGCACGCGGTTTTTCACCTGCTTGGTACGGGTAAAAAAGACTTCCTGGAAACTCTCAGAGAACGTGGCGGTGGCGTTGTGGTATTCAGTATTGATGGTGTTGTCCAGGGGTTTGATGGCGCCCCAGTTGTTGTCTAAGCGGGGTGCGTAGTACAGCTGCAGGTACGGCGTGCCGGTCCAACCATAAACTTTCTGGTCATTGCTGGTGAGGCGGTCTGAGGAAAACACCAGGCCGTCTTGGTAGAAAACTGGGCTAAAATCTGCGTAGGTGGAGTTCAGCGCTTGTTCCTGGGTTATTTCAAAAGCCATGGGGCGGTCAATCCAGGCCATGGCCCAATCGCAGCCCTTGGCAAACTGCAGGGCTTCGTCTCTTCTTGCCGGCTCGCGCTCCGCAAACAAAAGGTAATGGCGCTTGGCGGTGAGGTAATCACCGTTCTGCTTGCTGGCTTCGGCAAAATAGAACAAGTTAACGGGCGCCGAACCGGCAAACCCAATCACCTGGCGGTACCAGAAGGCGGCGTTTTTGGGCTGGTTCATGAAACGGTAGCAATGCGCTATTTTCTCTACCAGTTCCAGGGTGGGCTGGTTTTTCTCCAGCGCCGATTGGTAACCCTTTAAGGCCAGGGCGTACTCAAAATCATCAAAATGTTTGTCGGCCTGTTTGGTGTCTTCCTGCGCCCAGCTGGCAAGCGGGCTCAACACCAGGGCAAACAGAAAGAAGACAGTGGCAATAAACGTTTTCATAGGGTTTGGTCGGGCGGGAGGCGCTGTTTGCACAGCTGGGTCTAGTTTTTCTTCCATTTTGAAAATAGAGGCCAAAAACGGCTTTTATGAAGAAATAGTATTAAAAATATCTTGGCGTGAGCATGCGGCCATTCACGTTCTTGAGCAGATAGTAGCCTACTGAAATCTCATGGCTGGAATAGTTCTGCAACCCTCCCACTGAAAAGTCATAGGAGTACCCAAACCGAAGCCGGGGCGAGGCATACACTTCCAGAATGCCGGCCAGGGTATTGCTCAGGCGCGTGTTGGGGCTTTGGGTGTCACTGTTCAGAATACTTAGGCTGGTCCTGTAAGAGGCACCTACCCAGAATCTCTCGCTGAACAGCACAAAGGCGTTCAGGTCAATGGCCGCCGGACCGCTGAAATCCTCCTTCAGCAAAAAGCTGGGCTTGAATTTAAGCTCCGGGCCCAGGTCAATCACACCGCCTGCCGTTAAGAACAGGTGGGGCGTGGGGGCTAGCAAAACGTCATCTTTAAAGAACAGCAAGTTACTGACAGAGGCACCGGCGTAGAAAAGATTGCTGTGCAGGTACGCGCCTATTTTGGCCGTAGGCGTAAAGGCCCGCTCAATCCCGAAAGGCAAAGCCAGGTCATCGCGTTCCTCTGGTCTGAGCATGGTACCGTCTACTACTTGCTGGGCCGCGCCCAAAGAGATGCCCACCGCCAGGCGGGTGGTGCGGTTAAGCGAGATGCGGGCGGCCACGTTGCCGGTAACTTCTGTGTAGCGCTGCGCGCCCAGGCGGTCATGCGTAATTACGGCCCCTGCGCCTAGTTTTTTGTTAAGGTTGGCGTCAAAACTAACGGTCTGGCTTAATGGGGCGCCTTCTAAACCTGTCCACTGGCTCCGGAAAGACCCACTGAAACTGGAGAAGCCCTTGCTGCCCGCGTACGCTGGGTTGAGCAGCAAACCGTTGAACATGTACTGGGTAAACTGGGGGTCCTGCTGGGCGTAGGCATTCCCCAAAGAGGAAAGGCCCAGCACCACCAGCAAGAAAATTTGTATAGTACGCTTCTTCATAAACTTCATTTACTAACGCTTGAGCATGATGTAGCCACGGTAGGTTTCTACCCGGTTATCACACAAGCGAACTTTGAGCACATAATAATAGGTACCTTCTGCCAAGCCGGCACCAGCCCAGTCATTTCTGTAGCCTTTCACACGGTGCACTTCCCCACCATAACGGTTCACTACCACCAATTCATTGTCTGAGAACGCCTCTAGGTTTCTTACTTTCCAGACATCGTTCTTGCCGTCATTGTTAGGCGAGAAGGTGTTTGGCACCATCAGTTCAGCGGCAATGGTAATAGGTTGCACCGTGAGGGTGGCAGGAGCCGTGGTACAGGTGCTGTTGCGGGCTTCTACTCTTAATTGCACCGGAACGTTGCCAGAACCTGTCACTTGTATTTCCCTGGTTCCCTGGCCCGCGGTAATCTGCCAGCCAGCCGGCAACGTCCATGCGTATGAGGTAGCCCCAGGCACAGCCTCCACCGCGAACCGATAGCCACCGCAAGGGCTGCTGATGTTCTGGATCTGCGTGATGGTTCCCAAGGCATCGCCTACGGTTACCGCCAGGGTAGACGGTGCACTGCTGCCACACGCGGTGGTCGCCATAACGCTCACCTGGCCAGATGTTCCTGCCTGTACTACCAGCACCGTGGTTCCCTGGCCAGACTGAATGTTCCAACCAGTTGGCACAGACCACGTGTACCCGGTGGCCCCTGCTACCGGCGTGATTTCATATCTGATGCCGGCAGTAGTACCGCAGACCACAGCCGGACCGGCAATGGCTCCCGGAGTTGCGGGGGTAATGCTGCTTGGGGTCACGGCTAGAATTCTGGTGAGGCTGCTTCCGCAAGAATTAGAAACCACTACGCTCACGTTTCCGGCTTCCTGTGATGGCCGTACCTGAACAGAAGCTGTTCCGGCCCCGGAGACCAAGGTCCAGGTAGCTGGTATGGTCCAGGCATAACTAGAGGCGCCTGTCACATTCATGACCGTGTACGTCACCAAGGTGTTGTTGCCACATGGTTTGTCTGGTCCTTGCACATTCCCTACCTGTAGGTTATTTGGAGTAGGCGTGACGGTCAGCGTACGGCTATCACTGTCTCCGCAGGAATTTCTGGCGATGACCATAATATTTCCAGCCGTGGCACCAGCCGTGGCTGTCAGGGTGGTAGTTCCCTGACCGGAGACAATGGCCCAACCAGGTGGCACGCTCCATACATATTCTGTAGCGCCCGGAACTGCAGCAATGCTGTATACCAAGCCTGTTTGGCTAGCACAAGGCGTGGCAGTAGTGGGTGTGATGGCGGCCGGTCTGGCTGGCTTGGTCCCGTTTACCACCACCGCCAACGTAGCAGGCACCGGATTGTTCACACAGGCATTTATGGAGATAACTCTGATGGTTCCGCCGGTAGTACCCGTGTTGACTGTTACGGTATTTGTGCCTTGGCCTGAGACAAAACTCCAACCCGTAGGCAGTGACCATTGGTAGGTGGTAACACCCGCCACCGGCAGGACAGAATACACTTGGGGTCCCCCAATACAGATGGCAGTGTTTCCATTAATGGCACCCAAGGCAGGCGCTGGGCCTGTCACCTGAACCGCCAGGGTAGACGCTGCGCTGGTGGCGCATGCACTCACTGCTTCCACAGAGATTTGCCCGCCTGTAGTACCCGCTCTAACTCTTACTGAGGCAGACCCTTGGCCTGCCAGTAAGGTCCAACCAGCAGGAACTGTCCAGGTATAAGAGGTAGCCCCATTCACGGCAGGCACTGTGTACACTAAGTTATTGGTACCAGGGCAAGTAGTGGTAATTCCGGTAATGGCGCCTGGTGTTGCCACCACAGCGCTGTTCAATTTCACGGCTAACACTTTGGTGCTGGTTCCGCAGCCATTAGAGGCTATTACACTAATATCACCTTCTGTGGTACCTGCCTGCACTGTGATTTGAGTTCCTCCTTGCCCGCTGATGATAGACCAACCGGCTGGCACAGACCAGGTGTAGGTAGCAGCTGCGGCTGAAGCTGCCATGGAGTAGGTTAATCCTGTAGCATTAGCGCACACGGTGGCTGCTCCCTGTATCTCTGAAGCCAAGACCGGTGCCTGCCCAATGGCCACGGCTACCGTTGCCGCGGCGCTGGTTCCGCAGGTATTGGTGGCGGTGACAGCAATAGTGCCACTTGCCGTACCTGCATTCACCTGTACCTGCGCTGTTCCCTGCCCTGACACAATGTTCCAACCGCCAGGGACAAACCACGTGTAGGTAATGCCTGCCACCGGATTTTGTACGGCGTACTGTACTTGCTGGGCATTGGCACAAACCGTTGTGTTGCCTAGAATGCCTGCCGGTACCGGCACCGCGGCAGGTGTTACCTGCAACTCAACCGCAGGCGTGTCGCCGCAACTGTTAGAGGCAAACACTCTTATAAATCCAGCGCTGTTTCCGGCTTTTACGGTAATTGCATTGGAAGTGCTTCCACTCACTATCGTCCACCCGAAAGGTACTGACCAGGTATAGCCCGTAGCTCCTGTTACCGCATTCACCGTGTAGGTAAGATTCTCCTCGCCACTGCAAGGTGCCTGTTTCCCAGCAATAGCCGACAAGGTCTCCGTGATTGGATCCTGGATGGTTACTGCCAAGGTACGGGCAATGGTTCCGCAACCGTTGCTGCCTTCCACGGTGATTGTTCCGTCAAGGGTGCCTGCATCTACCGTGATGGATGGCGTGTTCTGACCAGACCGAATAGTCCAACCTGTTGGAACAGTCCAGTTATAGGTAGCACCGGCAACGCCATTCACAGCGTACACCAAGGAGGTAGTACCACCACAGACAGACGTTTGACCCGACAAGGCTCCGGTAATAGCCGGCGTACCCGCATTTGGCGCGACTGCAAAAGCAAATGCAGGGCTAGTGCCACAACCATTAGAGGCCGTTACTAAAATATTTCCGGCGTTTGTGCTAGTGTTTACTTCAATGGTAGGTGAATTCTGGCCAGAGACAATGCTCCAGCCTGCTGGCAAAGTCCAGGTATAGGCGATGCCTTCTACAGGGTTCACAACAGAATAAATCAGCCCTTGGCTATTGCCACATGGAGCAACCTGCCCAAGAACACCAGTTGGTGTGGTAGGTGCCGCTTGTGACGGTGTCACGGCCAGACTGCTGATGGGACTATCGCCGCAGGCATTCGTCGCTTTCACGGTGATTTGCCCAATTGAAGTTCCAGCAGTCACTATAATAGCCGGTGAATTCTGGCCACTTTGAATGACCCAGCCATTCGGCACTGACCATGTATACCCTGTAGCACCCGGCACTGCCGAGATGGAATAGGTAACATTGGTTTCGTTCTCACACGGCACTTCATTGCCATCAATAGCTGGCAGTGCGGCCAATGGTTGCGCCACAGTAACAGCCAAAGTATTAGTAGTGGTGCCACATGTATTTATGGCCTCTACCTTAACTGTGCCACTTACGGTACCCGGTACCACGTTGATGGAACGTGAACCCTGCCCGCCAGTTATGGTCCAACCGGTAGGTACTGTCCAGGTATAACCAGCGGCACCGGCAACGGCAGCAATTGAATACGTTTGGCTGGCGCTGGTAGAACAAATAATGGAAGTACCGCTAATAGCACCTACTGCTGACGGCCTTGTACCTGGCTGATTAATAGCCAGGGTGGCAACCGGGCTGGTGCTGCAATTATTAGAAGCCACCACAGAAACGCTACCAGCAGATGCACCCATCTTCACAGTAATGGCCGAAGTTCCTTGCCCGTTGACAAAAGTAGCTCCTGCTGGAATTGTCCAGGTATAGGTAGTAGCCCCAGCTATTACCGGCACAGAATATGTGTATTCGCCATTCTCACAAACTGTGGCAGGTCCATTGATTGCCTGCATGGGCAGTGGTGCGCCCGAGGTGATAATGACTACCAAGCTGCGCGAGACAGTGGTACCACATTGATTGACTCCGGTGACTACTAAATTTCCTGAACCGCTGGTTGGTGCTGTTACAGTGATTTGAGTAGTACCTTGCCCAGAGAGCAATGTCCAGCCCGTTGGTACCGTCCATTGGTAATTTGTAATGCCAGCAGTTGAAGTCACAGCATAAGTAAGCGGCGTGGCAGCAGGGCAAACGCTGGCTGGGCCAGTGATTGGGTTCAAAGCAATTACCCCGGTGGTAGGTGTTACCTGTAGGTTCACGGCTGTTCCAGTTCCACACGCATTGCTGGCGCTTACGGTTACTTGTCCAGTGACACTTCCAACAGTCACTTGCACGCTGGCTGTTCCCGCACCCGAGGTTATAGTCCACCCTGTTGGCACAGACCAATTATAGGTAAGCCCGGCCACTGGGTTGACAACGGCATAGGTAGCCACTGCATTAGTACATGGGGCAGCCGGCCCCGTAATGCTTTGAGGAATGGCTGGCGGATTGGAGAATGGCGTTACGGCCAAGGTTGTGACTGGGCTATCTCCGCAGGAAGCAGAAGTTGCTTTCACAGACACGTTACCAGCAGTGCTTCCGGGGGTGACCGTAAGGCTGGTAGTTCCCTGTCCACTCACAATAGTCCAGGTAGCTGGCACAGACCACACATAAGATGTAGCTCCGGCAACCGCATTGGTGGCGTAAACAACATTTCCCAGACCAATACATGGTGCCGTAGTGCCGGTGATGGCATCTGGTGCCTCAGGGGTCTGCCCTGTGATGGAGACAAACCTAGAAGCTGCGCCATTGCTTTCGCCGCAGCCATTAAGGGTTTTAACCGAAATCAATCCGCTGGTGAGTCCTGGTCTGATGGTCACTTGGTTGGTGCCCTGGCCAGAAACTAATGTCCAACCAGCTGGCACTGCCCAAGTATAACCGGTTACCCCGGCTACAGGTTGAACAGAGTAAGTATAGGTAGCTGAAGAAGAACAGTATTCATCTAACCCAGTAATAGGGCCCGGGTCTGTAGGAGGTGCCGGTGACACCACCACATTTTTTGTAGAGGTTGTCGTTCCACACATATTTGTTCCGACCACAGAAATAACACCACTTGTTGGCCCAGGGGTTACCGTTACCTGTGCGGTTCCTTGGCCTGAGACAATATTCCAGCCAGCAGGGAAAGACCAGGCATATGTATCTCCCGCTACAGTGGCATTCACAGAATACGTCAATTGCCCAGCATTCGCACAAAGTACGTCAGTCCCTTGAATTCCTGTTAAAATCGGAGGACGAGAGGCAGTGACTGCCAAAACAAATGGCTCACTGGCACCGCAAGCATTAGAAGCCACCAATGTTAGGTTTCCTGGGCCAGGTCCACCAGTAATATCAACTTCAATAATAAGTCCAGCATTTGAAATGAAAGTCCAACCAGCAGGTAAAGTCCAGGTGTAAGTCACACCTGCCACTGGGTTAATCACTTTATACGTATTCCCGGTCACACCGCAAATCTGCGCCATCCCATTGATTCCGTCAGGGCGGGCAGGTACACTACCAGATGGGCTGACCACAAGGCTTGCCGCCGGGCTGTTGCCGCAGTCATTAGAAGCTACCACTGTAATGGAACCTGTTGTGCCGCCTGCTTTCACTTGTATAGAAGTAGAGGTAGCGGTTCCAATAATGCTCCAGCCTGCTGGCACTGTCCAGTTATAACCGGTAGCACCAGCTACTGCTGCAATAGAATACGTGACCACTTCATTCTCACAAGGCATAGGTTTACCGCTAATGGCACCCGGCGTCGTTGAGATAGGTCCGTTTACGGTAACAGCCAGTGATTGAGTGGAGGTACCACAATAATTCCAAGCTTCTACAGAGAGAGTGCCACTTTGCGTATTCGGCTTCACCGTAATACTGGTAGAACCCTGACCCGAAAGAAGGGTCCAGCCGGTAGGTATTGACCAGGTAAGGCTCTTGGCATTGGCTACCGGAGAGATGGAATACGTGCGGCTGGCATCAGTAGAACAGATTGTGGTTACTCCTGAGATAGCGGAGATTGGGCTAGGTGCCACTTGTGACAGCTCTACATTAATCTTAGCCACCCGGGTATTTCCACAAATATCCGTCACAGACACCAGCACTTCTCCAGATACAGTTCCCATTCTTACGGTAATGCTGTTCGTGCCTTGTCCAGCTTGAATGTTGGCGGTCAAGGGTACTTGCCAGGTATAGCTGGTAGCACCCGCAAGGGCCGGAATAGAATAGGTTTGTACTTCATTAGTGCAGCTTTCAATGTCACCTGCAATAGGTCCAATGGCCACGGGAAGAGCAGGGGCAACTGTCACCGCCAGAGAACGGCTAGTCGTTTGACCGCAGCCGTTCAGAGCGCTTACGCTGATAGAACCGCTATTGCCTACGTTCACCTGCACACTTGCCGTGCCCTGACCAGAAAGAATGCTCCAGCCGGCGGGCACAGTCCAGGTAATGGCAGAGGCGGAAGCGGAAACAGGAACTGTGTAGGTCTGCGTGGTGCCTTGGCAGAAGCCGCTGGAAGTACCGGAGATGTTGCCCGCCAGCGCTGGTGCATCAGAGGTCACAGTCACCGGTTTGCTAAGCACCGGGCTATTGCCGCAGGTATTTTGGGCTGCAACAGACACCGTTCCTGAAGAGCCGCTCACCGTCAACGTAATCTGCGCTGTCCCTTGCCCAGACACCAAGGTCCAGTTAGCCGGATAGTTCCAATTATAGGTAAGGCCTGACTGAGGATTATCTACTGAGAAGACTTGTTGACTATTGGCACAGATGACAGAAGCGTTTGAGATTCCTGAAGGCTGGGTTGGTGCGGTACCCGAAGGCGTCACAGTCAAACTAGCCGCTGGGCTTGCGCCACAATCATTGTTAGCAGTCACTGTAATGGCACCAGATAAGGAACCTGCTGTCAGAGTAATGCTTCTTGTTCCCTGTCCAGATTGGATGGTCCAGTCGGCTGGCATTGTCCACGTGTACCCAGTGGCACCGGCAATAAAAGGCACTGAATAGGTAAGACCTGTCTCACCAATACACGGCGTTAATTTTCCTGTTAAGCCCGTTGGGGCAGAAGCAATTGCCTGGTTAACCGTAATGCTCATGGTACGGGATGTTTGTCCACAACCGTTAGAAGCAGTTATAGTAGCCACCCCGCCAGTTGTACCAGGCTGAACTTCCACCGTAGTGGTTCCTTGTCCAGAAATGATAGTCCAACCTGTTGGGAAAGACCAAGAATAGTTGGTTGCCCTTGCCACCGTGGCGATAGAATAGGTCTGTGTGGCAGCCGTGGCACAGAAAGCCGAAGCACCGGCAATAGGGCCAACTGGCTCAGGAGCTCCTGGAGATACATTGATGTTCAGGATGGATTCTGCACTAGTGCCACAGCTATTGACAGCTTTCACCGTCACCTGCCCAGAGGCATTCCCCAGTCTCACAGTAATACTTCTGGAAGTTCCGCCAGCCAGAATGGTAGCTTCTGCTGGTACTGTCCATATATAAGAAGTCGCGTTAGCCACTGCGGCTACTTCATAGGTTACTTCTAGATTGGCACAGGCGTTGACCACGCCGGATATGGTGCCCGGTGTCTGTGGGGCTGCTGGTAGAACAGAAACAGCCAAAGTTCGGCTAGGACTGATGGCACAGCCGTTTTCAGCCGCCACAACTACGTTTCCAGGTAATGAACCAGCCGTCACGGTAATGGTATTGGTGCCTGCGCCAGCAGTAACAAGCCAACCTGTAGGAACACTCCACTCAAAGGAAGATGCGTTTGTTCCACTGACAGAGTAGGTATAAGAACTACCAGCACAAACATTCCCTTGTCCAGCTATATTGCTGGTTAAGGCTGGTGAACCAGATGTTGGCGCCACAGTTAAGGAAGCAGCAGGACTAGTTCCGCAGCCGTTGGTTGCGGTTACCGTGATTTCACCACCGGAGGTACCCACGTTCACTACTAAGTCTGCAGTGCCTTGCCCTGAAACTATAGTGATACCCGCTGGCAATGACCAGGTATACGTCATGTCAGCTATAGGATTTCTAACAGAATACGTGATATTCTGGCTGTTCGCACATGGAAGTTCCTGCCCTACAATAGCCTCTGGCTGAACAGGTGGAAATGTGGAAGAAGTCACTGTCTGGGTTCTCACCGGGCTTTCGCCGCAGACACTTACTGCTTTCACGGTTACGTTGCCAGTACCAAGTCCGGTAGTAACAGTAATGCTGGTGGAATTTTGACCGCTCTCTAACGTCCAGCCGGCGGGCACTTCCCATACATATCCTGTTGCACCTGTTACTGCCGCAATAGAATAGGTAACCGTTGTTCCCCTGCATGGTAGTGGATTACCTGAAATGGCGCCAGGCTGTATGGGTTTAACACCCGTGATGGTAATGGCTTGAGATGAGGCAATACCTTCACCACAGACATTGACTCCAGCCACTGAAATAGAACCGCTGTTGGTAGAGGGCCTTACCACAATAGATGTAGTTCCTTCACCTGACACCAAGGTCCAGCCAACAGGAATGGTCCAGTTGTAGGTGGTGGCACCTGCTACCGGTGTAATAGAATAAGTGTATTCTGTATTATCAGCACAGTAGGAGACAGGTCCTGAAATTGACCCTGCAGCGTCTGGTGCATTAGGGAAGATAGTAACATTAGTTGTGCCAGTAGCAGTGCCGCAAACATTGGTTGCCGCCACCGCTACAGCTCCGGAGGTTCCATTAGGCTGAAGGGTGATGCTCAAGGTGCCTTGTCCATTTAAAACAGTCCAACCAACAGGGTATGTCCAGTCATAAGAACTGGCATTGGCAACCGCAGCAATAGAATACGTAACCGGTCCGCCTCCAATACAAAGGCTGGTGGGCCCGCTAATGGCAATAGGACTTTGAGGTGCACCAAGAGTGGCAGTCACAGCAAGCGTTTTGGCAACCCCTGTTCCGCAGGCATTGATTCCAGCCACTGAGATTGTACCACTGCCAGTTCCGGCAGTTACGGTAATGCTGTTGGTCTCAGATCCGGCGGTGATACTCCAGCCATCTGGCAAGGTCCACTGGTAAGATTCTGCCGTAGCTACTACAGGAACGGTATACACCAAGCCCGTGGCACCAGCACAGATAATGCCCGCCCCACTTATATTCCCAGCAAGCACCGGTACTCCGCTACTTGGTGTAATAGGAAGAATGGCACCTGCACTTTCACCGCAACCGTTTTCTGCCTTAACTTCCACAGACCCGGGAATTGTACCTATTGTGATCACCACCTCGGCGGTGCCTTGCCCAGAAGACACAGACCAGCCCGTAGGAACAGACCAATTGTAGTTTACATTTGGCTGTGGGCTCACCACCCGGTACGTTACCTGAGAGCCTACACAAGGTCTTTGGGCGCCTGTGATACCTGCTGGAGTAGCTGGAGGCTCTGTAAATGGAGTGACACCAAATGTTCTGGCAGGGCTGTCCCCGCACAGGTTGTTCGCCATCACAGAAATATCGCCGGGTAGGCTTCCAGCCGTCACAGTGATACTGGTAGTATTCTGCCCTGCGGTAATAGCCCAGCCACTTGGTACTTCCCACTTATAGGAAGTGGCGCCTGAAACTGCAGGGATAGTATAAGTCAAGCCTGGTTGGCCCACGCATGGGTTCGCCGCGAAGGCACTTCCCGCAATGGCCGCTGGCCGCAATGGCGCAGAACCGGTGATGATGACTGCCAAAGTACCATCTGCGGCATTGTTGCCGCAGGCATTGGAAGTCCTTAAGCGCACCTCGCCACTCTGGGTTCCCGGAATCACGCGTAAGGTGGAGCCTGTCTGCCCCGACACAATTTGCCAGCCGGCCGGAACGGTCCAGAAATAATTGGTGGCAAAAGGGACCGGCGTTACAGAATACTCCTGCACCGTATTGGTAGCGCATAATCTATCAGGACCTGATATAGCACCAACTACCCCAGGAGCGTTAGGATTCACGGTGGTGTTGAAAACGGTTTCCTCACTGCCGCCGCAACCGTTAGTGGCCTTTGACTTAAGAACTGAGATTTCACCAGAGGTAGAACCAATGGTCACGACCAACGTGCCAGTACCCTGACCAGACACAATTGTCCAGCCGGCAGGAATGTTCCACTGGTAACCAGTGGCGTTGTCTACCGGTGAGGCTAAAAAGGTATATTGACTTCCTATACAAAGATCGGTAGGGCCCGTAATGACAGGCGGTACCTCTGGTATGTTGGGAGAAGAAATAACTAGCAATTCTTTGGTAACACTGTTCCCGCAACCGTTGACGGCGGTCACAAGCACTTTTCCAGAAATGACGGCGTTCACCTTCACCGTTATTTCATTGGTACCCTGTCCAGCCGTAATATCCCAACCGCTTGGCGTGGACCATGTGTAAGAGGAAATAGCGCCTCCCGCCGGAACTCTATAAGTAAGAACCGCGCCAAGGCAAACGTCATCTTCTCCTGTGATATCACCGCCAATGGCCGGTGGACCGGTAGTAGGCGCTACTGCCAGGCTGGTAGCTGCCGTAATACCGCAACCATTCTCAGCAGTTACCTCTACATTACCTGTATCGCTTCCTATGGTGACGGTAATCTGGGAAGTACCCAAACCAGCGGTAACCACCCAGTTAGCAGGCACGGACCAGTTATACTGCACTCCTGCTACAGCGTTCCGCACGCTGTATATTTTACCGGTCGCGCCAATACAAGGCACGGGATCACCTTCAACAGCCTCAGGCAGTGAGGGGGCAGTGCCAGCGGTTGCGACATTGATGGCAATAGGGGCGCTGTCGCCACAAGCATTGCGGGTAAACACCCTTACCTGTCCGGCTCCCACGCCTGCGGTCACGTTTATGCTTGGCCCGGTTTGGCTTCCTACAATGGTCCAGCCAGAAGGAACAGACCAAATATAGTTAGAGGCATCTGTTACCGGGGCGACCGAGTAAGTAAGGCCTGCTTGGTTTTCACAGGGGAAGCGAGCGGAAGGGTCAGCATTAATAGCAATTGGTGCCGCTGGGGGCTCCGTTCTGACAGTAGTGGTTCTGGTGGAAGCAGTTCCAGAGCCGCATTGATTTTGGACAGTAACTGAAATTGTACCCGTGGCACCTACCCGAACTTGCACACTTGGGCCATTATTGGCTGAAAGCAACGTCCAGCCATTGGGGAGGGTCCAGGTATAGCCGGTAGCACCTGCTACGGGTGCGATGGAGTATGTTTGAATACTTGTAGTTCCGCAGACTTCATCTATGTCTGTAATTGGACCTGCACTTAGTGCACTTGGCACCACCTGTACATTAAATGATGTGGCAGAACTTGTACCACAAGAATTTACGGCCTGCACAGTCAAATTACCTGAGATTGAACCAGTAGCGACGGTAATTTCTCTTGTATTTCCCCCAGAGACCACAGTCCAGTCAGCAGGAATAGTCCACACATAGGAAGTTGCGTTGGCCGAAGCATTAGCTGTGTACGTAGTGGTTTGACCCTGGCAGATAATGGCTGAGCCGGTAATTGCTGAAGGAGTAGTTGGGGCAGCCGGGGATACTACTTGGTTGACAGACTTGGGCAAGCTGTTGCCGCAGGTATTTTCAGCCGTTACGGTCACTTGCCCTCCGGTACTGCCCGGGGTAACCACAATTGCGTTGCTTCCATGTCCAGATTTAATAGTCCACCCAGACGGCACAGTCCACTGGTAAGAACGGGCACCTGTTGCAGCATTTATAGAATACACTATTTCCGGCACACCTGCACAAATTAGCCCGGGAGTTATGATCTCGCTTGAGAAAACAGGAACACCGTTAAAAGGAGTTACTGGCTTTTCGAGGGCTGATGGGCTTGGACCACAACCATTACCAGCCTTTACACTGATAATTCCAGCATTGCTTCCAACGAGTACCGTTATCATAGAAGTGCTATCCCCATTTTGGATAGCCCAACCAGCAGGCACAAACCAGTCATAGAACAAACCTGCTATTGGATTTTCAATCTGATAAGTGATAATACTACCTGCACAGGGAGTAAGATCTCCGAGAAAATTAACAGGAGCGTCAGGCGCAGAGCCAAAAGGAACCACACTAATGCTGGTAGCTGTACTGAACCCACAGCCGTTTTCGGCCTTAATCGTGATTTGCCCCGGAGTGGAACTGGAGGTAGCAGTGATGGTTCTGCCCCCATTTGACCGGTTGGTAATTACCCACCCATCAGGAAGTTCCCAATCATAACTTTGCGCACCAGGAACGCTATTTACAGAATATACCAATCCCGTCTGCCCAATACAAGGCGCTAAGGCCTCTGGGGAAGTAGGAACAAATACTGGAGCAGCTGGCCTAGAATTACTTACCTCTATATTAATAGTTTTTACATCTTGGCCGCAGCCATTTGTAACGGTCAGTTTTAATAGTCCACCAGAAGTTCCTTGCTTAACGGAAACATTAGTCCCTCCTTGGCCGGAAAGAATTGACCACCCAGTCGGAACTTCCCAAAAATATGTTAGCGCATTAGCTACAGGATCAACTGAATACGTTTGTGGTGGATCTGACGAACAGATGGTTAAATCACCGTTTATACTTCCAATTTGAGGAGCAGCCGGTGAAACAATTATTTTTTTGACTCTGGGGGAACTTGGTCCACAAATATTGTTGGCGACTACAAAAATAGAGTCACTAGGAGCCCCTACTTGTAGAGTAATAGAAGTAGTTCCCTGTCCTGACAAAACTGCCCAACTTGTAGGCACAGACCATGTATAATCTATAGCGCCTGCAACTGAATTTATAGAATAGGTAACCGTGCCAGTATTAGCACATAAAATATCATTAGATGCTGTAATACCACCTGGTGCTGGAAGTACGCTTAAAATGACCGTTATGTCTTTCTCAATAGCAGCACTATTACCGCATGGGTTGTTTGCAACTACTCGTATCTTCCCACTAGTGGGCCCAAACTGTACTGTAATCTGCTCTGAACTGTCATTGGTGATAATGGTCCAGTCAGCGGGCACGGTCCAGATGTAATCTTTGGCTTGAGTACCAGAGGGAATAGAGAATGTCTCTTGACTTCCTACGCAATACGTTGAATTACCGCTAATGGGTCCGGCAATGGTAGGTTTAGAGGGGTATAAGTAAACATTGAAAGAAGTAGAATCACTTAAACCACAGGGACTGTCGGCCCGGGCGGAAATGGTTTGCGTACCAGGCGTAGTTCCGGTGGTAACAATAATACTGCTGGCGTTATTGGGACCTATAGCAGTCCATCCTGGAGGAAGATCCCAAGAATACCTGGCGCCAGGAATGGGTTGATCTACAGTAAACGTATAAGGATCTGTTACTCCCGCCTGCAGAACACAAGCAAATTCAGGTCCTGTAATTCCTGCTGGTTTCTTATTAACGGGGCAAATGATCAAGGTGGAACTACTGTTATCCAGATCTACGTCTATGCCAGTTCCTGAAACGTCAGTGGCAGTAGTTATAAAGTTAGCTCTGTTTAACCGAACGGTCACTTCTAGTGTCTCAACTTGCCCCACAGGTAAAACCGGGATTTCCCAATACCCGTCTGCCGCATTGTAAGTGCCTGTGGTTTGCGTGGCACTTATAAAAACCAAGGCATTGTTGGGTAACCAACCAAAGTTAACCTCTACACCTTCCTCATTATCTGGCCCAGTGTTGGTGACTGTAACGGTATAAGTAACAACATCATTTACTACGTATTTTCCATCAGGGGAAGCTGCCGGACTCACCGTTTGAGAAATGGTCAAATCTGCAATGGCCGCCGCTGGGTCAGAGGCAAAGCTATCCAGCAAAGACACGCTGCCTTCCTGGCTGAGCAACTTGCCTTCTACTTGGGCGCCGTGTTCGGCGTTGATGTCACCTTTGGCCAGAATAGACCCTTTTAAGGTGCTCTGGGCGTTCAGTTTTACGTTGCCGTTCACCACCCACACCACATTACGGGAACGCAACCGCTTAGAGAGCTTTACTTGCGCAGACGGTGACAGAATCAGGTTTCCCTCTACTTTAAAGATGTACAGTTCGTCTTTTTGGCCGGTGCCCTGCAGCGTGAGGGTACCTTTTAAAAGAGCACTTCCTTTGATGTGGTACACGCCCGGCGCCAGGGTAGCGCCCGAAAGGTTTTTGCCGTCAAGGGTGGCGGTGGGTTTTGTGGAGGCCAGCTCTGCGTAGAGGCGGTTCACCTGCGCCTGGGTCTGCTGCTGGCTCTTCAGTTTTGTTGTTACCGGAAGGGTCTTGCCGTATTTGGCGGTTTCTACCGCCGGGGCTATCAACTCGCCTTTTACAGAGGAGTTGCCAGAAAGGAGCAGGGGGTTATGGCTAAAAAGGGTTACTTTTCTTAGAGACTGGAGCGGCGACTTCACTTGTGCCCGCACTTCTTGTAAGAAAAGTGTCAGGAGCACAATTAAAAGTAAACGTGTTTTCATGCAGAAGTTAATGAATCGCAGGAAAATCACTTAGCATACCCCGGCAACATACGCGCCTAAAAGCAACAGGCGGCAGCTGGCTCTTTCAACCAACAGTCAATTTCAGGGGGCCGTCTGGTTGCCCAGAACACGCCCAGGGGGCACTACAAGTAGACTTAACGCGATATGTAAAAGCTAAAAGTACTGTAAGCGTAAAATATAAGCGGAACCTGTCAACAGCAAATACCAGCAGGGATCATGCAATAAGGCAGGCTTCTTTGGTTGTGTTCAGTTTCTGGCAACGGGGGAAAGCCAGAAAGGCAATGGTTGATTGGTTGATGTTTTTGTGTGTGGTGGAGGGCAGGTACGGGGAAATTGAATTGTAATTATATTCATAGAATGCCCATACAATTGGTATGTTTTTTAGCCATAAAAATCAATATTGAATTTTCTACAAAGGAAATAAATCTCCTCAAAAGTACAAAAGGCTCATTTTCAGACAACAGTACAACTCCAAAACCAGAACCTTTCCTACTGCGTCTGTCAGGAATTAGCGTGATTATATGCCAGATTTAATTATAAATATATGGTAACAACAAATATAGTATAATAAAATTAACAGTAATACCACCGTAAATAACAAGCGCTTGCCTGCAAGAGTACGTTTCCCAAAACCACAATAGCACTTTGACAATGTAGCTGCCATTGCAAAACTGCCTGTAATCTTTTGGCGTCACCATCTCGGTTCATGCCATAGTTTCTCTAAGGTGCTTCTAAAAAGACAAGGCAACCACGCCAAACCCCTACTTCGCTTAAAATTTCACGCAAACAAGCACAGCAAGACACACACTCACAGGTAGTTTTTGGCAGCAGATGCAAACAAAAAGCCGTTTTGGGGCTCATTTCTGAAAATGAGCCCCAAAACGGCTTTCATGCCTAAGGGAAACAACTTCACTTGCCAAGGCTACACCTCCAGAAAAGGCTGGCTTTGGGTTACTGGGCCAGGCGTTGCCAGACTTCATGAACCGGACTGCCGGTGCTGCTTTGGCCGGTGTGCTGCCAGCGGCCGTCTTTCATCTCAAAATTGAACGTTATCTGCATACCCACGCGGCTGCTGTCACGGGAGAAGAACTCAATGTGCTCGGTGTATTTTCCGTCTTGGGCGGTGTAGGTGCCGCCGCCGGTGCCCGAGAACGCCGCCGTCTCAGAGTTGAAGGCAATCCACTGGAACCGGTCACCAGAAAGAATCTTGATGGTCTTGCGGGGGCCTTGCACCATGGGCCGAAGCTGCCCGTCTTGCCCCAGTCTATGGCTGATTCGCCACGCGCCGGCCAACGGCGAGCGCGCTGTTTTTTCCTTCCCTTTCACCCAGGTCTGCGAAGCCTGAGCCTCACCCGGCAGGGTCAGTTGCCAAGCGCCGTTCTGCTTTTTGACCGTGCCCAAAATGGACTGACCTACCTTGGTGCTGTCAAAGGTGTGGAACTCAAATTTACCCTGGAACTTACCCTCAGAAAGCGTGTAGGTGCCGCCGTAGGTGCCCAGGAATTTCTTGCCGGCCTTGTCAAAATGCGCCACTGAGAAGAAACCGTCGGCCAGGGTTTTGACCACGGTGGCTGTCTGGTTTTTACCGGCGGCAGGGCTCAGCAGTTGCCAGGCACCTTCCAGGTCTGCGGGGGCAGGCGCGGTTTGGGTCTGGGCGAAGTCAGTGCTCAGAAAACCAGAAGAGATGTTCGCATCAGACATGAAAAAACCGAGCCAGCCCAGCAGCACCAGGCCCACAGCGGTTTTCAGAGAGAAGAATTGGAAAACAGACATAGCACAATGAGAATAACGTTACGCAGGCTTATAACTTGCAGAAAATGGAGATGAACTGCGTTTTGGGGCTCATTTCCAGAAATGAGCCCCAAAACGCCGGTATCAAAGATAAACGGAAACTACACCCCAAACTGTTGCAGGTGGTGGTCCAGGTGCTTGTAAAACATGGTGTTCCATTCCTGCGCGGTGAGTTCGCCAAATGAAAGCGAAGGCTTGCCTTCAAAATACGCCTCGCCCAGTTGCTGGGTCTGTTGGATGTACGCAGTGAGCCGGGCTTTCTCCTGGGCAAAATCCTTCGTCTCTTTCATAAGAAACACCGGCGCGGTTCTGCTGTTTTTGGGGTACGGCTTGGGGCCCACCACCGCTTGCTTCACCACCAGTTTCAACAGCAACCGCATAAGAAAAGATGGCCTTGGGTGCTTCTGCTCAAACGCCATTTCGTACATCACGTTGCAATGCGCCAGCATCTGCCCCACCGTCATCTTCCCCCACAAAGGTCTGGAATCTGGCTCTAAACGGTTGATCCGGGCCACCAAGGCCGTGACCGATTCTGACTAAAACACGTTGTGCATAGCGGTCTGTTTATGGGTGTAATAATCGGGCTCGGGTCAAATATAAGAAACCAACCCAACAATCAGTAACCCGCTGGCTATCTGCTAAATCACTCCAAAATAATTTCCGTTTTCGGGCTCATTTCCAGAAACGAGCCCGAAAACGGAAAAATCAGACTTTATTGCTTGGCAGATTGCCCCAGGGCGTTTTTCAATTCATCGCCCAGCGGTGAAACGGCCGGCCCGAAGTAATGCGTGAGCACGCCGTTCTCGTCTAGCAGGTATTTGCTGAAGTTCCAGTCGGGTTGGTGTTGGTTCCAGCCGTTTTTCTGGGGTTCTGTGAGCCAGGCGTACACCGGGTGCTGTCCGTCTTTCTTCACCACCACGCTTTTCTTGGACAACGGGAACGTGACGCCGTAATTCACCTGGCAGAACTGCGAGATGGTCTGGTCATCATCTTTCTCCTGTTCCTTGAAATCATTGGCCGGAAACCCGATGATGGCCAGTTGGTCTTTGTGCTGCTCCTGCAAGGCCTGCAGTTCTTCATATTGGCCGGTGTAGCCACAGTTGGAGGCCGTGTTCACCAGCAGCACTTTCTTGCCTTTCAATGCGCTGAAATCCAGCGGCTGCCCGTTGTTGAGCGTGGCCTGCAAGCTGTGGAACGGCTGCGCCGGGGCGGCTTTCTGCTTGTTCTCCAGCACTGTTCCTTTGGCCGTGCCCTTGCTCAGTTTCATGATGAGCGGGTACAGCCATTTCAATAGTTTCTTTTTCATAGCGGTACAAAATTATCCTTTTTACGGCCGCTCGCCAGTTGTAGCCATCCTGTTTTCGGGCTCATTTCCAGAAACGGAGCCGAAAACGGAAACCAGGTATCTGTTTGTACATCGCCATATGCTGTCTGGTGTTGTTTCCTTCTACTTTTCTGGCGAAAGAAATCGATCTGGTCTCCTAAACTTCTGCTTAGTTGGTTAACAGGCTTTTCATGACCGTAATGGTTTCTTCTGGCGCGGCGCCCAGGCCTTGCTGCTGGTGTACAATTTCGCCTTGGGCGTTCAAAACGGTGATCAGGTTAGAATGCGCGAACTCGCCGTTCAGAGCCTTCCGGTATTTCACGTTCAGGACGGCGGCCAGTTCCTGGGTGGTTTCCTCCGGGGCGGTGAGCAGGGTCCAGCGGTTCTGGTCCAGGTCATGCTCGGCGGTGAACTTGGCCAGTTGGGCCGGGGTGTCGCGGACGGGATCAATGGAGACCAGCACAATCCTGAAATCCTCTGTCGCAAATCTGGTCAGGCCTTTTTCAATGCGTTGCAGATCTGCCAGGGTTCTGGGGCACGCGAACGCGCAGCTTGTGTACACCATGGCCACCAACACCGGCTTCCCCTTTAATTCTTCCAGTTCAACAGTTTCCTGCTTTTGGTTTTTCCATGTTGAGCCGAGGTGGTAAATAGACAAATCTGATAACGTGGGGCTGGAAGCGCCCGCAGTAGCTTTGGTTTTTGCCGGTTCTTGCTGCTCTACGGCAGCATCTTGACAGCCCGTTGCAAAAAAAGCGCCTGCCAGCGCCAGGGAATATAGAATATTTTTCATGACCAGATTTTTAAGGAGATTTAGCGGGAGGCCTGGGGCAGACTTTGGGCGCACCTGAAACCCAGGTTGCCCACCGTGTAATTGGCCTTTAAACTAGACCTGAACGCATAGCGCATAAACGCCACGTAGTTTTTGACGTTGGTAGCCCCGCTGGCCCCGGAACCGCAGAATTCCTGCTTGTCAAGGCTTGCGTTTGACCGGCCTTCGCCCACCAGCAGGGTAGAGTTGTAGTCTTGGGTCCATTCCCAGACCAGGCCAATCATGCCTTGCACGCCGTAATAGTTTTTAAAACTCTCCTGCACCGGCGGCAAGAATTTAGGGTTGGGTTTGCTGTACCACTCCAGGCTGCGCTGGTAGAATTTCTCGTCATTAGTGGCGTTGGCCTTGGTCTCAGAGGCCAGCGCGGCAAATTCCCACTCGTTGGTGGTGGGCAGGCGCTTGCCCTGGCATTCACAATAGGCTTTGGCTACAAACCAAGACACGTTGATCACCGGGCTCTGGCTGATTTTGCTTTTCTCCTGACCCATGGCCGCCCCTGCGCTCCAGTGCCTGAGGTAATTCTGGTCAGAGAAAATACGTTTAATGGTGCTTTTGGCCCACTTTGGGTTGGCCTGGAGAAAGGCCTCAAACGCTGCATTGGTCACCGGGTATTTGTCTAGCAGAAAGGGCGCCACCGTCACCGGCTGCGTATCTGACCCGTACAGCGGCACAAAAGAACCGCCCTTGATAGGCAGGGCTGGTGCGCCGGTAGATTTCTTTTGTCCGGCTCCGGGCAAGGCCAACACCAGAAGGAAAAAAAGGAGAAGAAAATATCGGCCCATTTCAAGTTGACTTTAAGAATCTGAATAAAAAATCCCCATCAGCCGCCAGGAAAAAATTACGTCTGGCAGCCGATGGAAAAAGTATTGCTTAATGATTAGGCGCTTTGGCGCGGGCTTTTTTCACTTGCTCTGGTTTCACCTCACCGCCTTTGTTGCCCCATTGGCTGTAGACGTAAGTCATCACGTTGGCCACTTGCTCATCGGTGAGTTTGAGTTGGGGCATGGTACTGTTGTAAAGTTCGCCGTTGACTTTGATCTGGCCTTCCAGGCCATGCACCACCACGCCAATGGCACGGTCCACGTTTTCGTTCAGGTAATCAGAGTTAGCCAGGGGCGGGAAAGCGCCTTTTATGCCTTGCCCCTCTGCCTGGTGGCAGGCCTGGCAGTTCTGGGCGTACACCGCTTTGCCTAGGGCCACACGGCCATCTTTGGTGCCAGCCACCGGCGCGGCCGGAGCCTCAGAGTCTGGCATGTTCTGAACGGTAGAGCCCTCTGGCTGGTAGATTTTATCCATGATCTGCCCAGAGTAGGTGCGCTTGTCTTCTTTGCCCTGTACTTTTAGCATGCCCAGCGCACCTTTGTTGAATGCCCTGAAAATGGAGTGATCTACCAATACGTAGTTACCCGGCACATCTACTTTAAATTCTGTGATGGCTGCGCCGCCCGCTGGCACCAGCGTGGTCTGCACGTTTTCATTTAATCTGGTGCCGCCCTCTGGGTACACTTTGTCAAAAATTTCACCAATCACATGAAAAGAAGATACCAGGTTAGGTCCGCCATTGCCCACAAATAACCTTACCGTCTCACCCACCTGCGCGGTCAGCGAATTCTCCCCGGACAAGGACCCCACAGAACCGTTGAACACTACATAGGTAGGCTGCTCTTTGAGGGCTTTGGCCATGTCAAAAGGTTGCAGGCCCGGGGCACCAAAATCGCCTTTGGTATAGAAATCACCTTGCATGATGTAAAATTCCTTGTCTACCGGCGGCAGGCCTTCTTTGGGTTCTACCAGAATAAGGCCATACATGCCGTTGGCAATGTGCATGCCCACCGGCGCGGTGGCGCAATGGTACACGTACAGGCCAGGGTTAAGCGCTTTAAAACTAAAGACGGTCTCATGGCCTGGTGCGGTAAAAGTGGAGTTGGCCCCGCCGCCGGGTCCGTTCACGGCGTGCAGGTCAATGTTATGCGGGTTCTTGCTGTCTGGGTGGTTCATGAGGTGGAACTCCACTTCATCTCCTTCTCTGATTCTTATGAACTTGCCCGGCACCACGCCCCCAAAGGTCCAGAAGGTATATTCTACGCCGTCAGCCAGTTTCTTCACCACTTCAGTTACTTCTAAGCGCACCACCACCTTGGCCGGGTACTTGCGCGTAATGGGCCTGGGCACCGCCGGGGCCGAGGTTAAAATGGCATCTACCTGAGGCATGTAGTTCTTGCCTTTTTGCACAGCAGCATCAGCAATTTCTTTTTCTCTGTCCATTTTCTGGCAAGAGACCAGAAAGAGCAGGCCCAGCGCGTAGATGGCCAAGCCAAGGGCACGAAATATTCTGGAAGCGGTCAACGGGCGTATCATGATTTTTAGGATTAGGAAAGGACACTTTATAGTTCTGTAAAGCTCGGGGGTGGGCACCGGGTATCACATGACATTGGTCATTCAAAAACCTGATAAAGATTAGTTTAGGGCCCAGGCAAAAGGGCCATGCCGCAAAAGGCAGCTAAAGAAAGCAGCCCTCCTGTTTTTGGCCTCATTTCTGAATATGAGGCCAAAAACAGGAGGGCTGTTCTGGTACAATTCACAGGTACCAAGGCTGCTTCTGCTGACGCCTGTACAATCCCTAAATCACCGGTGGCTGGGTCTCATCTAAGGGGTGGTGCGCCGGAATGTCTTTGGACACATCCTCCTCTGCATGCAAAGACCGCCCCGTTTTAAGACCAATGACAAACCAGGCCAGCGCCAGCACTCCCACCGCAAAGATGGTGTCCCCAATTACGCGTAGCCAGCGCAAGATCTCCATGGTGTCTGTCTGCAGGAACTCCGCAGAGCGGGCGTACCAGAGGCCGTATTTCACGCTGGCCCAGGTTTGCATAAGGCCAATGGGCAGCACACTGATCAAGACCATAAGCGCAAGCCCAATGTTGATGGACCAGAACGCGAAGCGGATAACCCCGTCTTTCCAGCGTCTTCGGCTAGACAGCCCTTTGAGCACAAACAGCATGAGGCCTATGCCCAGCACACCGTACACCCCAAACAAGGCCGTGTGCGCATGCACGGGGGTGGTGTTGAGCCCCTGCATGTAGTAAAGCGCAATGGGCGGGTTAATCAAAAACCCGAAGATGCCAGCCCCCACCAAATTCCAGAAGGCTACGGCTATAAAGCAGTAGATAGGCCATTTGTACGCCGTGATCCAGGTAGTGGACCGGCTTAGCGTAAAATTGTGGTACGCCTCAAACCCAATCAAGACCAGCGGCACTACTTCCAGCGCACTAAAAGTGGCACCCAGGGCCATGACAGACGTGGGCGTACCAGAGAAGTACAAATGGTGGAACGTGCCAATGATACCGCCAAACAAGAAGATGATGGTGGAGAACAACACGGTGGCGGTGGCCATTTTGGTTTCAAGCAAGCCCATGCGCACAAACAAAAAGGCAATGACCACGGTGGCAAATACCTCAAAGAATCCTTCTACCCAAAGGTGTACCACCCACCAGCGCCAGTACTCCGCAATGGCCAGGTTGGTATGCTGCCCCCACATGAGGCCGGCAGCCCAGAACAAGGCAATGGCGGCAGAAGAGATGAGAAACATGCCCAGCAAATGGCGGCCTTCCGCATCTGTTTTAAAGGCTGGCAGAATGGCCCGCACCATCAAAAACAGCCACAGGAACAAGCCTACCAGCAGAAACACTTGCCAGAACCGACCCATGTCTACGTACTCATAGCCTTGGTGCCCAAACCAGAAGTTCTCGCCGTAGCCCAGTTTCTGCATGACGCCAAACCACTGACCGGCCAAAGACCCCGCCACAATAAGGAGCAGGCAGATGAACAGGAAGTTAACGCCCAGCCGCTGGAATTTAGGTTCATAGCCAGACACCGCCGGGGCTATGTACAAACCAGTAGCCAGCCAGGAAGTGGCAATCCAGAAAATACCCAACTGCACATGCCAGGTGCGGGAAATAGAGTACGGCAGGTAATCTGCCAGCGGAAAACCGTACAAGGCCTGGCCTTCTACGCCGTAGTGGGCGGTGACTACCCCAAGGGTTACCTGTACCACAATAAGGGCTGTCACAATCCAGAAATACTTAAGCGTGGCCCGCATAGACGGCGTGGCCCGTAAGCCCAGCAGCGGGTCTTCTTTGGGAAGCTTGCTGTGGTCCAGTTCCTCTTCTTTGTGTGAGGCGTAATAAAAGGCCAGCAACCCAATACCTGCAATGAGCACAATCACGCTAAACCCTGTCCAGATAAGTAAGTCTGGGCTGGGGCGGTTGCCTACCAGGTCTTCGGCGGGCCAGTTGTTGGTATACGTAATGTCTTGGTTGGGCCGCTCTGTCACGCAGGCCCAGGTGGCCCAGAAGAGGAAGGCGTTCAGCTTGCGCATGCGCTCAGGGTCTTCTACGGTGTAGTTTTTCATGGCATAGGCATCGCGTAGCGCAGCCAGGGCAGGGTCATTCATGAACAGCCCGGTATAATGCGCGCTTACCTGGGCAATGGCCTGGGCCCTTAGGTTAGAGATGGTAAGGGTTTTGGTGGCCACATCATAAGTGTTCAGGCGAATTTGCTTTTGGAGGCGGGCCTGTAACTGGGCTTTGGTTTCAGCATCAAGGGCGTCATAGTTAGTGCCTTTGGCTTGCTGGGCCCAGGTGTCAAGAAAGAACATGGCTTCTTTGTGCAGCCAATCGGCGGTCCAGTCTGGCGCGGTGTAGGCGCCATGGCCCCAAATAGAACCCAGTTCCTGCCCTCCGGTAGATTGCCACACGTTTTGCCCATCCATGATGTCTTGGGCCGTAAAGATGGTTTTGCCAGAAGTAGTGACCACGCGCTCCGGAATAGGGGGCGCTTGCCGGTAAATTTCAGAACCATAGTAACCGAGAACAGCAAAGGACCCGACGATAACGGCCAGGAACCCGAGCCAGAGTTTTTTATACCTCATAATGGTAGGTTTTGGTAAAAGTGTACAAATAGAATTGGGTTAGTTAAAAGCAAAGCGGTGGGCTTTTTAGAGCCTATTTATATTTCTTTTGTGCGCTGCAACTTGCCAGACCGTGAACCTGCGTTCGCCTTTTTATGAAACCGTAGCGTTGCCGTGCTTCTCAAAAAATGCTTCTTAAGAACCTTAATCTGCCCTTCTTGGCCGGCAAAATGGAAATCTCAGCTCTTTGGCAAAATGACGTAGGGCCTAAGCGCTGGTTGACCCGCAGAAACATCAACCCAGTCGGCTTTTTTACCTAGTCTTTAATGGGAACCCCAACAACAGGCCACCTCTTTTTTTAGACACGTGTCTGGCACAAAGGTCATTTTGGGGAGTAGAAAGAAAAATGATATTAATCATAGATAGAAGACACATTTGTCTTTTTATCTGAGGGGATGCAAGGTCTATTTTTGCCTTTTAACAGCGCCCTACCAGGCAAACCGCTCCTTTGCGCATGACCCAACACAGTAAAAGAAAATGGTTTTTGGTCACCCTGGCTAATTTGTTGGTGGTGGCGTTACTGGGGCTTTTTTTGCGGTGGATGGTAGTGGGCTCTTCTGGTGGCTTTACCTACAAGCATGTGTTGCACGCGCACTCACATGTGGCGTTGTTGGGGTGGCTGTACGCGGCGTTTTTTGTGGGGCTGGTGGTGGCGTACCTGCCCAAAGAACGGCAAGACCAGAAAACCTATACCTGGCAATTTTGGTTGTCACAGGCCACGGTGGCAGGCATGCTGGTGAGTTTTGCATGGCAGGGGTACGCCGCCATCTCCATTACTTTCTCCACGGCGCACATTTTGCTGAGCTATTATTTTGTGTACCAATTCTTGAAAGATACCCGCCAGGCCCGGGTAGCCCATGGCAAACACCGGTTGTCTTTTCTATTTGTAAAAGCCGCCTTGTTTTTTCTGGTGCTTTCGTCATTGGGCCCCTGGGCCATGGGACCTATAATGGCCACCGGCCAAACCGGGAGCAGACTCTACTTCAACGCCATTTACTTTTACCTCCACTTCCAATACAACGGCTGGTTTACGTTTGCGGCCCTGGGTCTGCTGGTCTGGCTGCTGGAGACCTACCAGATCATGTTGCCGGCCAAACAACTCAGGTTGGTTTTCTGGCTGTTGTTCTGGGCTTGCCTGCCCGCCTACGTGCTGTCTGTTCTCTGGGTCAAACCTGCTGCAGTCTATTATGGCATTGCGGGCGCGGCCGCGTTGGTACAGCTCATGGCCGCAGGCAAACTCCTGCTGCTCCTTCACCAAAACAGCAAACAGATTCTTGCCTTGTTTGGCCCTTGGGCCAAAGCGCTTCTGCTGTTCTCAGGCCTGGCGTTCTGCTTAAAAGTGTTTTTACAGTTCTGCTCGGCGTTCCCGTATGTGGCAGAATTAGCGTACCGCACGCGCCTTTTTATCATAGGGTACCTGCATCTGGTCTTGATTGGTTTTTTGAGCACGCTGGTGCTTGCCTTTTTCTGGAAGCTGGGCTGGCTGAATTTTAGGTCATGGATGAGCCGATGCGGAATGGGGTTATTTCTGGCGGCCTTCCTGGTTACGGAGGTGGTCATGCTTTTGCAGGGCACTTTTTTCTGGCAAGGCCTGGGCGCCCTTCCGCAGTACCACTCTCTTATGTTCTGGTTTAGCACGCTGCTGCCGCTGGGGGTTTTTCTTTTCTTTCTGGGCCAGTTTACCACTACGCCCGCGTCTGGCACCTCCCGTACCTGACAATCTGTTTTAGGGCTCATTTTCAGAAGTGAGCCCTAAAACAGCGGGTTTCATGACCAGCATCATAGGCCCTGGAGACCCGCATCATATACACCCTTTGTGCTCTCCGTTACCTTTGACAGGCGGGTGGCAAAGCCTAAAAGCAACAGGTTGGCAGCCTATCGTCCCATAAAAAATAATGGACATCCAATGAACCTAACTAGAAGAATCTTGCGTTAAAATAATAAAATACCTCTTTATCTTTTATTTAAAGAAATTGGGTTTTACCTTTCGCTCATTCTTTGATACTTCTTAACCAAACCATTACCACTATGGCAACTACTGCAACCCTTGACATGTTAGATGTGACTGTTTTAGAACCGCGCATGAAGCACCCTACCATCTTTGAATGGTTTGATGCCCTCAGGGCCGGCGAAGGATTCATCATCCATAATGACCACGATCCCAAACCGTTGTACTACCAGCTTTTAGGCGAGCGCGGCAACATCTTTACGTGGGAGTACCTGCAGCAAGGCCCCGAAATATGGGAAGTAACCATTACCAAGCTCGCACTCACAGACAAAGAGAGTATAGGTGAACTGGTGGCCAAAGACTTCAGAAAAGCGCAGGTGTTCAAGAAATACGGCATTGACTTTTGCTGCGGCGGTAAAAAAACCCTAGAACAGGCGTGCCAGGAAAAGGGTATTAACCCTGTAACGGTAGAACAGGAGCTGAGCGCCATTCCAGAGTCCAACACCACCGGTGACACTGACTTTAAAACCTGGGATTTGACCTTTCTGGCCGATTACATTGTGAACATCCACCACAAATACGCGCGGGAGGCCATACCAACCTTACAGGAATACACCACCAAAATTGCCCACGTGCATGGGGCCCACCACCCAGAACTGGTGCAGGTGGCTAAGCATTTCACCAACATTGCCAATGAACTGGAAAGCCACATGCCCAAAGAAGAGCGCGTGCTGTTCCCGTTCATTAAGCAATTGAACGCGGCCAGCCAGAAAGGCGAAAAAGTAGACAGACCGGCTTTTGGAAGCATTCAGAACCCCATAAACATGATGGAGATGGAGCATGAGGCCGCCGGCGGTGAGCTGGAAGCCATTAGGGCCCTAACCAATAACTATGCCTTGCCTGCAGATGCCTGCGGCACGTACCGGGTGGCCTTCGCCAAACTGCAGGAGTTTGAAACTGACCTGTTCCAGCACATTCATTTAGAGAACAACATCTTGTTCCCCAAAGCCATTGCCCTGGAGAAAGAAGTTTTAAAGTAAGCGGAGTGGGGCAGCCGTTGTTACTGGCGGCTGCCCTTTCTCCCACAACCAGATAAAAGTACCGTCATGGAGACCGTCATTATTCCCCAAAAGAGAGACAAAAGTTTGGTTCCGCTTTCAAGGGAGCACCATTATGGGTTGCTGTTCTGCTGGAAACTGAGGCAAGGTCTCAAAAACAACACAGACCTGGCCACCCTGCAAGCCTACGTCAAGTATTTCTGGGCGCAGCTCCTGTATGCACATTGCCAGGAAGAAGAATGGTTGCTACGGCGGTTGCTGGTACCCAACGACGTGCTCAGAACCCGCATAGAAGAAGAGCACCGTCTGCTGCAATGGACCATCAACCTGATTCTGGACAGCAAGCGCCTGGTGCCAGAACAGTTTCAAACGCTGCAGCAAGACCTGGTGGCCCACATACGCTGGGAAGAGCGTGAACTTTTCCCGTACCTGCAGAAAGTGGTGCCCCCCGAAGAACTAGCCGAAGCCAGCCAATTGCTGGAGAAACGTCACCCCGATGACAGCACCCAGGATACTTTTGTCCCCGAGTTCTGGAAGAAGTAGTGCCACCTACAAAAGTATAGACGCAAGCCGTTTTCGGGCTCATTTCCGGAAATGAGCCCGAAAACGGCTTTTTAGTTACCCCTCACCCGCCATGGAACTAGCCCCCGCCACCAAAATTTCTGTTATTCTTAAAGCCAACCCCGCCGCCCTTGAAGCTATTGTGAGCATAAACCGGCACTTTGAGAAACTGCGCAACCCCATCTTCCGGAAACTGCTGGCCAGCCGGGTGACCATTGCAGACGCTGCCCGCATTGGCAACTGTACCGTAGAGGCCTTTTTTGAGAAGCTGGGCCCATTGGGGTTCACTATTCCGACCAAAAAAGTAGCACCAGACTTGGTTAAAGAAACCCTTACCGGTGCTTTCCCCGTGTTGCTGGAGAGCCTGCCCCCAAGCGCCTTTACTTACTTAGATGTGCGGGAAAGTATACGTACCGGGCATGACCCATTTCTGGAGATTATGGCCGCCGTTGATGCCCTTCCAGAAAACAAGGCCCTTGTATTGATCAATACCTTTGAGCCTACGCCACTGTACAAGATTCTACAAAAACGGGGAGTGGCCAGCTTTGCGCACCACAAAGAAGAAAACCTGGTGTACACCTATTTCTGGCGCACCTCGCACACAGATGCTCCAGAAGAAGCGGCGGCTGTTTTTCTTTCTGATTTTGAGAAAGTAAAAAAGACGTTCAAAGGCCAACTGCAGACCCTTGATGTACGCGAGATGGAAATGCCCCAACCCATGGTCTCTATTCTGGAAGCATTGGAGAAATTGCCCGCCCACCAGGCCTTGCTCGTAGCGCACCGCAGAGTGCCACGCTACCTGATACCGCAGGTACAGGAACGGGGTTTTGCCCTAGCCCTACAGGAACTGGGCCCAGACCAGGTGCAATTGCTCATCTATAAACAAACCTGAACATGCCAACCGCCAGTCTTTCAAATTCGCCGGGCAAGTGGGTGGTGCTGCCGCATTATGCCTTTGCCGCCTGCGCTTTTCTAACGCTAAGTGTACTGCTGCTTTTCTCTACAGACGCTTTTGCCGGGCACTACTTTCACCCTAAACTCTTAACGCTCACGCACGTGGCAGCATTGGGCTGGGCCACTATGCTTATTTTTGGGGCGCTCTACCAGTTGCTGCCCGTAGTGCTAGAATGTAGACTGTACAGTGAGCGGCTGGCCTATGCCACGTTCGGCTTACTGGCGGTGGGCACCATTCTGCTGGCGTATTGTTTCTGGTTTTTTAACCTGGGTCTGCTATTGCACGTGGCGGGCTGCTGCCTGCTCTTGTCGTTTACGCTGTTCACCATTAATGTATACCAAACCGCCCGGCAGGCTCCTAAATGGACGATTGAAGCAGACTTTGTAGTGACCTCAGCCTTCTGGCTTTTACTCACTGGTATTCTGGGTCTACTCATGGCCGTTAATTTTACCAATCCGTTTCTGCCGCAAGACCACCTGCAGTATTTAAAACTGCACGCCCACATGGGCATGGCCGGGTGGTTTCTGCTGTTGATTATTGGCGTAGGCAGTAAGTTGATTCCTATGTTTCTGTTGTCACACCCCACCGGCACCCGCAAACTCAATTGGTCTTATAACCTGATCAATGCCGGGCTGGTGCTGTTTTTGGCAGACCAACTTTTTTACCAATCACCGTTTATGCCGTGGTACGCCGCATTAGTAGTAGCAGGCATAGCGCTGTTTCTGTGGCACCTCTATGACGCCCGTAAACTTGCCCTTAGAAAAGACTTGGATCTGGGCATGAAACAGACTTTTGTGGCCTTGTTTTTACTTTTGCTGCCCGTTGTGCTGGTGTTTTTAGTGAGCAGCAATGTCGGCTTGCCGCCCAGGTCGCTTTCTGCGCTGTATCTGGTGTATGGGTTGTCGGTTTTTTTGGGCTTTGTATCAGGGTTAATTCTGGGGCAGACTTTTAAGACCCTGCCTTTTATTGTATGGATGCATGCGTACGAGCCACACGTAGGCCGGTGCAAAACGCCGCTTCCTAAAGACCTGTACCATAGCCGTGTGGTGCAGGCGCAGAACAGCTGTTACCTGGTGGGCTATGCGGTGCTGCTGGCAGGTGTTTTACTTCAGGCACCCTTGGTTATTATGGCGGGCAGTGTAGTGTTTGCCGTAGCAGCGTTGGTTTACACCATCAATGTGTTTCACCTGCTGCTGCACCGTGCGCACCAGCTACAACCTTTCACGCATGCAAACGCACCCGCCTGATACCGGCCAACTTGTTCTTGAAGCCCTGCGGCAAGTCATAGACCCCGAGATTGGAATCAACATTGTAGATCTGGGCCTGGTGTACCAGGTGTCACTAGACCAGGAGGTATTGGGCGTTGACCTCACGCTCACCACTCCTGGCTGCCCCATGAGCAGTACCATCATCACGGCGGTAGAGCATATTCTGGCCCGTAGGTTCCCAGAACTCACGGTGCAGGTAAACCTGGTTTGGTCACCTATGTGGACCCCCGACATGATTACCGACGAAGGCAGGCGGCAACTGCGCTAGAACCACTACCTTTGCGCTTAGAAATCACCCAGAAACGCCATGCTGTCAAAAACCACGGAATATGCCCTTCGGGCGATTGTGTACCTTGCCCTCCAGCAGGAGACCGGCAAGAGAATTGGCATCAAGGAACTGGCGCAAGAACTGGAGTTACCCAGCCCCTTTATGGGTAAGATTCTGCAGGATTTAGTCAGGAAAGGGGTGATTGCTTCTTTAAAGGGCCCTACCGGCGGCTTTTTCCTACACCGGCCGGCCGCAGACATTACCATTCTGGAAGTGGTGCGCACCATTGACGGCCTTGAGGCTTTCAAGAAATGTGGCATGGGCATGAAGCACTGCTCAGATACGCACCCCTGTCCGCTGCATGATGACATTAAAGCCTACCGCAATCAATTACTGAACGTGTTTAGCACCAAGACCATGCAGAACCTGGTTGATGGGGTGGCGTCTGGGCAATATTTCATCACCAACCTGCCAGAGACGGTGCTCTAAGAACTTGCCTTTCACCGTCTCTGGGGCTCATTGACGGCAACAGCGTAGGTAGTGATAAGTGCGCATAGCAGGGGCAGTCATTCCTGTTTTCGGGCTCATTTTCAGAAACGGAGCCAAAAACGGAAATGTACCTTATTACAAGAACTTGACCGTGATGTAGCTGTTGGCATTCCTTCCCTGGTCATCTGTGCAGGAGATTTTGAATTTGCCCGCGCGGTCCGGTTCAAAGAACACGCGTTCATCTGCGGCGGCGGACTGCAGGAGTTTGTCGTTCACGTACCAGTAGACTTTTTTAACCTCGTTGAGGGTGTTGCAGTGCAGCATGAGTTTCTGGCGTTCGTCGCGCTCCAGCAGGAATTCCATGTTGGCCGTGGGCGAGGTGATGACCGGCGAGAACTCCTGAAAAATACGGTTACAGCCGGGGTTGTGCGGCGGCAGCTTCTGGAAAGGGAGGTTTTCCTGGGCATAGAAACTGAGCAGCTCCGGAGCCAGGTTGGGATACCATTTCTGCGTGAAACCGCTCTCGGGCTGACAACTGGTGCAGTAGGCGAACTTTCCGTCCACAGAAACCGTCACCTGTTTTAAATGCGCGCATTTGTTTACCCCAGACGTTCCTGGAATGTAGGTATCAATCACCAAATCTTGGCAGAAGCTGTTCACGGGCAAACCACTTTCGGGGCAGACGCTTCTAAAACCCACACTCTTCGGGGCCTGGTACCAACTTTTGGTGCTGTTGTAATCAATGGTATTGAACAGGGAAAACAGCAACGGCGTGGCCGTCTCGGTGCCGTTGAGTTCGGGCACACCCTCGCCGGAGAAATTACCCACCCACACGCCAATGGTATAGTTCTGGTTGTAGCCAATGCTCCAGGCGTCTTTCCGGCCGTAAGAAGTACCGGTTTTCCAGGCGATTTTAGGCAGATAAGCACTATTCTGGGCATTATGCGGCAAATCGGGGCGCTGCAGCTGGGTCAGAATCTGGTTCACCATAAACGCCGAAGCCGCCGACAGCAACTGCTTTTCCTGTTTGACCGTATCTTGCTGCAACCACCGGAGCGGCGCCTGTTTCCCGCCATTCGCGAAGGCGGAATACAACGCCGTCAGTTCTTCCAGCGTTGCGCCGCAGCCGCCCAGAATCATGGACAGACCCAAGTGCTGGCCACGGCGTTTCATCTCAGAGAACTCGGCCTGCTGCAATTTCTGCACGAAGGCCTCCACGCCCATTTGGTCCAGTACTTTCACCGCCGGAATGTTCAACGACGTAGCCAGCGCGCGCTCAATGGTCACGTTGCCGTTATAGGTGCCGTAGTAGTTCTCGGGCCGGTACCCGGAATAATCAATGGGCACATCAGAGACCATGGTTTTGGGCGTAATCAGGCCTTTGTCAAAAGCGGCGGCGTACAGAAACGGCTTCAGCGTACTCCCCGGCGACCGCAGTGCCCGCACCCCATCCACCTGCCCGGCGTGCATACCATCCGTAAAATCGGCGGAGCCGAGGTAGGCTTCCACGGCCTTGGTTTGGTTGTTGAGCACCAGCACCGCGGCGTTGTGAATGTTCTGGGCCTTGAGGCGTTGCAGGTAATTATAGGCCAACTGCTGCACCTTCTCCTGCACCGCCGGGTTCAACGTAGTTTTAATAATGGCCTTGCCGGGATATTTTTGTAGCAACCGGTACGCGTAATGCGGCGCCAGCTTGGGTACCTGCACCCTAGCTGCATCTAAAGGTTCAAACAGCGCGTCTTCAATCGCCTCCTTCGGGAAGGCGTTCAGTTGCCCGTAAGCCTTCAGCCACTTGTTCCGGAAGGCCACAATGCGGTCGTTCTGCACGCCAATCCGCAAAGACGAAGGCTTGTTGGGAATCACCGTGAGCGCCACCGCCTGCGCCAGACTCAACACCCTTGGCGACTGCTGAAAATACAGCACCGAAGCCGCTTTCACGCCCTCAATATTCCCGCCGTAGGGCACCAAATTAAGGTAAAGTTGCAGAATCTCGTCTTTGCTATAGCGCCACTCCAACTGCAGCGCCCGGAACACCTCCACCAGCTTGTTCACGTACGTGCGGTCTTTGGGGTACAGCAGCCGCGCCACCTGCATGGTAATGGTAGACGCTCCCGAGGTTTTCCGGCCTTTGGTCAGGTTGTTCACCACCGCCCGCGCCACCGCCAACGGGTTCACCCCGGGGTGGGCATAGAAATACTGGTCCTCTTTCAGAAGCACCGCTTTTTTCAGCACTGGGTTTATTTCATCTGGCTCCAGCTGCATCCGCCACTTGTCATCCCGGCTCAAAAACGCATGCACCACGCTGCCATCGGCTGCCGTAATCACCGGCGAGTACGACACCTTCATCTGCAACGGAAACGCCCAGTTCAACAACAGAAATATCACCACTGGAGCAGCTACCAACGCCAATGCACGCATGAGCCACTTCTTTCTGAAAAGTATTTTTAAGTGAAATAGCGAGGATTGAAAAAGCGGCATTCTGGTAAAAGTGTAATCTATAAAGTTAATTTCCGTTTTTGACCTCTATTCTGGAAACGGAGCCCAAAACGCGTCTATGGTATTGCCCACCCAGAACCTGGTGACGCATTCCGTCCCCCTTTGAAGGGGGTAGGGGGATGATTTACTTTTGCTGATTCAAGGCATCCCCGAGAATCACTTGTCTTCTCTTTATAGCATTAGTTTTAAATTTTTTAGCGGGCTTTATCATCCCCCTACCCCCTTCAAAGGGGGACAATCAGATACCGTAAGCTATCATTGCTGCCCCTTAAAATTTGCATTCCGTTTTGGGCTTCATTTCTGGAAATGAAGCCCAAAACGCATTTACAGAATTCCCCCTCTCAATTGGAGAGGGGGTTAGGGGGTGAGGCCCTTACTTCACCCGCACCACGCCGGCACCATGATACGAATGGTACTCAGCATTGTACATGGCATCTGCGCCTATGGGCCCCATCTGAAACGTGCCTTTGCTCACGGCGCGCACCTGGTAGAAGAAGTACTGCGGCTTGGGGCGGGCGGTGGTGTACAGGTTGATGCGGTCATCCCGAATGTCCAGGTGATCTGGGGTGGCGGGGTTCATCTTCTGGAGCCACTGGAATTCGCGGGTGGTCATCAGGCGCGGGTTCTCTATCTCGAAGCCGGCCGGCAGCATGTCGGTGATGGCTACGTTGGGGATGGAGCGCGTATCCAGGGTCTGCAACTCCACCCGCACAATCACCAAATCATTCTGCTTGAAGGTGTTGCTGGTGAGCACTTTTCCGTCGCGGTCAAAGAAGGTTTTGCGCACTTTCAGGTAGCTGTCTTCCTGCTTGAACGCGCCGCTCTGGCTGATGCCTTCCAGTTCCCAATAGTAATACAACAGACCTTTGCCTTTGCTCTGGAGGTTCACGGGTGCTGTATTCAGTTTGTTTGCCACGATGAGGTCTTTGTCCGCATATGTCCCTAGCATTTTACCGTTCTGCAAGAGTTGCGCCGTTTGGGTTCCTTTGCTTCGGCTGGCCAATTTACCCAGGGCCAACAGCGCAAAGGCCCGTTCCTGGGTGTTGAACCAGCGCTTGGACCTGAGTTCCTGCGACAAATTCCTAGACAAGGTGCCCACCTGCGGATGCTCGGGGTTGGCCTCCACCAAACTGTTCAAAGAGATGGCCATGTCCCGCACCGGAGAGTAGAAACTTCCGTCTAAGGCTCTTACTGAGGTCTCACCCGCAAAAGACTTAGGCAAGAGTTGACTGAAGCTCTGGAAACTGCCGTTGAGCGCGTACGTGCTGGCCAACAGGTAGCGGGAATCCAGCGCCAGCAGTTCAGGCTTGGACTTGTAATAGTTCATGGTGGGCCAATCGGGTTTGCCGGCCAGGCTGAGCACGTACAGCGAGTAAGCCGCTTCATGGACGGCAATCAGTTTGCTTTCTACTTTGCGCTGGGTGTTGTAGAATTTGTAGACTTCGGTGGCCTTGGTTTTTACCTTGTTCTGGAGATAAGCAATGGCTTTGTTCTCCACTTGCTGGCTCACCGGATAGCCGGCTTTTCTGGCTTCCAGCAGGAAATGCGCAGCGTAGGCGCTGCTCCACCAATCGGTTTGGGTAGCACCGGGCCAATAAGTGAAACCGCCGTCATACTGCTGCATTAACTCAATTTTGGTGATGGCTTCCTGCACCAGATGGTTCGGATTCACCGCGCGGCCTTTCTGGCCTTGGTTCAGGGCTCTGGCCAAATCTGCGTAGTACAGCAGCGGGAACGCGGTAGACGTAATCTGCTCCAGACAACCGTGCGGGTACTGTAACAGGTACGTGATATCATCGGTGAACTGCGCCAGCGGCGAACTACTCACCACTACTTTAGACGCCACCGAACTCGGAATAAAATCATGGGTAGGCGTAATAGCTGCCGTAGCCGCATCTTTCAGAGAACCGGTTCCAGTAATCTTGGTCAACGGCGCCGTCGGCCGAATGGTCAAGTCAGTGGTGTTGCTGAACTGCTCGCCTAAGGCGTTTACTTTCACCACCACCGACGCCTGCCCAGTGGCCTGCTCCGCCACTACCTGGTAGATTACCTGGGTTTCAGTATTGCCGTTGACTCTGGCGGTTTTGGCAGTAGCACCCACCACGCGCAATGGCCCGGTCACGGAAATGCTGCTGCTTACGTCGGTTGCTTTGGCAGTGGTATTGCTCACCAGCACGGGAACCTGCAAGGTGTCTTTCGGGCTGGCGAAGCGCGGCAAGGCGGCGCTCAGCACAATGGGGTCCGCCACGCGCAGCATCTTTTCGGCAGAGCCGAACGCGTTGCCTTTGTACGCCACCGCCATCACGCGTAGGGAACCCGAGAACTCGGGCACTTTTACATTCACGGAGGCCTCGCCGTTGCTGTTGGTTTTGAGGTGACCGCTCCAGATAGAGACCAACTTCACGCGTTTAGAAGTCAAGGGATTCACCCGTTTCTCCAGGTCATAGCCATCGCCGCCCACGCTGGACCTTCGGTTGCCAATCTCCGGAAACAGGTACGGGTACAAGTCAAAGGCACTCACTTCCAAGGCGCGTTTCTGGTAGAAGAAGCCGTGTGGGTCGGGGGTCTTGAAATCTTTGAGCTGCAGAATGCCTTCGTCTACCACCGCCAAGGTCACCTGGGCATTGGGCACGGTTTTCACTTTTACCTGCTGCGTCCTTTTGGAGCGGGTAAGTTCTGGGGCCAAGACGGCTACGTCTAATTTCGTCGCTTTTTTGGTCACGGCCACGGCTTTGAACCCGCGGGCAATGGTCATGGGCAGGCTGTTGTCTTTGATTTCGCGGAGCGCGATGGCCGAGATGTAGACCGTGGGCAGGAATTCGTCTTGAATGGGCAAGGTGAACGAGGCCGCTTTTTTATCGGTGTCCAGGTAATGATAGCTCAGCACTCTGTTTTGCTCCACGGTCACCAGAATTTTGCCCGCAAACGGCGACTTGAACAGGACTTTGGCTTTCTCGCCCACTTCATAGGTTTCTTTGTCCAGGGAAATCCCCACTTCGCCCTCTTTGCTCACTTCAAAGGAGGTGCTCTGCGTATCACCCCAGCCGTAGGCGTAAAACCGCTGCGCCACGTAGTTGTAGGCGTTGGGCCGCATGATGCGCAGTTCATATTCCCCGGAGGCCGAAGGCGTGAACGTCACCGCTTTCCCGGCGGCGGGAATATCTAGGGCTTCATCATACACCACAGTTTCTTTGCGCTGGGAGTTGTAGCCGTAGTTCTGTTGGTTGCGCTCAATCACAGATTCATAGGTGTAGCGCACCACCTGCACCCGCGCCCGGGCGAAGGTGGGCTTTTCTTTGCTGTTCAGGGCAATGATGGGCACGTGCATGGCGGTTTGGGTACTCACATACGTGTCAAATTTCTTGATGCCATAGAAGCTTTCCTGCGTGCTCACGCTAAACCGGTTGAGGCGGTTCACGGGCCGACCCGTTTCATCAAACACCGAGGTAAACAAAGAGCCTTCCAGCATCCCAATATCGCGGTGGCCCATCAATTCAAACTGTTCCTGGCCGTTGCCCTGCGCATCGGTTTCGCCTTGGCGCACGTTCGTCTGAATCTCCACTTCGCTGGACGTGTTAATCTCGAAGGTATAGTCTGGGTAATTCTTGGGTTCCAGAGTTTTCTTCTTCAGGCTCAGTTGCACTTCGTAATTACGCCCCGCGGCCGGTGGCCCGAAGAGGTTCATCGCGTTCAGATTCACCTGCACTTGTTCGCCGGTTTTGAAATCAGATTTGTTGAGTTTGGTAGTGACTTTGAGGCGGTCTGGCATGAATTCCTCCACGCCAATTTTCTGCGAGTTTAAAAGCACGTCATTGCCGGAATAGACTTCCAGCGTGTACGTCCCGGTCACCGCCGAGGCAGGCAGAACGAAATCTGTGGTACGCGCTCCTTCTTGGTTTAAGGTGCCTTTTTGGCTGCGGTATTCCTTGCCGTTGGGCAGCAGCAACTTGAGTTTGATGGGCAGGCCGGCCACAGTTTTCCAATCTGGGGTGCGCACCAGCGTATTCACGTGCACGGTGTCACCGGGCCGGTACAAATCACGGTCGCCGTAGATGAACGCGTCATAGGTCACGCCTTCCAGCCGCTTGCCACCCACATCAAACCGGGAGGTGTTCACGGTGGTCTGGCTGTAGGGCAGGTAGTTGAAATCCTGGCCCTGGCGCGCGGTAATCAGGCTAACCTTAAAGTCAGGCGCGTTGCGGGCCATGTCTGGGAAGCGGGCCACGCCGTCTTTGTCAGTGGTGGCTTTGTAGACCACCTGGTTGTTGGTACTGATGAACCGGACTTCCACACCCGACAGCGTCTCGGCGGTTTTGATGGAATTGGCGAACACCAGCACTTCGTTCTGGCCTTGTTTGGCAATCAAGCCAATGTCTGAGACCGAAATGATTTTGGAATCCTGCATCCAGATTTTATCGGCACTGGCCACGGTGAGCACATATAGCCCTTTGAACTGACTGTCGAAATCCAGGTCGGCTAGGTCCAGGTTGAGCAGGGTTTGGCCGTCGCCGCGGGGCAGGTTCGCAGCTTCGTATTCCCGTTCATAGATGACTTTCCCGTTCTGCTCGTTGACCTGGTAGGTTTCATAGTCATGGTATTCCTCGGTTTCCTCGTTGTAGAAGCCATCATACATTTTGCCTTCTTGCAAAAACCGGAGGATGTTGTTCTCAAACACCTTGCTGATGGTCACTTTGATGCGCGGTACCTGCGCCAGGTTCAACGCCACGTTGCGGGCACCCTGGCTGCTCAAATACACGGCCTTCTGGTCCACAAAAGAAAGCGTAGGCGTGGTGTTTCCGAAGTCTACTCTATGTTGTGACGTCTGGCCCAGCGGCTGCCCCACCAGGCCGTTCAATTCCCCGGACACGCTCACGGTGTACACTGAACTGCCCGTAAAACTTCCCCGCAGCACCAAACCGTTGTCCAGTCGTTCCACCGTAAAGGCGCGGTACGGGTTCACCGTCACCAGTTGCTGAATATCTGGGTTGGTGACGGGTTGCGAGGTGTAGATGTAAATACTTTCCTGTCCTTCTTCCTGGGTGCCGTACACTTCCCGCACCTGCATTTGAGACCGCGTGGGTAAGGTAATTTCCTGGTCAATGGCCTGAGGAGTGGCATAGGAACTGCCCGCGGTGGTGAGGCCTTTGGCAATGTTCAAGCGCAGCAGAATAGGACCCGTGAAGTTCTGGTTGACCTGCTTTACCTTGAGCGTAAGCTGGCGGCCGTTGCTGCTCACCAGTTCCAGCGGCAAATTGGTCTGGGCCTGGTACACCTTCAGCAAATCTCGCAGCTTGGCATAGGCCACGGGGTAGTTGAAGTTCAGTTCTAGGCTGCCTTCCAGCTCATTGGGGCTGTTGGGGTTGCGCACCCAAAAGGTTCTGGTTTGCTCCAGGGCCAGATAAGGCGTATGGAATCTGATTTCCGGCTCCGCCGAAATTTTGTATTTCTTCTCTGAATGGTTGAGTAAGTGCGGCGTCAGTTCGGCTTTGTAATTGGTAGCTGGCGCGAAGGGCTGCGTGGGTGAAAACACCAGTTCATCGGGCCCGGCCCACTTGAATTTGCCTTCTACCTTGGGCGTGAATTTGATGTATGGCACGGTGTCCCATTGGTTCAGCAGGGAATCTGCCACCAGCCGTTTGTCAAAGGTGAACAC